>JAZRWW010000168.1:0-23395 GCA_045599865.1 Thermoguttaceae bacterium
TTCACATTTTCGGAGCGCAAGTTTCGCGACTTTGCGATCTTGTCTTTTCGATTCCGTTCAAAGACCGTTCGCAAGGCGCGCAAGCGGTCGCCGTTCCGCTTGAACATAAATCGACGCAAACGCGCAACGTCGTCTTACAACTATTGACGTCGTTAATACTAGTTTTACAATATATCCAACGTCATAAGGAACGTTTTCGAAGAAAGGACAAGAAATTCGTTTGGCCGTTCCTATTGCTGTTTTACACGGGCGCAAAACCTTGGGAAAAGGTTTTGAATTTCCCCGATTTATTCGCGACACCCGACGAGAAACTTGACAAGCTCTGGATTTTTAAACTGCCTTTCAAATTCGTGAGCCTCTTCGCGCGTTCGAAAGAACAAATCGAGGACGATCCTTGGCTGGAGGCGTTTTTCGAGTTGACAAAGGCGGCGGAAAGAATCGTCGCTCAAAAGGACGCTACGGCGAAAGATTGGGAAAAAGCGTGGGACGGCGCCTTTAACGTACTTAAGGGAAAAATCGATCCGACAGACGAGGAAGGTTTGGAGATTTGCGGCGATTTCTTGGTTTTCGTCAGTAAAGTCGCAATACGACAGGGCTGGGAACCGCCTACGCGAGAAGTAATTATGCAAAAAATGGAAAATTGGGGAGGCGCTAATATGACGTATAAAATCGACAGTCTTCAAGACATTTGGAGAATCTCCGGAGAACGTGCGGGAGAACAAAGGGGTGAACAAAGGGGAAAACGAGAAACCCTTCGGGAGATGTTGGAAAATTGTATTACGCTCCGTTTCCCAAGAGTTACCCAATCTACGATCGACGCAATTTTGGCGATTACAGACCTCGATCTGCTTAAATCGATTTTTAACGTCGCCTGTACCGCCGATTCACTAGATCGATTCCAGAAGGACGTTCAAAAAATAGCGCCGGTATTTTAAGCGCGTAAGACGGTTCCTTGGGTTTTATTTGCATAAATTTACGGAAGACCGCCGAATGGAATTCGGAGGCTTCAGAAAATACTTTCCGCAAACGCTTACAAAGTCGCAATACGACAGGGCTGGGAACCGCCTACGCGAGAAGTAATTATGCAAAAAATGGAAAATTGGGGAGGCGTTAATATGGCGTATAAAATCGACAGTCTTCAAGACATTTGGAGAATTGACGGAGAACAAAGGGGAGAACAAAAAAACATCCGCGAGATGTTGAAAAATTGTATTACGCTTCGTTTTCCACGAATCGCCCAATCCAAGGTCGACACAATTTTGGCGATTACAGATATTGATCTGCTTAAATCGATTTTTAACGTCGCCTGTACCGCCGATTCGTTGGATCGATTCCAGAAAGAAGTTCAAAAAATAGCGCCGATAAACTAATTTTTTTAGTACGTAATTCTTCCGCTTCTTTTGCGCGTAATCAAAGCGTCCGACCGCAATAACAATCAACGCGACAGGTTGACGACGTTATTTAAATTCGTCGTCGCGACGTAACTTTCCACTTTTTAAAACGAAAGCGATTTCAATGAAACGAAACATTTTTGCGTTTTTTATCGCGTCGGTCTTATCGGCGACTTTCGCCTTAGGACAGAACGTAACTTTTACCGGGTCGACCGATAAAAACCCGCTCGAATACAAACCGGGCGAAACGATGGTCTTTTCCGTTCAATGTCTCGAAGACGGCAAGCCGGTCGACGGACGTAAACTTTCGTGGAAACGCACCGGCGACGACGGCAAAGTCGTCGAGGGAACCGCCGTTTCGAAAGCGGACGAGCCGTTGAAAATCGAAACGTCTCTTGAAAAGCCCGGCTTTGTTCGAATTCAAGTCTTCCCTCTTGACGCCGACGGAGCTATGATTTGCGCCGAACATCAAGAAAACGTTCAATTCAACGGCGGCGCCGGGGTCTTGCTCGACCAAATCGTCGGTATTCCCGAGCCGGAAGATTTTGACGCGTTCTGGGATCGTCAAAAGGCGATTCTCGCGCAAGTACCAATCAAAGCGACGCTTACGCCCGTCGATTCGAGCGACGAAAACGTTCTCGTTTACGACGTCAAAGTCGACTGCTCCGGCTTGGCGCCCGTCTCCGGATATCTGACAATGCCGAAAGACGCAAAAGAGAAATCTTTGCCCGCGAGAGTTCAATATCAAGGATACTCGATCGCCCCGGTCGGTCCGGACGTCAACGGGGGACGCTCGAATATCGTCTTCACGATCAACTGTCACGGAATGCTCAACGGTCAAAGTCAAGAATATTATCAAACGTTGCAACAAACGTTCTTAGCCGGTTACGGATTCTCCGCCGAACAAAATAAGAATCCCGATTCTTGCTACTGGTGCGGCATGATGATGCGCGCGTTGCGCGCCGTCCAATACGTCAAGACGTTGCCCGAATGGGACGGCGTGAATTTGACGACCGGCGGCGGAAGCCAAGGCGGAATGCAATGCTTGACGGTCGCGGGACTCGATCCCGACGTTACGAACGTCGAAGCGGGCGTTCCTTGGTTCTGCGACGTATCGGGCGCCGAAAAGAGCGCGCGCCTCGACAGTTGGTTTATGCCCGGTTGGGTCGACGGGCTCGGCTATTTCGACACGACCAACCACGCTAAACGCATTAAGGGCAAGGTCAATATTTACGCCGGTCTTGGCGACTACGTCTGCCCGCCCTCCGGCGAAATGGTTCTCTTCAACGCGATTAAGTCGGAGAAAAAGTTGAGTTTCCGCCAAGGAAAAACGCACGGCTACGAGACGCCAAACGGCGAATTGTTCACCTTGGAAGCGCCCGCGCAAGAATGAGTCGACAAAAGTTAATTGTCGTCAAGAAACTTGACTTTCGACGACCGACAAAGTATAATGCCTAAATCGGTCGGTTTTTACCGCAAACAAGCCGAATCGACGCCCGACAAGCGCGCGGCGTCCTTCGGCGCAATAATTAAGGAAAGAAAATGAAAAAGATTTTGCTCTCGTGCGCCGCGCTGTTAATTTGCGCTTCCGCCGCCTTCGCCCAAGACGACGCCGCGCGTTTTAAGGTCGGTTCAAACGACGTTTTCAAAGGTCCCGTCGGTCTTCAAATGTATAGTTTGCGCGACACGTTCGCGAAAGACGTCGAAAAAGGATTTCAGACCGCCGAAGGCTTTGGTTTCGGATACGTCGAACTTGCCGGAACTTACGGTATGGACGCCAAGCAAATGGTCGCCAAATTGAAGGAACATAACCTAACGCCGATCGCCGGTCACTGGGACTACAACCTCTTCAAAACCAATCCCGAACAAGTCGCCAAAGAAGCGAAGGCTCTCGGACTGAAATACGCGGGCGTCGCGTGGATTCCCCATAACGGCGACTTTGACGAAGACGACGTAAACGCGGCGGCGGAAGTATTCAACAACGCGGGCAAAGTCCTTGCCGAATACGGACTTGGATTCTACTATCACAACCACGGCTACGAATTTCTTCCGGCTGGAAACGGCAAAACCTGCTTCGATCTGCTTGTCGAACGCACCGATCCGAAATACGTTTCCTTCCAAATGGACGTGATGTGGACGATTTTCCCCGGTCAAGACGCGGCGGCTTTGTTGCGCAAGTATCCTGATCGCTGGTCTCTCTTCCATCTGAAAGACCTCAAGAAGGGCGTCGAAGGCAATAATTCCGGCGGAACCGACGTCAACAACGACGTCGCGCTTGGTTCCGGGCAAGTCCCCTACGCGGAAGTTTTGAAAGCCGCGCAAGAAGTCGGCGTCAAGTACTACTTCATCGAAGACGAGTCTCCGCGCGTCGTCGAACAAGTCCCGCAAAGTTTGAAGTTCCTCGAATCGGTCAAGTGGTAATTCGCCGATCGCTTAATGCGTAAAACGACGCGTCTCGTCGATTCGAGCGCGTCCCGATTTTTTTGGACGTTTCGCTTGAACTTGTTTTCGCAAACGTCCTTTTTCTTTTCTCAACTTCTTAGAAACGCTCCAATGCCCCTATCTTCGCCTCTCGTCGCTATCCTTGCAAACGGCGCCTTTCCTCAAGGGGCGCGCGCGCGTCGATATTTTGAAAAAGCAGACGTTCTCGTCTGTTGCGACGGCGCCGCCAAACGCGCGCTCGAAGCCGGACGCGTTCCAGACGTCGTAGTCGGCGATCTCGACTCGCTACCCCAAGACCTCAAGGAAAAATTGCGCGATAAAATCGTTCAAGTCGACGAACAGGAAACGAACGATCTTTCGAAGGCTTTTCGATATTGCCTCCGCCAAAACTGGCGCAATCTGGTTGTTCTCGGAGCGACGGGCAAACGCGAAGACCACGCGCTCGGAAATATCGCGCTACTCGCCGATTTCGCGCCCCTTGTCGATTCGATAAGCATAGAGACGGACTGCGGTCGATTCCTCGCGCTGCCCAAGTCGGGCGAAGTGCAAACTCAACCCGGCGCGCAGGTTTCAATTTTTTCCTTCGATCCCAATCAAGAAATTACGTCGCAGGGGCTAAAATATCCGCTTCGGAATCTAAAGGCGCCTCGTTGGCATACCGCGACGTTAAACGAAGCGCTAGGCGAGTCCTTTTCGTTGCAGTTCAACCCGACTTCGCCGCTTTTAATCTATGTCGCCGACGAAAAAAAATCTGATCGGCAAATCGAATAGGAGAAACGTTCTCGAAGATTGGAACGGAACGAATCGGAACCGTAATATTTGTCTAAAAGCCGCTTATTCTTCGTTCAGACTTCCTCGCAACCAATCGCACAACGCGGCGTGATTCTCAACGTATGCGTCCGAAGTCTTGACAATCTCGTCTTTGTGCGTTCGTTCGGACGCGTCTTCGATCGCGACGACGAAATACCCGGCGCGTTTGGCGGTTTGAATCGCGTAGAGCGCGTCTTCAACAATGATCGTTTCGTCGAGAGACGAGCCCAAAAACTTCCGCGCGACGTCGAATATTTTCGGACTCGACTTGCTCTCTTTGATTTCGGGATCGCGACAGGAAAATATTCCGTCGAAAAATTTCAGCGCCCCGTTGCGCATTAGACCGGCGCAAGCAAGTTCGTTCGAAGTCGCCGTCGCAAGCGCAATTTCCGCGCCGGAACGTTTGAGGAGACGCAAGGAATCGAGCGCGCCCGGCTTAAGTCGCGCTTCGTCCGCGTAGAGTTTGCGAAGACGCGCGACCAGTTCGCGAATAATCTCCGCGACGTCGAGCTTGACGCCGTATTCGTCGTGAAAAACCTGCGCGCTCTCGCGCAACGACATTGTCCCGATGCGATCAAGGAAGTCCTGTTTCGGCTCGATTCCCAACTCTTGCAGATAGCGTAGCCCCAACGTGTCCCATTGAACCATCGTGTCCAAAATCGTGCCGTCAAGATCGAATATCGCGCCGGTAATCCGCTTGGGGGGGCGACTTTTCGCCAAAAACATCAAACCGTCCTTTCACGCAAAAAATCAGGCGTCGGCGCCAAATAGCTCGTCGGCGCGTTCGCGTAAGCGCCAAGTCGCCAATTCGACGTCGGACTGAGCGAAAATCGCCGAAACGACCGCGACGCCCGAAACGCCGGTATCGGCGAGCAGTTCCATATTCTCGAGAGTAATCCCTCCGATAGCGACGACGGGAATTTTCACCGCGTCGCAAATCGCGCGAAGCGTCGACGTCTCGACCTTTTCGGCGTCCGCTTTCGTTTGAGTCGAGAAGACGGCGCCGACGCCAAGATAGTCCGCGCCCCTCGATTCCGCCAAAAGAGCTTGTTCGACCGTCTGTACCGAGACGCCCAAAACGCGCGCGTTTCCTAAGACTACGCGCGCTTCGCTCGTTTCCGAATCGCTCTGACCGACGTGCGCGCCGTCGGCGTCGACAAGATTCGCGACGTCGACGAAATCGTTGATAAAAAGAGGAACGTCGAAACGCGCGCAAAGTTCTTTAACCGCGCGCGCCTCTTGGACAAGTTCCGCTTGCGAAAGAAATTTCTCACGCAACTGGACGGCGGTAGCGCCTCCGACTAGCGCGGATTCTATCTGTTCCAACAGGGTTCGCTCGCCAGTCCGGCTCCGATCCGTAACCGCGTATAGGCGCAGACTTCGTTTAAGTTCGTCCTTGAAATTAGAAAAAACGTTTCGTTCCATCGTCGCCATCGTCGCCATCGTCGCGTTTGACGTCTATTGAGAATCGTAAATTAGGAATCGTAAATTCCAAGACGTTAAGATCGCCTACGCGTTCAAAGGTCTGATCGATCGAATTCTTCAAAATGATCGGACGCGCAAAAGCGCTATGCGTGTCGCTGTCGACAAGCGGATTGACTTCTTTGCCGCGATGGGCGAATCGCAATTCGATCTCTCGTTTCTCCGTAACGCCTAACGAGAACGAAACGTTCTTGACAAACGTAAAGAAGAAATTGTCGAACAATTCTTCGCAAATCTCGATCAGCAACGTTCTACGCTCGGGCTCGATCAAATGCTTCATCGCAAAATCGTCGATCTGCGCGTTAAAACGATAGAAGTCGAACTCGTCTTCGTTAATATCGAAGCTCACCGTGTCGACGCGTCGTATAAAGGCGCGCGTTCGTTGTCGCTTCGGATTATCGAATATTTCTTCGGGCGTTCCGTCTTCATAGACCACGCCCTGATCCATATAGAACACGCGGTCGGAAACTTCGCGCGCGAAACGCATTTCGTGCGTTACGATCAACATCGTCATACCGATCTCGTCGACCAAACTACGAATAACGCCCAATACTTCGTTGACCATCGTCGGATCGAGCGCCGACGTCGGCTCGTCGAAGAGAATAATGTCGGGGCGCATCGCCATAGCGCGCGCGATCGCCACGCGCTGTTGCTGACCTCCGGAAAGCTCCCAAGGAAAAGCCCAAGCCTTGCCCGCAAGACCCACGTCTTCAAGCAGTTTAAGCGCGCGTCGTTCCGCGTCCGCCTTCGATTCCTTCAGAAGCGTGGTCGGCGCAAGCATAATGTTTTCAAGCGCGGACAAATGCGGAAAAAGATTGAACTGCTGGAAAACCATGCCCATTTTCATTCGCAATATGCGAACGTCCATAGTCTCCGCGTCGACGCCCTCGATGAAAATTTTCCCGGAATCGGGCGTCTCCAACAGGTTCAAACAACGCAAAAAAGTGCTTTTGCCGGCGCCGGAAGGTCCGATAATAGAAACGATTTCGCCTTTGTTGATCTTGGCGTCAAGATTGTTGAGAACTTGCACGCCTCGGAAACTTTTACAAAGTCCTTCGACGGTTATCATATTTGTGGGAGTTGCGTTAGGACTCATTCGTTCACCTCGCCTTTCGCCAATCGTCTACGGGTAACAGGGTCGAGTCGATAGCTCAAATAAGCAAACCCGGAAGCAAGCAAGTGCGCCGACAAAAAGTAAATCAACGCGGTGGAAATTAACGGGAAAAACGCCTCGTAAGTACGCGCGCGAACAATATCGCTGACTTTCGTCAAGTCCTGAATCGCGACGTAACCGACGATCGAAGTCGTTTTCAACAAAGAAATAAACTCGCCTTTGTAGACGGGCATAATGCGACGCGTCGCGATCGGAAAAATAATCTTTCTGAGGACGTCGCAACGACCAAATCCAAGCGCGCGCGCGGCCTCGATTACGCCCTTGTCGATCCCGTCGACGCCCGCGCGCATCATTTCGCCCGCGTACGCCGCGAAATTTAACGCCAAAGCGAATGCCGCGATCAATTCCGCCTGCAAATTGACGCCGTTAAAAACGACGTAATACATTATCAACAAAACGACAAGAATAGGCGTGCCCTGCATTACCGCGATGTAGAACTGAGCGGGATAACGCAACCAAGCGCATTTCGAACGCCGCATACAACACTGAACGAACGCAAAAATCGTGCCAAGAAACGCGGCGATCAGCGTAATATAAACCGTCACGAAAAGTCCGTGAACAAAGAGGCGCCAGCGTCCTTCAAAAATGAAATTCTTGTGAAAACTATGACGCAAGCGTTGACAAAACGTCATATTCTCCACCGTAAGAACCCCTTCGTCCCCGTCTGCTCCCTTTACCGTCGACGCGTTTTCAGTCGTCGCGCTTTCAGTCGACGCGCTTTCAGTCGTCGCGCTTTCGGTCGTCGCGCTTTTCAAGTCGCCCCAACGTTCCTTGAGAACCATCAACCCGGCGGGGCAATTAATGTAATCGTCGGAAAACAGCATCGTTTCGGCGCGTTCGGGCGTTTTGTCGAGATTGCCGACCGCCAAATCGAGCTTTTCCGTTTCGACCGCCGGGAACAACGCGTCGTAATACAACAACTCGAAACGATAGTCCATATTGAGGAACAACGCCAAACGCTTGACGAATTCCGTGTCAAAACCGGACATCTCGCCGTTCGCTTGCAAGAACGACATCGGAATGTTTTGCGGATCGTTGCCAATAACGAGCGGCTTGTCCGGGTTAATTGGATTTTTCGGCTTCGGAATATCGGGCATAACGGGATCGGTCGATTTAACCCAGCGATTATACATTTCGTCGTAGGTGCCGTCCGCCTTGTATTGCGCGATAAACTCGTTGACGCGATCCATCAATTCGCGATTTTTAAAGGGCGCGCCGACCGCTATGTGCCCTTCGCCAACGGAACCTTCAAGAACGTAGAACTTCCCGTTTTGCGCGGCGGCGTATTCGAGCGGAGGCTTGTCGTACGCGACGACGTCGATTTTACGCGCTTGAAGCGCGGCGTAGGCGTCGAGCGGCGTGGCGAAACTCGCGATTTGCGCCTTCGGAAAAGCCTCTTGAGCCATACGCAAAGAAACCGTCTCCGTTTCGCCCCCGATGATTATCTCCGGCTTATTAAAGATAGACGCAAGATCGTCGACGTCGGCGCCCGTCGTCAACGACTCGGAAACCTGACGCCCACCGCAACCTTCGCCCGCCAACAAGGCAAGAATTGCTATCGAGCAAACAATAAAAGAAAGAAAACGACGCCGCAAAATCGGCGACGTAGAACCAGACCCAAACTTACTTAGAATAGGAGTCCGCATCCTTTGATTCCCTCACGCTCTCACGTCAACGCTGTAATCACGATTACCTACGCTATTTGTTTTAGTTATGCGCCGCCCAAACCTAAAAGAAGAGCCGTCTCTTCGTCGAGCAAACGCGAAAATTGCGATAAGTCGAAAATATACCCCCCCAGCCCGATATGTCAATTATAGAAAGTTAAAAAAATAGTAATTTAACTAAACAAGACAAATAGACTAGATAAAAAATATCAGTTATTACGCTTATAAGTAAAGATACGTTTCGACGCCAAACGGTTTTGCGAGAGGTATTCGCGGTAATTCGCGCTTCGTTTCAAAGACAAAATAAAAACGCCGCCCCTTGAAAAGAGACGCCTCGGCGTTTATAATCGGCAAGTCGGGCGTTTGTAAAAGTAGCGAAATTTGCGACTTGCCGCGCCCTTGCGTCGTTAGTCAATCCACGCTTGCAAAGGAGCAGAAATGAAAACACAATCTCGACGTCAATTTTTAAAAAACAGCGCGGTTCTCTCCGCATCCGCCGTCGCCGTCTCTAGTTTCGCGGCGCCTCGCGTTCACGCGAGCGAAGACAATACGTTAAAGCTCGGAATCGTCGGCTGCGGCGGGCGCGGTTGCGGCGCCGTCGGCAACGCGTTCGACGCCGATCCGAACGTTAAATTGGTCGTCGCCGCCGACGTCTTTCCCGAACGCGGCAAAAGCAACGTCTACGCCCTCAAAGAAAACGAAGCGTACAAAGACCGCGTTCTTGTCGACGACGATTCCTTCTTCGACGGTTTCGACGGCTACAAAAAAGTCCTGGAATCGGACGTCGATATCGTTTTGTTGACGACGCCCCAACACTTCCGTCCCATGTTGATTAAAGAAGCGATCGCGGCGGGCAAGCACGTCTTTGCCGAAAAGCCGGTCGCAGTCGACGGCGCCGGGATTCGTATGATTCAAGAAGCCGGCGAACTCGCCAAGAAGAAGGGGCTCAACATCGTCGGCGGTCTCGTCAATCGCTACTGCTCCTCCACGCGCGAAGCGATCAAGCGCATCGCCGACGGCGCTATCGGAGACGTTATTACCGCGCGCGGCGATCGCATGGGCGGTCCGCTCTGGGCGCGTCCGCGAACCGAAGGTCAGACGGAAATGCAATACCAGATGACCAACTGGGTCAATTTCAACTGGATGGCCAGCGAATATATCAACGACGTTACGATTCACCAACTCGACGTCGCGTTGTGGTCCTTTGGCGACGCCACGCCGGTCGCCGCTTACGGCATGGGCGGGCGCCTCTCGCGTCGCGGTCCCGACACGGGCGACATCTACGACTCGATGGCGGTCGTCTACGAATTTGCGGACGGTCGTTCCCTCTACGCGTTCTCGCGTCAAATTCCCGGTTGCTTCAGTCGCGCCGAAACGACGATCAACGGTTCCAAAGGCTACGCGATTCTTGGCAACGTAGAATCGAAAACGAGCCTTTTCGTCAACGGCGAAGAAATCAAAGTTCCGCGCGGCGACGTCTCCGGGTTCGTCGTCGAACACAAAGTCCTGATCGACGCGGTGCGTAGCGGCGGTCAAACTTACGTCAACAACGTCAATTATATGACGAATTCGACGGGCGCGGCAATTCTTGGTCGTATCGCCTCTTACAACGGTCAGCGCGTAACGTGGGAAGAAATGCTCGCGGAAGAAGGAGCCAAGCCGAGCGCTTACGATTGGAACGCGACGCCTCCGACCTTGCCCGACGAAAAGGGACGTTATCAAATTGCGCTGCCTTGCGTCGGAATGGGATATTTAGACTAAGCGTGAGCGTTTAAGGAAATCCGCGCGTCAACGATACGCGGATTCGTTGAATTGCCAAAAGACTTCGCGAACAGTGAAAAGTAAGAGCTTGACGTCTTTCTTACTTTCTAAGTTTAGGCGTTGTTTTTAAATGAACGTTCTCGAACCGAACGTATCCGCGCATCGTTGATGCGCGGCTTTCCAAGAACGCGGACGGAGTCAAACGACCGTTCCTTTCAATTTCAACGGCTTGACCTCAAAATTTTCCTTTTAAATCGAGAATCCAATGTCCTCCGATCGTTCGTTCGAATCTTCCAAGTCCGCCGCCTCTTCGCAATTTGACGACGCGACGCGACGCGCCGAACGCGAACTACTGCAAAGACTCCGTAAAACGCAGTCGGAAATTCGACGCGTCGATCTTTGGACGACCTTTTGCGCGTTGGCGACGCTCGCGTTGGGACTGCTCTTTCTGGGCGTCTTGTTCGATCACTGGATTTTGCCGGACGGATTCTCCAAACAGGGACGTTTATATTTCGCGATTTTTTGGCTCGTTTCGAGCGTCGCGTTTCTTGTCGCGCGACTCGCGCCCGTCTTGAGACGCCGCGTCAATTCGCTGTATGCGGCAAAGATATTGGAGGAAATCGGACAAGACAAACATAATTCGACGATCAACTGGCTCCAACTGCGCAAGAGTCTCGCTAAACCGACGAGTTCCGACGTCCAAACGAACGAAGAGGCGCGTTTGGCTTTGCTCAAAGAAGTCGCGTTGCAGGCGGTCGTCAAAGCGCGCGCGCTTCCGAACGAAACGATCGTCGATTGTTCCGCGCTTACGCGGTGGGGCGCGTTTTTCGCCGCGACGGTCGCAGTTTGCGCGCTTTACGCGATTCTCTCTCCGAAAAGTCCGTTCGCCTCTTTCGCGCGCATCGTCGCGCCCTTGGCGAAAATCGAACGTCCGCAAGCGTTGCGTTTTGAATCGGTAACGCCGGGCGACGCGGTCGTTTTTCAAGGCGACGTCCTAGAAATCGTCGCGGAAATACCGGGCGCCAAAGCAAACGACGTCGAAATTCTCTACTCGACGGAAGATTCGCGTTTAGTCGACGTTCCGCTCAAAATGGAGTCCGAAGGCGTCGCGAAATTCTGCGCGACCTTGCCCGGAAACGAACGAGGATTTGAAGAAAATTTGCTCTATCGAGTCGTCGTCGGTCGCGGCGGTCGTTTCGAAAGCGTTTCGGAAACGTTCCGCGTCGAAGTACGTCCTCAGCCTTCGTTTCGCGTGGAAAAAACGATCTTTTCCTTTCCCTCTTACACCGGGCTGGAAAAACAGACGCTCGAAAATCAAGGCGACGTCCGCGCGCTTGAAGGAACCCGCGTCGAAATCGTCGCAAGGTCGAATTATCCGCTGGAAAACGCGTATTTCCTACCCGACGGCGTTGAAACGCGCGCCGTCAAAATGACGCGCTCGCCCGACGACCCGGAATTGGCCTCGACGACCTTCGAACTCAAATGGAAGGAATCGGACGGCGACGAAAAAACGCCCGAGTTTAGCTCCTATCGTTTACTCTCGCAAAGCGTCGATGGCGAAAAGAATCGCGACGCGCAGAATTACAACGTTTCGATCGTCGCCGACCTGCCCCCGACGATAAGATGGGAAAACGACAAAGAAGAAATCGCTGAAATTCCCCTAAACGACGCGTGGCGCGTCAAATTATTGGCGGAAGACCCCGATTACAGTCTACGACGCGTCGAACTGAATCTAGCGTTTCACAACGCGGAAGACGACGCGCGGCTCGCTTCGCGCGCGAAACTTGAACCGATCCCGCTTCCCTTCCCCGGCGTCAAGTCGGGCGCGCAAGCCGATTACGCGACGGGTCCGACGCCCTTCGTCGGCGTTCAAACCCTGTCTTTCGCGACGACGCCCGAAGATTTAGGACTTGAAGTCGGCGACGAAATCGAATATTGGGGCGTCGCGTTCGATTCGAAAGAACCTCGTCCAAACGTCGCGTCGACGGAAAAGAGATTGTTTGTCGTCGTCCCGCCAGTCGACGCCCCGCAAAAGCCAAACGAAAAAGAAGACGAACAAGAAGAAAAACAGAACGATCCCCAAAATTCCGATCCAAATCAAAGCGGCGAAGGCGCGGGCGAAGGAAGCGGAAACTCCGAATCGCAAGACGAAAACGAGTCGTCCGAAAACGGACAAAACGACGATCGATCCGGGAATCAAGAGTCGAACCAAGAACAAGACGGCTCGCAAGGAGAATCTGGCGCCAATCAAAGCGAATCCGAAGGAGAAGAAGGCGCCGAATCAAACGAATCGGGCGCTTCCCAAGAAAACAAGCAAAGCGGCGCCGACGGGCAAGGCGGAGAGTCGGGCGAACAAAGCGCCGGAAAATCGCAAGAAGACGGCGCGTCCGAAGGCTCCTCGTCAAGCGACGGACAAAGCGCGGAAAACGAATCGAACGAAGCCGACGGCGAAAGTCGGAGTCAAGGCGGCAAGTCGAAAGGCGGCGCGGAAACGACGGATAAGAACGAATCTTCCTCAAGCGATCCCTCGGGCGATTCGTCGAACGACGCCGACGGCTCCCCCGCGTCCTCCAATTCCGACGACTCCTCCGACGGTTCGGGTTCCTCTCCAAGCTCCGACGCCGAACCGATCGATCCTGAAACTAATCCGGGCGACGCGTTCGAAAAAATTCTCGATTTCGCGCAAAAGACCAAGGGAATTTCGCCGACGTCCAACTCCGCGCAAACTTCCGATTCGCAAGACGCCGAGGGCGATTCCGACGACGAATCGAGCTCTTCCGGCGGTTCCAATTCCAACGAAAAGCAAGAAGACCAAGAACAAGGGGAGGAAGATGCGAATAAAAACGGAACAAGCGCCGATTCGGAAGGCGATTCGACCTCCGAAAAAGAAAAGCGCGACCTTCCGACCGGCGTAAGCAAGCAAAAGCCGAAGGAAGACTCGCCTCGATTTCAGACGAATAAGCCCGAAAACGTCGATCCAAACGTCGAACGGCGCCAAGGAGACGTCGATCCCAACGCGAACGACTTCCTGGCGCAAAACGCCGATCCGAACGCCGAACAAGACGACGCCCCGCGCGATCCAAATCAAAATATCGCCCTTGATCCCAACGACGATTCGGAAAGCGTCGCCGCCGATTCCGTCGACCCGAACGCAAACGAAGCCAAGGGAAATTCCAACGCCTTTAATTCCAACGCGCCCTTTGAAATCGACGATCAACAAAAAGGCCAAGAAGACCCGACAAACGAGCAAAGCGATCGATCGGACGCCCTCGATTTCTCAAAACCTCCGACGTCGGGCGGAGGAAACGGTTCTAGTTCCGATTCGAATCGGAAAGCGCAAGGAGAATCCAACCCCTCCTCGGACGGATTCGGAGGCGCGGAAGATCGCGATCCAAATCAAGAGAACGCAAAAGAAGGCGCGCAAGGTTCCGGCGCTTCCGATCAAAATTCGGAACGCCAAGGGGGCGGAGGCGGCTCCGGACTCGGCGAAATCGGGGCGGGCGAACGATCGCTGGCGCCTGCCGACGCGCCGCAGTTGCAATACGCCGAAAAAGCGACGAATTTTGTCTTGAACTACCTCGAAGACGAATTAAACGGCGAAGTCGATCCCCGACTATTAAAAGAACTAGGCTGGTCCGAAGAACAGTTGCGCGAGTTCCTCGAACGCTGGAAGAAAATACGCGACAATGCGAAAGAAGAAGACAAGGAGGCGAAAGAAAGTTATCTTGACGCCTTGGAAAGCGTCGGTCTAGAGGAAAAAGCGCCGGAAAACGACGCAAGAAACGTTTGGGAAGCGAAGAAAAAGGAACGGAACGCGCGTTTAAGCGGCAAAGAAGCGGAAAGACTCAAGACGCCCGAAAGATTGAACGAACGCGTGCGCGCCTTTACGCGCGGCGTCGCCAAATCAAACCCTTAAAATTTCTCCAAACCTTGCGTTTTATCGATTTCAATAAAATTTTGCGGGGCTCTTTTTTCGTCGCGCGTTTGGTGTATAATTGGACGGGGTTTGTTTGAATCTCGATCCCTTATCGTTTTGTCGACTTATCGACGCAACTTTTGAGCGGTCGACGCTTTACAAGTTGTTTTTGTAGAGACGTCGGGGCGTTCGCGCGCGCGTCAGGCGAATTTGTAACGACGAGCATTAATCGGACTTATTTTATAACAGGGTATTTGCTAATGGGTTCCTTCGCTGAACGAATTAGTATGAAGGTGTTTACCTCCGTACACGGTAATAATCTCGTTTATAACACCTGCTGGGAGGATCCCCGCATCGATAAAAACGAAAAAGCGCTTAATCTTTCTTCAGACGACACGGTTTTGGTCATTACCTCCGCCGGTTGCAACGCGCTTTCCTACGCGATCGGAGGCGCGAAACGAGTCTATTGCGTCGATATGAATTATCGTCAAAACGCTTCGCTCGAATTGAAAATCGCCGGTATTAAAGAACTCGATTACGAGACGTTTTTCAAATTGTTCGGCGAAGGTCGGCTGCCGGGCGTTCAACAAATTTATCGCGAAAAACTCCGAAAGCATATGTCGGAAAGTTCCCAAAAATACTGGGATCAATATATTGCGAAGTTCTTTGACAATCCGTCGAAAACCTATTATTTTTGCGGCACTTCCGGTTATTTGGCGAAATGGATCAATCGCTACGTCAATATGCGCGGCATGCGTAAAGAACTCGACGCGATCATTAACGCAAAAACGATCGAAGAACAAAAGGAATTGTGGAAACCGTTCCGCAAAAAGTTCTGGTCTTGGACGATGCGTTTTATAGTTAATCGCGATTCCACGATGTCAATGGTCGGCGTTCCGAAGGATCAGCGAAAACAAATTGAAAAAACTTACGGCGAGCTTGTGCCCTTCGTTCAAGAATGTCTGGATACGATCTTCGGCGTTCTGCCGATTCAGGACAACTACTTCTGGCGCGTCTACACGACCGGAAGTTACACGAAGACCTGTTGCCCCGAATATGTTTCGAAGGAAGGCTTCGAGTATTTAAAGTCGGGCGCCGTCGACGCCGTTGCCGCTCATACCGACACGGTGGAAGGGTTCTTGCGTAAGAATCCCGATCTCAAAATCAGTCGTTTCGTCCTGTTGGACCATCAAGACTGGCTCTCCGACAAGTTCTATCAAGCGCTCGTCGACGAATGGGACGCTATTCTTAAAACGGCGACTCCGCGCGCTAGAGTTCTGTGGAGAAGCGGCGGACTCGATACTTCCCCGTATATTAACCGCGTTCCCGTCAAATTGAACGGTCAAGAGAAAACGCTCGGCGACATTTTGCAATATCACCCCGAAGACGCCGCCGCGTTGCATAAATTAGACCGCGTCCACACTTACGGAAGTTTCTATATCGCCGATATTTTGAACGACTAGAAACGTTTTGCGCGTTTATGCGCTAGGTTCGTCTTGTCGAAAGTCGAAAAACGACGTTCAGAACGATTTGATTTTTTTCCTCGCCCAAAGAACAAATTTCGTTCGTTTGGGCTTTTTTTTACGTTCTCCCTACTGCTATGATCTCGCTGATTCCCTGTTATAGTCTCGAAGATTTTTCGCTATATCGCAAGTCTGCGGAAGTGGACGAAATCTTTTCCGCGTGGTCCGCGCTCTATCATCCCGCGTTAGTCGCGCGTTTTGATACGGCGCCAAGATGGGAGCCGGCGGGCAATCCTTCCGCGAATAAAACGCGACGTTTAATCGTCATACCGCCTTGCACGGAATATCTTATTTCGCGTAGCTGGGTAAAATCGGCGGAAGCGGACGGAGCGGTCGTCATACGAGATTTAGCGGATCGCGACGAGATTCTTTACGAAGCGTTTAGTCGGCTTGGAATCGATCCAGCCTCCGGCAAAGAAATTAACAAAGAAGAATCCCAAGAAGAAAAGACGGACGCGAACGTTCGCGTCGACGAATCCGCCCCGAAACCGAAAACGCCCTACAACGACGAAGCGGAAACCTTCTTAGCCGCGGGACTCGCGTGTTTGCTCGAAGAGCTATTAACGCGCAAGTTGCGTTATATGAGCAATTTAGATCAGGTCAGTTTCAATACGCGCATCGTCGACGCCGCCAAAGCCTACGTGTCGGGCGACGTCCAAGAACGTGAAAAAAATCTGCAAAAAGCCTTTGATTTGCTCGCGCAATCGAAAGAATACTTCTTTCCGACGTCGACAAAATTTCTCGACTTAACGCGAGTAGTTCGCGAAGACTTTGAAGAAGCGTTGCCAAATATGCTTCGTTCGCGTCGACTTCGAAACGAAAAAACGAACCTCGTCTTGCCCGTTTCGGAGCTAAAATATTGTCAAAAAGAGCGCCCCGAAACGTTCAAACTATTACAAGAGGAAGTCGAAGCGAAGCGAACGACGATCATCGGCGGCGACGAATGGGAAGCGCCCCTTTATCTTCAAGCGCCGCTCGATATTGCGCGCGAATTGATCGACGGACGAAACGAATATCTCAAAGCGTTTGGCGTCGCGCCGGAGATTTTCGGACGTTGCGAGGCGGGTTACGCGCAAATTTTGCCGCAACTCTTGAAATTGTCGGGCTATCGCGGCGCGTTGGCGACGACCGGCGACGGGTGGACGCTCAACGAAAAGCCGGGCGATCGTTCGAAATTCCGCTGGCAAGGTCGAGACGGCTCGATCGTTCCGACCCTGTGTAAAAAATCGCTCGACGCGTCAAGTAGCGAAGAATTATTGCAACTGCCCGAGCGCGTCGGAAGTTCCTATTATTCCGACGACGCGAGCGCGGTCGTCTTCGAACATCGACCGAACCAAGAATCGCGCTGGTTGCGCGATCTGATGCGTATGGATCGGTACGCGCCTATTTTGGGCAAGTTTCACGATATTAACGATTATTTTCACGTCACGGAAAGCTCCGGCGACAAAACGAAATTCGTAAAAGACCAATTCAAAACGAATTTCTTAACGCGATCGATCAAGCGCGGAAACAAGGACGTCGTTTCGCTTTGGACGCGTCGCGCGCGCCTTTGCCAAATCGTCCCGGCGCTCGACTCGCTAGAAACGACGCTTCGAATAGCGACGCTCAAAACGAAACGAACCGACGCCTTTAAGAGCGCTTTCGCCGAATTTCTTGGACGAATCGCCGCGCTCAAGGAAAAGACGAAAGAAACGTTGCGACGGTTCGACGAACGCGTCCTGCCCGTCGAAATAGACGACGAAGCGAAAAATCTCGACGCTCTCGACGAAGCTTTGGCGCGGCTCGAAGAAGAAAAGCAACGACTCTTAGAAATCGCGGCGCAAACGCTGGCGCGACCCGAAAAATCCGAAAAACAAGGCCTCGACGACGAAAAAACGCGCGACGCTTGCGGCTTTCTCGTCGTCAATTCCGGCGCGACGCCCAAAGAACTGCTTTGGGAAACGCGCGCCGTCAAAGGCGCTAGCGCCGACGCGCAAGACGAAGTGAACGCGCGACTTCAAGAAGCCTTTGAACAAGCGAAAGCGTCGGGCGTGCGAATTCGAACCTTTGCCGCGCCGTCGACCGACGTCAAGCAATACGCGACGAAAACGCCCCCCTGTTCTTCCCTGTGGATTCCGAAAGACGACAACCTCGAATATCGCTTTTTGAACGACGCTTTGTTCGACGCTTCCGCTCCTTCCGTCCCGCTTTGGGAGGAAGAATCCGTCGATTCGCAGGCGCAAGCTCGACGCGTCGAAGAAAAGGAAGCGGCGTCTCGTCGAGCCGCGAAAAATTCCTTCTTCAAAAAACTCGCCTCTAAATTCAAAAGCGACGACGACGCGCAAGCAGCAAACGGCGACGAAGACGAACGCTCGACGCTCCTTGCGGAATACGTCGTTCGGCGTTATTCCGCTTCGGAAATCGAGCGTTATTATCGTCTGAAAAACGATTATTTCGAACTCCGAATCGATCCGACGTCGGGCGCGGTCAAGCGTCTCGTCTCGTTAAATTCGACCGCGACCTTCTCAAACGGAGTCTTGCGCCAGCCGACCCTTGGCAATCGTCTAGCGTGGGACGTCGCGTTTAAATTGAACGACGAATTGCAAAAGGAAGACCGGCGCCCGAAAGACGATTCGTCGTATGGTTACTCGACTTCCGCCGCCGACAAGATCGACGTCTTGGCGTCGGAGCCCGGCGTCGGCAAAATTCGAATCGAAGGGCGTGCTATGGCGCCAAACGGAGAATGCGCCGCGACCTTCGCGCATACGATTGCCGTTCGACGAAAAAGCAAAATTATTGAAGTCGAATTGGAAATTAGACCGAATTACCGGCCCGACCGGCGCCCGTGGGACTCCTATTACGCGTGCCGTTTCGCGTGGAAAGACGCCCTTGCGGACCTTCGCGGAGGAGTCGGCGCCGCCTTGATCGGAACGGCGCGAGATTATCTGCAAGCGCCCGAGTCCGTCGACGTTCGAAGCGAAGACTCCGTTGGAATTACGATCCTCTCTTCGGGGTTGCCCTATTTCAAAAAGACGGGCGACGCGCGCCTCGACGCCGTTCTTATCCCTTGGGGCGAAACGAAACGACGGTTCCGTTTCGGAATTGGAATCGATTTAGAGGATCCCCATTCCGAAGCGCTTTCCTTTGCGTCTCCTTCTCCTTTCGTACTCGAAAACGTCCCTTGTCCTAAACGCGTCGTCTCGTCGTTTTTTTCGGTCGAGGCGTCCAACGTTCAACTTGCGGAGATCGTCCCCCTCGTCGAAAACGAGTCTTTCGTCGGCGTCAGGGCGACTCTATTGGAAACGCATAGCGCCAAGACCAAGACGACGATTAAATCGTTCCTACCCGTCGAAGAAATTGAAGAGCTGGATTTTACGGGCAAGACTCTCGGCGAAAAACGCGCGCCTTCAAACGCCAACCTATTAGAAATTGAACTGAATCCGCGACAAATTCGTATTCTGAATGTGAAGTTCAAGGCGTCTTCCCTGCGTTAAAACGATCAAAGACGTCGCAAAAAAAACGCCAGTTTGCAAACCGGCGTTATTTTTTTGAAAGCGTTTTCTCCAAACGAAGGCGCTTAAAGAATTCCAACGGCAAATTTCAAGCGTTGAGTCGCAAGGATCGCGTCGTATTTCGCGTTGGCAAAATTGCTTTTCGCCGCCGTGTTCATCGTCGACGCGTCGAGAACTTCCGTATGATTGACAAGTCCCTCTTGGAATCCGCGCGTTACGACCCGCAAGTTTTCCTCCGCCTGTTCCACCGCCGTCCGCGCCACTTCCACGCGTTCGCGCGCTTCGCGCTCCGCAAGCCACGCTTGACGAACCTGAAGACGAATCGCGGACTCCGTTTCCTCGCGCGTTCGCGAAATCGACATAGCGTTTTGACGCGCCGCGTTTTGACGCGCTCGACTCGTTCCGCCGTCAAAGGGCGTCCAAACTATGCCGACCGCCGCCGTTCCGTTCGAATTGTCCTTT
This sequence comes from Thermoguttaceae bacterium, assembly GCA_045599865.1. Taxonomy (GTDB): domain Bacteria; phylum Planctomycetota; class Planctomycetia; order Pirellulales; family Thermoguttaceae; genus RUG369. The sequence goes on from JAZRWW010000168.1 coordinate 20,117, forward strand.
AACGCTTCGTTTTCGTGATATAAATACGCGCCCGTTGCGACGACTTGCGGCAAAACGTCCGCGCGAGCGACTTTCTCCTGTTCTTGCATAGCGCGAGACTCGTGTTGCAAAACGCGCAATTCGGCGCGCGTTCGAACGGCTCGAATCGTCAACGCGTCGAGATCGCCAAGCGGCGCGCCAAGTTCCGCGTCGGTAATTTCGACTTTGGTATCGAGAGGACGCCACAAAACGCGATTATACGCCGCTTCCGCCAAATTTTGGGCGTTTGCGACCCGAAGTTCCAACTGTTTCGCTTCCGCGTTCGCGACTTGAGCCGCCAAAACGACGTTGCGCGTGACGATTCCCACGTCGAGCGCGCGACGAGCGTCGTCAAGGTGCGCTTGCGTCGTTTGAACGCCTTCAAGCGCGACTTCGTGAAGTTTGCGCGTCCTTAACACCAAAAAATACGCTTCGGACGTCTCCGATTTGACCGCTTGTTCCCCGACGTCTTCGCCCGCTTCGATCGCCGCGACCATCGCCTCCGCCTCGCGAGTCAACGCCTGAACGCGACCGCCGAGATACAAAGGGATCGTAACGGCGGTAGCCGACGTGGCAAACTCCCTGTCCGCAAGAACGGATTCCGTTTGAAATTGCAACGGAATTCCAGGCGGAACCAAGCCGCCCAAATCGGAAAGATCGATCCCGGTCTCAAGCGTGGGACGGTTCACCAAGCCGACGTAGGACGTCGCGTTTGTTATTTTAGGATTCGCCAGCGAACGCGCCGCATCCGCGTTCGAACGCGCCGCGTCCTTCTTTAAAGCGAGCGCGCGTTGAGTTCGACTTTCCTCAAGGGCGATCCGCATCGCCGTTTCAAGCGTTTCAAGGCTCTTTGTCCCCTGAAGAGTAGCGGCGGCTTCTTGCAACTGTTTCGGAGGAACTTGCGCGGCGTTTGCGGCGGAAGAGACGTTAGGAACGTTCGCGCGCGCGACGTCGGACGGAACAGAATTGGCGGGCGACGCGTCGGCGTCAGGAACGTTCGCGCGCGCGACGTCGGACGGAACAAAATTGACGGGCGCAACGCTTGCGTTAGGAACGTTCGTGCGTCTGCGATCTGCCTCCATTACGATTTCTCTTGACGGAGTCGCGTTTGTCTGAGAAACGATCGGAACGTTTTTCGGGATCGTCGGCGGCTCGTAAATAACGCGTCTATTCTTTTGACGATTCCTATTTGCCGCAACTGGACTTTGGAAAGACGCAGAAGACGCGCGATCAGAATTTCCGTCCGGCGAAACGACGCGACCCGAATTAACGGGCGTCGCTCGATCGTCAAGTCTTACTTGAACGCTCAAACCGTCGACCGCGCGCGAAGTATACGCGGAACTCTTCCAAGGGCTAGGCGCTTGAGAATACGCTTCGTCGGCAAAAAAAGAACCCGTTAAACACAAGGCGACGATTAAACGCGAGAAATGCGAACGTTCCCTTGCTTGAATACGTTTGCTAGTATGAGTGGTCTTATCGTTTTTTGCGCGTTTCATTTTTCGTATTCCTTTTCCTAACGTCGCTATTATTTATTTACGACGTTCGCTTCGACACGTTCTTACAAGCGTCTCTTTCAGAAAAATCGGAATATATTAACTCCTCTCTTTAATCTTTGTGTTAAAATACTCTGATTTTGCCTCTTATTCTTGTTGTGACAAAAATTCCAAAACACGCGACAACACCAACAAAACGCATTCTCACATTGTCTCGACAAACATATTTTCCCCGTTTAAACGTCGTAAACGAATCAAGCAAAATTCATTCCCTATCTTGACTACGCGTAAGAAGAACATTTTCAAAAAAAACGGAACCTTGGCAAAAAATCGGGGTCAATATAAAATAAGCGTATGCTGAAAAATTTGTCGCGGAAGAATTCCAAGAGGAAGGCGCCAAACGTTTAGCGCCTTTTTCGATAATCGGATAATTGCGATTCCGAGCAAAAGAACCGCGAGTGGAAATTGGGGATAGACAAAACGCAGGTAAATCTCCAATATTTCAAAATCAAGGAAAAGGAAACAAAATGAAAAAAAGCCTGTTAATCGCTTTGCTGGTCGCCTCGACGGCGACAATTTCGTTCGCGCAGGATCGAGACGCGAACCGTCGTCAACGTCCGACGGGCGGTAATTTTTTAGCCGCCGCTCGAACCGACGACGGAAAGATCGATCTGTCTAAATTGCCCGAACAAATGCCTCAGGCTCGCAAAGACGCTTTGAAAGCCGCCGACAAAGACGGCGACGGATTCCTGAACAACGAAGAATTCCGCGCGATTACGCCTCGTCGCAACGATCGCTCGACCGACGCGTCGGGGAACGAACAACGACGGAACGCGCGACAAAACGCGCGTCAAGGCGACGCCCCGCGCGCGGACGCGCCTCGCCCCTTTGGCGACGCCTTCAAAGACGGAAAATGGGAAATCGCCAAAGTCCCCGAGCCGATGCAAAAAGCGTTTAAAGACGCCGACAAAGACGGCGACGGGTTCCTGACGATGGAAGAAATGCGCGCTATGCCGCGTCCTGAAGGACGCCCCGGTTTCGGATTTGGCGCGCGCGACGCTCAAGCCGCGCCTCGTCCCTTTGGCGACGCTTTCAAAGACGGAAAAATTGAAATCGCCAAGTTGCCCGAACAGACCCCGAAACAAATGAAAGACGCCTACGTCGCCGCCGACAAAGATTCCGACGGATTCCTGACGATGGAAGAATTGCGCGCTATGCCGCGTCCGAAGTTCGCCTTCCCCGAAGGCAAGAAACCCGACTTCATTAACGACGACAACGCGTTCGTCGTGGAAAAGGTCGTCGAAGCGATCAAGGGTTGCGATAAGAACGGCGACGGGATTATCGACGAGGCGGAACAAAAAGAAGCCGCGAAATATATCCGCGAAAACTTCGGTCCGACCTTCAATATTTTCCTGTCGGGCGTCCTTAACGACCGTCAAGGATTTGGACAAGGATTCGGAGGCGGTTTTGGTCCTCAAGGGTTTGGTCCTGGATTTGGTTCTGGATTTGGACAAGGATTTGGCGGCGGTTTCGGACCTCAAGGCTTTGGTCCTCGTCCCAACGCGCCTCAAACGCGATTCCCTAGATAATCGATTTTAAGCGTTCACTGAAAAACGACGCGTAAGAACCGCCGCGTAGCGGCGCGCGACAAGCCGCCCGTCAACGACGGGCGGATCGGCGGTTCGCTTGACGTTGCGCAAACGATTTTTTGTTTTTTACAGTCGACGCGTCGTCTGAAAGTTCGTATGTTTTTCGCAGAACCTTCAAA
>JAZRWW010000169.1:0-2992 GCA_045599865.1 Thermoguttaceae bacterium
ATTTCGTTTTCAAGCGACGAAATTTGACGCGACAAAAGAGACTGTTCTTGAGAATTGTTCGAACGACGCAAGTTCTTGCGTAATTCTAGGAGCCGCTTGACGCAAGAAACGATTTGTTCGTATCGTTCGACGTCGGAGGAATTGGAAAAATCGATCCGACGAATCGGCAAACTTTCGACGTGCTTCTTTTTGACTTGCGCCAGCGCCTCGCCTTTTTCTGGGTTAAGCGTTTGATACCAGAAGTTCGTCAGGCGCGAATTGATTAACGCGAGGAAATAACGGAGATTTTCACGCCCGGAATCCGTCGCGCAAACGATATGCAAATTATCGCGTGCGATAAAACCGCAGGGAACGATCGTCGCGACGAGCGAATCGCCCGTCTGTCTCACGACGATTTTTTCCGGCGCTTCGAAGATAGCCGGATCGCGCGGCGCCGCTAGCCAAGGACCGTATTGAATCCAGTAGTTTTCGTTCCAAAGATTCTCGTAGCGTTGAATCAAGGAGCCGCGAAGCAGGGGGCTCCAGTCTTCGCCCGGCTTGGCGCCTTCTTTGACGTAAGGCTTGTTTTTCATTATTTCTTCATTTTGCGGGGGCGTTCCTTTTCCTTTTTCAAAGGGCTTGACTCCGTTAAACACGGCGAGAAACGTTTTTAACGGCGCGTTTTCTTCCGTAATTCTTGCGAATAACTTTTGTTTTTCCGGGTTTGCGACGACGTTAATCGGCGCGCCGTCGCTCGGAAGAAATCGCGGCTCGAGAACGTTTAATTGCGAAAATCTATTTTCTTTTTTTGAATATTGATCGACGTAGAGGACGTCTTGTAGGCTTGGAGCCGTTTTTTCGAAAATCAGAACGTGCGTGTCGACGACGGCGTCAAAGACTTTTTCGGGCAAGTGGAGTATTCGACGCCACGAATATTCGGAACGGAGATAACGTCTTATATTGCGATACGTTAGCGACTGAAGCCACGTGTTGGAAACGATAACGCCAAGGAACCCCGATTTTTTCAAAAGATTGCGATATTGTTCTAAGAATAACAAATACAAGTCTTTTTGATAATCTTGGAATTGATATTTATCGGCGAAATACGCGGCGGAACGCGAGTCGATCACGCCCGTATAAGGCGGATTGCCGATCACGGCGTCGAATCCGCCCGACTTCATAATCGCGCCGAATCCTTGTTCGTCGTCGTTCCAATCAAACGCGTTGATTTTGCGCCGTTTTTCGGGATTCAAGCGCGCGTTGGAAGGCTTGAGATAAAAATCACTCGCGATCAACGAATTACCGCAACGTATGTTGCGATCAAGATTTGGAAAATTTTGATTAAATACGACGTCTTGATTTGCACCGTCGACCGTGTCTGTTAAGTCTTTCAAGAACAACAACGAAAGGGAGAGTTTAGCGACTTCCACCGCCTGAGGGTCTAAGTCGACTCCGAAAATATTGTCGAGCAAGATTCTTTTTTTCTCGGCGAGGGACAGTTTCCATTCGCCGTTGGAACTTTGCACAAGCGCGTCGGCTGATTCTTTGCCTTTCTTTGTTTTGACGTTGGGAGACTTAGGCGATTTCGGAGGCTTGCCCGTCCTCTGCGTTTCGTCGAGATAATATTTTAAATGCCAGTCGAGTAGGCTTTGATAGGCGCCGAGTAAAAAAGAACCGCTTCCGCAGGCGGGATCAAGTATTTTTATTTTGGCGACGTCGGCGACTTTTTTTCCTTGACAAAGCGTTTCGACCGTGTTTTTGACGATATAGTCGACAATAAAAGTCGGCGTATAAAAGACTCCTTTTGCCTTTTTGACGTCCGGCTTTTCTTCGATTTTGACGAGTCTGGACGGCGTGAGTCGAATCGCTTTGCCGAGGAACCTTTCGTAGACGCTTCCGATAATTTCGACGGGCAAGACGTCGAAACAATAGGGCGATTCCGGCGGGTAAAGTCTCTTGATTAAATTAGCCAACGGGGCGTCTGAAATACGGAGCTTTGGCGTAATCGTATCGGGTTTTTCAGACTGTTCTTTTTCCTCGTTGAAATGGAAAAAACCGAAATTATACTTGTTGTCCGCTTTCAAGAATATTTTCAGCAACTCCTGATAAATTCCCGATTTTGACGCTAGTTTAAGGAGTTGGTTTTCGGGCTCGATCCTTTTTATTTCCGCTATTCGTAAGAATAAAATTAGATCGATAATTCTTTGAAAGGCAAAATTAAGCGTTCGAGCGTCAAGTTCGCCGTTGTTCCGAGCTAAATCTTGCGCTAAAAGGAGCCGCTGATCTTCAATTTCGGCTAAAAATTTCCTGTCGACTTTCGAAACGTCCATAGTTGTTTTTCTCTTTTAGGACGACGATTTGACAAGAAGTCGCTCGTCGTCGGTGAGTTCGTAAAGTTCAAAGACGATTTCGTCAATTTCGTTTTCGAGCGACGAAATTTGACGCGACAGAATTGAATGTTCTTGAGGATTATTTGACGTATGCAAACGTTCACGAAAGGTTATAAGGCGTTTGACGCAAGAAACAATTTCTTGATGTTTATCGACGTCGGCGAAATTTGAAAAGTCAATTTGACGAATTGGCAAACTTTCGACGTGTTTTTTTTTGACTTCCGCCAATGCTTCGCCCCTTTCCGGGTTAAGCGTTTGATACCAGAAATTCATCAAACGCGAATTGATTAATGCGAGGAAATAGCTGAGATTTTCACGCGTCGACTTAATCGTACAGACGACGTGTAAATTGTTTCGCATAATAAAACCGCTTGGAATAATCGTCGCGACGAGTGAATCGCCCGTCTGGCGCACGACGATTTTTTCCGGCGCTTCAAAGATCGCCGGATCGCGCGGCGCCGCCAGCCAAGAACCGTATTGAATCCAGTAGTTTTCGTTCCAAAGATTCTCGTAGCGTTGAATCAAGGAGCCGCGAAGCAGGGGACTCCAGTCTTCGCCCGGCTTGGCGCCTTCTTTGACGTAAGGCTTGTTTTTCATTATTTCTTCATTTTGCGGGGGCGTTC
>JAZRWW010000170.1:0-19091 GCA_045599865.1 Thermoguttaceae bacterium
CGAAAGTTTCGCGCATTTGGGACTCGCTGGGATTGTAGGGGTGTTTTTGGTTTTGCTTACAATACCAAACGAGTCCTTTTTTGTATACCTCAACTTGGGGGGATTTTCTCCTTATTTTTTAAAAAGTGGGGAAAGTACAGCGGTGAAATAAAAGGTGAAATAAACGAAGGGATAAACGAAGGGATAAATGAAGAGATAAACGAAGGGATAAATGAAGGGATAAATGAAGGGATAAATGAAGGGATAAATGAAGGGATAAATGAAGGGATAAATGAAGGGATAAATGAAGGGATAAATTGTGATTTGACGGAAAGTGAAGAACTCGTTCTTGAGACGTTAAGAATTAACAATACTTTATCAATACCGAAAATTTCCGAACGATCTAATCTGTCAAGAAGTTCTGTGGAACGTGCGTTGAAAGGTCTTAAGGAAAAGAAAATGATCGTTCGTGAAGGCGCAAGAAAAAACGGTTTTTGGAGAATAACGGAACAGGGCTTGAGGCGACTTTGAACGATTTTTTTGAAAGCAGGGGACGGCTTACGCAACCGTATTATAACACGTCCTTATTAAGGCGTTTTGAACGATAGAATCAGGTTCGAAATGTAAAAAGTGGATGACGAAACGCTTGTTTTGCCTTCCACTTTTCCGCTCTTTATATTTTGATCAATTCCGAAAAACAATTTTGTAATGTTTGGGATTGTTCCCAAGGAACTTTTTCAATTTGTTTGTTGAATGGCATAAAGATAGTTTCGGGAGATAGTACTGCCCAAGTCAGTCCCCAATGCGCCTTGAGTTCCAAACTGTCGTTTGTTATATAACTTGACGCTTCCTCCTTTCGTATTCGTTCCACGAAACTCCTCGTTTTGTCAACAATCCTGCGTTTGTCTGCGTTTTCTGATATAGCTTTGAGCATTAATGTTTCCAAAGCGCCCTGACCTTTTTTCGGAACTACGACTAATAGAACCTCAAAACATTGATTTTTTTTGAAACGGTTCTTATAGTAACATTTGACCCAATTATTATTTTGTAGTCTAACAGTAGTAGATAACCCTTCCAAAACAGAACTGGCAAAATCTTCAATCTCTCGAGTTTCGCGGACGTCTCTGTCTAGAACAAAGGCAATCTTTTTAAAGGAACCGTCTTTCAACGGATTCATAATTGTCTTTTCGATGAAATTTTTGAAATTCGTATTTCCTCCTGCGACACAAATCAGTAGACTGTCTTTATCCTTCTGATACCAATTTACAGATTGGTTGCTAGCGGTCGGTTTGATTTTCAATCCTTTCGGAACTTTTTTACATTCTTGCCAACCAGCGATTTTTCCGAGATAATAACCAAGCAGAGCGGCGTCGGTTTTGCCCTCGCAAAGGATTAATTTGTTCATGAGCGCGCCTCAAAATCATAGGCTTCACGGTCTTCAAAGACTTCTCGACCGGGAAGGACTCTAGAATAGGTTTTGTCGTCTTCTCGTTCCAGGGTAATAACGGTAATGTCGTCGTTGTTACTTTGCATCTCATATTCTTGCGAATTCAATAAGCCGTCGATCGCTTCAAGGCTATGCGTTGTAATAAACGCCTGGACGTTGAAAATTTTACAGGCTTCGACAAGGAAACGGAAAAAATCGTCAAAATATTGATTGTGGATCGACGTTTCAATTTCGTCGATCAACAGAATGCCGTTTTCGGCTCCGATAATCGCATTGGAAAGAACGAGCGCTTTCTTAATACCGTCTCCAAAGGAAGATAGCGGCATAGCGCCAAGCCGCTTGTGTTTGAGATATTCCACAGGACGATTGTCGACGTCGCTTCGGAATATCGTCATATCTTTAATATCCGGGTCAAATAACTGCAACGTTTTTAAACAGTTATCTTTATATTGGTCGTTCTTTATTATTCGACTGATATTATCCCCTCTGAAATGTTCAAAGGGCGCCACATAATTGATTTTTATCAGTTCGTCTGCCGAGAGTTTAGTTCCTGTTACTCGAGTAAGGCGATTCAACCTTATTGGCGTCGTCCTTCTTTCTGACGAAAGAGGAGGATTACCGAAAGTATGTTCGCTAATCGTACAGACGATCTGACCTTCAAAAACGTCGATTTCAGTTATGCCGTTTTCATCAGTCGCTTCATAAACAGTAGACGTCTGTTCGTTGACGTCTAGTAATTCTTTCGACTCTTTTCCAGAAAGAACGTAAGAGATAGACTTCCCGTCGTATTCGCAAGAAAGCCGAATTGTCAAGGCGTCTTCCTTTTTGGGAAACATACCGATAATACTGTCGTAGAGAGAGTTTGCATTGAACGGCGCCATAACGTCGCGAAGTTTGGCTAGCTTATAGAGACGAGCTAGACTACCTGGTTCTCTTAAAAGTTGAAGTACTTCCAGTAAGCTGGTCTTTCCGCTGTTATTGTTCCCGACGATTAGGTTTATCTGGGACAAACTGTCAATAGACAAGTCGCGGATACCCCGAAAACGTTCGACTTGAAGTTTGTTTATCAGTTTCATTGAACCTGTCGTCTCCTGCGTTCTTATCAATTCTGGGGCGTAATTAACGAATTTTGACGAATATGAATCTTTCCTTGAAACGTATGCGGGGAAGACGGAGCGGTTGTTCCGCCCTAATCTTTCGTCGTCCTTATATTTCGATCAGCTTTGAGAAGAGACTTCGTAACGTCGCGGATTCTTCCCAACGAACGTTTTTGATTTGTTCGTCGATTAACCTAAATACTTTTTCCGGGTATTGTATTGCCCACGTCAACCCCAAACGTACTTTGAGTTCATCACCGTCGTTTTTAATGTAATCTGACGCAATCCCACGCCGCATCTCGCTTGCAAATTTCTTTGTTTCGTCTACAATTTTTTTGTCTGTTGGTTTTTCAGAAATGGCGTCGAGCATCGCCGTTTCCAAAGCGCCTTGCCGTTCTTTTGGAATTATGACTAAAAGAACTTCCAGCGTTTTTTTACTTCCGTAACGATCCTTGTAATCTCCGACGCTCCACTCGTTGTTTTTTACTGTAACCGATACTCCTTCCAGCGCGGAATTAATGGAATCCTCGACGTCCTTCGTCTTACGGTCGTCTCTATCCGTTACGAAGGCGACCTTCTCAAACGTTTCTTGAGAGACCAGAGGCAACGTTTCGGCGATATGGTCTTTAAAGAAATTTTCGAAATTATCTTTGCCGCCAACGGCGCAAATCAGTAGATAGTCGTCGTTTTTACGATACCAATTTACAGATTGATTTTTGGCGTTAGCTTTTATTTTTAACCCCTCCGGCGCTTTTTTACAATACTTCCACTCTGCGGCTTGTTCAAGATAATAACTGAGCAAAACGGCGTCGGTTTCGCCCTCGCAAAGAATTAGCTTATTCATAGACGAACCTCAAAGTCAAAGGCTTCGCGCGCCTTAAAGACTCGTCGACCGGGTAGGACGCTGGAATAAGTTTTGTTATCCTCGCGTTTTAGAGTAACGACCGTAACGTCGTCGTTGCCGTCTTGCGTTTCATAGTCCTGCGTATTCAATATACCGTCGACGGCTTCAAGACTGTGCGTGGTAACGAACGCCTGAACGTTGAATTCCTTACAGGCGTTTACAAGGAAACGAAAAATTCTGTTGTAATATTGCTTGTGAATTGCCGTTTCAATTTCGTCAATCAGTAGAACGCCGTTTTCGGCTCCTACGACCGCATTGGCAAGAACAAGCGCTTTCTTAATACCGTCGCCGTAGGTTGATAGAGGCATATGTCCCAGACGTTTGTGCTTGAGATAATCCACAGGACGGTTAAAGACGTCGCTTTGAAATATCGCCATATCTTCAATGTTGGGATCGTACAGTTGCAACACTCTCAGACATTGTTCCTTATATAGGTCATTCTTTACTATCCGATTAATGTTACTTCCTCTGAGATGTTCAAAGGGAGCCACGTAGCTGATTTTCATCTGTTCGTTTGCTCTAAGCGGTGTTCCGGTCATACGGGAAAAGCGATTCAATCGTACGCGTTTTGTAGAAGGCGTATTGACCTCCGTATAGACTGATTGACCGTCAAAAACGTCGGTTTCTGTTTCGCCGTTTGCTTCGTCAAATTCTCCACGCGCATCGTCTGGTACCCCGCTATCGTCTAACACTTCTCTTAAGCGTTTTCCAAACATAAGATAGGCGACAGAATCTGGGAGTTCTCTTACATCCAGTAATTTTTTCGACTGTTTCCCAGAAAGTACAAAGGAAAAGGGAATTCCGTCATAGTTCCCAGAAAACTGAATTTTTAGAACGTCTTCATCTTTGGGAAACATACAAATAAAATTGTCGTAGACTGAATTTGCATTATATACGAGCATAGTCTCGCGAATTCTGGCAATCCTGTAGATATTAGCAAGATCGCCGGGCGACCTCAAAAACTGTATAACTTCCAGTAAACTGGTCTTTCCACAGTTGTTGTCTCCGAGAATCAGGTTTATCCGCGACAAACGATCAATAGACAAATCGTGGAGCCCCCGAAAGCGCTCGATTTGGAGTTTGTTTATTAGCGTCATTGTATCCGCTTTCCACCCTGTTTAAAAAATGAACGGCGCTTGTCAAATTGACGTATGACAAAGGACTCGTCTTATTTTATAATCAAATTTTCCAAACGACGCTTGCAAATTTCGGCAAATTCCCGACGTTCGACGCTTTCGTTGCGAACTCTTGGATTATAACGTTTCAGAACGTAAATTCAACGTATGTTTTCCACTTGTTTAATCGTTTTAATCGAAAAAGCGGAGTTGTTTGCCGTTACGACTCGTAAACATAAAAAAACAGCCGAACGTCAAACGCCCGGCTATCAATATGAAAGTTCGCCAATACGAACTACAAACGACTAAGAATCAAGGAAAACTTACTCCCATTCGATAGTTGCGGGCGGTTTCGGGCTAATATCGTAAACAACGCGGTTCACGCCGTCGACTTCAGCGATAATGCGCGAAGAAATCCTATCGAGCAACTCGTAGGGCAGTCGCACCCACTCGGCGGACATAAAATCGACGGTCGAAATGCAACGGACGGCGACGGCGGAATCATAGGTTCTTTCGCCGTTTTTGACGCCGACGCTCTTTACGGGCAACAGAACCGCGAAAACTTGGGACGTCTCGCGATAAAGCCCGGCTTTCGTGATTTCTTCGACGACGATGGCGTCCGCTTCGCGCAAGACGTCAAGCGATTTCTTCGTAACTTCGCCCAAGCAACGAACGCCAAGCCCCGGACCGGGGAACGGATGACGCCAAACAATGTCTTCCGGCAAGCCAAGCTCTAAGCCGACGCGTCGCACGTCGCCCTTGAACAAGTCGCGCAACGGCTCGACCAGTTCAAATTCAAGGTCTTCGGGCAATCCTCCGACGTTGTGATGGAACTTGACCGTTCCCTTGCCGTTGACGCCGCTTTCAATAATATCCGGGTAGATCGTGCCTTGCGCCAAGAATTTCGCGCCGTCGACTTTTTTCGCTTCGTCGGCGAAAACGTCGATAAACGTCTTGCCGATAATTTTGCGCTTGATTTGCGGATCGGTTACGCCCGCCAACGGGATCAAGAATCGCGCTTCGGCGTCGACGACGACCAATTTGGCGTCAAAGTTCGCGCGGAAGACTTCCGCGACCGATTGAATTTCGTTTTTACGCATCAAGCCCGTGTCGACGAAAATACACGTCAACTGCGATCCGATCGCGCGCGCGACGAGCGCGGCGGTAACCGCCGAATCGACTCCGCCGGACAGACCGCAAATAACGCGACCGTCGCCGACTTGCTCGCGAATCTTGGCGATCGACGTTTCCACGAATTTTTTCGTCGTCCAGCTTCCGGACGACTTGCAGATTTTCGTCAAGAAGTTCGCGATAATTTTATCGCCTTCGGTCGAATACGCGACTTCAGGATAGAATTGAACGCCGAAGAAGGGACGCGAAAGACACGCGACCGCCGCGTTCGGGCAGTTTGGCGTCGACGCCAAAGCGACGAAATCTTCGGGCAATTCCGCCGATTCAACGGCTTCGTTAAACCAAACTTGCGATTTTTCCGCGACGCCTTCGAAGAGCGGATTCGCTTTTCCGTCGGCGGTCAGCGTCGCTTCGACGGAAACCGTTTTAGCGCCGCTTTTCTTAACTTGCGGACCGTAGCAGACGCCGAGAACGGGAACGCCCAGATTATAAATTTCGGGGTCGATTTGCGGCGCGTCGGCGCCTCCGCAAAGAATCAGCCCGATAGGAGCGCGAGCGGCGATTTCTTTAGAACTGGTCGAGCCGGGGAGAATCTCGCAATAAATTTGATTGTCGCGAACGCGTTGCGCAAGGAGTTGCGCGTACTGCGAGCCGAAATCGAGAACAAGAACAATTTCGGAATCTACGCCTTTGGGGTCGTTCGACATAACGTCCTCTCAATTCTTTCGTCTAGCGTTAAGGTTGGGTCGACGGAGGCGCGTACAAGACGCACGTCGGCGCCTTCTAGTTTCATTTGAGTATTATAACGCGCATTGTTAAATAGAAAATACCCGGAACGACAAGATTATAATATTTCCTGAATCGATCGGTTGCTATTATTTGATTTTGATATTAAGAAGAATAGATAAAAGATACTGGTTTTAATGTTTTTAGCAAATTGTTTTTTATAATTTTTATTAATTTTGACGACGCGCCCTTTATTCCAGATATGGAGCGGTCTGATATTTGTTATAATAGGGCGTTTATCGCGTGAATGCGCGGCGCTTTTATCGTTATAAAACGCGAAATTTAACCAAGAAGAGATTTGAACGCGTCGGCGGATTTTACCGCTTTGGGTATTAAATCAATGGAACGAACCGTAAAAGAAACGCCAAACGAGATACCGGGCTGGTTTCGGCTCTTGTTGGCGACGTTTTGTCTTGCCGCTTTTGTCTGCGGCGCGCGGTTTGTTCCGTCGACGTCTAATTCTAGCAAAACGGGGAATTTGAACAAGACGGTAAATTTGGATGAGACAGGGGGCGACGCGGAGTTTTCAACGGAGGCGCCCGCTCGTTATTTGAGTTCCTCGCTGGCTTTTGAGGGCGTCGATTCGTATCTTGACGGACGGGGTAGGCGTTTCGAATACGATCCTTCCAAGGTCGACGCGGTTCTTGTCAGGGCGTCGCGCAACGTCAACGAGACGATTTGGGAAAAGTCGACCGAGAGCGGCGAATTGACGTCAAATTTTGCGTCAAATTTTGCGTCGATCGAGCCGCAAGGGGCGGATTTTGTCGATGATTTCAACGATGATTTCGAAGACGATTTCGAAGATGATTTCAACGCGGAAAACGAAGAACTTGTCGCCGATTTATCGAATTCGCGGGAAGCGCCGAAAGAGCCCGAGGAAGGCGTTTCGAGTTTTGCCGACCTTGCGTCGCCCGATTTGCCGACGGATCGCTGGAAAGAAGACGAGTTAAACTGCGAATTTGAAGACCTTAGCCGACAGTGGACTTCTGCCAAAGACGCTAAACCGTCCGACGAGTTTGTTTACGACGGCGCCGATTTTGACGAAGAGTTCGATAGGTCGCTCGTAACCGACGATCTCTTTCACACGGGTTCGACGACGGCGTTCGTCGGTCAGACGAACGCGACGTCGGGCGTGATCGCGCAAGTTTCGGCGGAAACGCCCGCGCAACCGACGCGTAGCGGGCGGTATATTCCGCAAGGCGCCGTCGGCGGTTCCGGCGACGTCGTCGTGCAAGTCAAATAGGTGCAAGTCAAGTAGGTTCAGGTCAAGTCGAAAATATTGCGCGACGTTTCAAGGCGTCGCGCTTTTTTTGTAAGCGTTCACGGAATGTCGTACAAATTTTTCACGCGCGTTCGGTTTGGAATAAACGCCGCGCGAGAACCGACGGCTTAGCCGTCGCGCGAAAGCCGCCCGCATTGCGGGCGGATGGGCGGAACTTTACTAGACTCTCGACAAAACAAGTTCATTAAGCGTCCCAAGGTTTTCAAGTAAAAACGCTTGATTCAAGCGCCAAAGGTCGTTACAGTCGTAACAAAAACGTCTCGACGCCAAACCCATCCGCCTGCAATGCAGGCGGCTTTCGCGCGTTTTTCGCTTGCGCGAAAAACGAATCGTCGCACGTCGCTTTCTTCCTGTCCAACCGGCGGCGATTTTTTGGGAATACTTTCCGTGAACGCTTACGATTTCAAAGTATTGCCTTTTGATTATTCGCAACGACGTTTCGGCAATTCAACGAATCCGCGCATCGTTGATACGCGTCTTTTCGTGAACGCTTACAACTTTGCAAACATTCGTGAACGCTTGCAAAAAAACCTATTGACAAAACGACCGTCGACGCTAGAATTGAAACTAGTAGGGCTGAGTGGCGGAATGGCAGACGCTGGGGATTTAAAATCCCCTGCCTGTAATGGGCGTGCGGGTTCGAGTCCCGCCTTGGCTATCTGAACGAAAATCGCAGGAACCAAGTTTTGGTTCCTGCGATTTTTTTTTTGCGGAAAAACTTGGAGTAAGCGTTTACGGAAAAACGACGCGTAAGAACCGCCGCGTAGCGGCGCGCGACAAGCCGCCCGTCAACGACGGGCGGATCGGCAGTTCGCTTGACGTTGCGCAAATGATTTTTGTTTTTTACAGTCGACGCGTCGTTTGAATGTTCGTATGTTTTTCGCAGAACCTTCAAACGCTAATTCTTCCGATAAACTCGGTTCTCCGTAAACGGGAGTTTTGGGGTTTGTCGGATAATTTCGCTTTGACAACGGACGGGTTTTCGGCGGCTTTCCGAGAACGACTATTCTTTTTTTGCGATCAGTTCGCGCATAACGAGAGAACCGACCGTGTTTCCGCAAAGAACGACGATAAAGAACGGAACCGATTTTAAAGACGGTTCAGGACAACAGAAAATGTAAAAACAGTCGGCGATACAGTGTTCAAACTTACAAGCGACGAAGATAAAGACGGAAATAAAAATCCCGATCGCCCCTTGTTTTGAAGACTCGACCGCGCAAACCATCATTACGCCGCACAAAGCCGCCCTGAGAAAGACGACGAAGTAGGGCAGTGCGAGTTTGTTCGTCATAAGTTCGACGCAACGAGACGGATCGTAAGCCCACGAATAAACGTATCCGACGCAACAGGCGCCAAGCAAATTGAACGGAAGAGCCCAGAACGTTTTTCCTAGAGTTTTTCTTCTTAATGCGTAGCCGATCGCGCCCGTATACAAAGTCAATTTGTTGATAATAATCAAGTATAGAGCCAATCCAAAAACCGCCGCGCCGACCAGACCGCCGACTTCAAGAAACGCAATTCCGGCAATTCCTATTAAAGCTCCGGAACCCGCGCATTTTATTGCAAAGTCTATCGTTTTATAATTTTCCGTCATTTTATTTTCCGTCATTTTTTACTCTTTCGCTTCTCGCGGAATTTGCCGAACAGTTTCTTAAAAGTCTTTTTGAAAACAACAAACGCGCGCATCGTTGGAAAGACGCGCGCGTTCTTGCAACGTTACGCTAGCAAACGCGAAGCCTACTTTTCGAACGCGGCTTCGACGTATTTTCCGCGCCAGCATTGCGGCTGTTCGGCGCCAAGAACCCACGCGATGGTGGCGGCGACGTCGAAGTGGACGACGACGTCTTTAATTTCGCCCTTCTTAACGCCCGCGCCCGCGACCAAGAACGGAACTTCCATATGTTCCATCAAGAGATCGCCGTGTCCTTTGTCGGTTCCGCCGTGGTCGGCAGTGAAGATAATAACGGTGTTTTCTTCGTTATAGCCGTTTTCCTTCATAAACGCAATAAGTTTGCCGACGTAATCGTCGATTTTCGTCAACATTTGTTGGTATTCGGGCGAACCCCAGCCGAGCGTATGACCGGTGTGGTCGGGTTCCGAGAAGTAAATGAAGGCGAAATCGGGCTTCGTCGCGAGTTGTTCGCAAGCGGTCTTGAAGACTTCTTCGTCGTTTTTGACGCATTTGTCGGAAACGACCGCTTCTTTATCGAAGAGGTATCCGATTCCGTCCCAAGAATAAACCGCCGTGCCTTTGAAATCGGGATACTGATTTTTCAAGGCGCGATAAACGCAGGGGAAACGACCTTGTTCGTCGAGATAAATCGGCGGCAAATCGGGCTCTTTGCTGCCCCAAGTACGGAAGCCGTGCATTTCGGAAGGAGCGCCGACGATTTGCGTTTCCCAGTTGATCGCGCTGGAGGAAGGCAGAACGCTACGCATATGGAGGGACCACGCGCCCGCGTCGCGCCACGCCTTCAAGTTCGGGAGTTCGTCCCAGTTGACGTAATGGGCGCCGAATCCGTCGGAGCCGATCCAGACGACGTGCTTGGCGCCGACCGGCGATTTAACTTCTTGCGCCGAGAGATTCGACGAGACGCCGACCAACAAGGTCAGCGCGGCGATAAAGGCAAACGCTTTTTTAAACATATTTCGGACTCGCTTTCTCTTCAAAAGAGGCAAAACAGTCGAGGTTGACAAACGACCGCGATTCGCGTTCGCCGGACGAGCGTCGAAACGCGGATAGACGACGATTTTATTGAATCGATTTCACAAGAGAAACGCTCTTACAAACGACCCTCTTGCGAAGAATCCAATCCGCTGGCGACGACGAAAGCGATCGCCAGCGTTTTGCTGTGAGTTAGGGACAATTTCCAGTCGACGATTCCCAGTTCGTCGGCGCGTTTTTTGGCTCCGCCGACAACGTTGAGCGTCGGGGCGCCGGAGTGGAGCGAGACGACTTCGACGTCTTTCCAGTCGACGTCGGACGACCAGCCGGTTCCTAGCGCTTTGAGCGTCGCTTCTTTCGCCGCCCAGCGCGCCGCTAACGATTCGCCAAAATTCCTCTTGCGCGCCAGACAATACGCTTGTTCTTGCGGCGTGAAGACGCGATTCAAGAAAGATTCGGGAAACCGCTCGTACAATTTGACGACGCGGTCGATTTCCGCCGCGTCCGTTCCGATCCCAACGACTCTCATTTAGAATAACGCTCGAGGAGTCGTTCGTAGGTTGCTTTGTCGACTTCAAAGGCGGTGCCGTGGCTCGTCCCTTTGGGGAAGGAAATTAACGACGTGACGTCTTCCCAATTTTCTCCGTCGCGGGAACGCACGGCGCCGTATTCATGATCGGCGTAACGATCATAATAAACGATCATATCTCCGTTGATTTGAAGCGCGCTCGGTCCTTCGACCCAGTTTTGCGCGGAAATCTTCTTACCCTTGGAGAAAGGACCTTCCGCTGAATCGGCCGTCGCGACAAGAATGATTTTTTGCAAAGGTTTGAGCGTCTCGTCTTTATAGAATAGGTAGTATTTGCCGTCCTTTTTGGCGAGAAACGCGTCGATAACGTTGTGTTTCGGATCGAAATACAACTTGGTCGGCGAGAACGTTTTGAAGTCCTTGGTCGTTTTACAGTAGACGCGGTGATCGAGTCTGTCTTCGCTCGTGCCTTTGTCGGCGGGCGAAAATTTTCCGGGCACGGTCGTGGACCACAGAATATAATATTGTTCTGAAGCGTCGTCGTAAAACACTTCGGGCGCCCACGTGTTGCGCGCGGTCGGATCGTCTTCCATACACGGAACCGCTTTAGCGTCTTTCCATTCGATCAAATCGTCGCTGTAAGCCGCTCCGAAAGCTCGACCGTCCCAAGAGACGGTCCATACGAGACGAAACGTTCCGTCGGGACCGCGCGTTATGCTCGGATCGCGCGTCAACTTCGTCTTTTTTCCGACGGGGGGCGCCAAAACCGCTTTGCCGTCGTTGAGCGCCGTCCAGTTATAGCCGTCGCGACTCACCGCGTAATGAACGCCGTCGGAACCGTTGTTGGCGTTCATAAAATAGGAGAAAACATAATAGCCGGTTTCTTTACCGGGCGCGGAGGCGAAATCGTCCGAACCGTCGGCGGAATAAGCGGCGCCTTGAGAAACAAAGGATAGAACAAAACCCAAAAAAAGAACGGATAAAATTTTTCCGAAACGCATAACGTCTCCGTAAAAGAACGTTGAGAAAGAGAATTGAACTTAGAACGCGCGCCCGAATCGCGCAAGACCGAGCGCGCTTTAATTAAACGATCGACAAATCAAACAAAATTAGTCGTTGTACTTGATCCAAGCGTTGCGATATTGAACTTTGTTGCCGTGACCTTGGAGATAAACGCCGCGCGCTTCGCCCGCTTCGTTCGCTTCCGTTTTGCCGCCGGGCGTTTCGCGCGCGAGTTCGATATTGTCGTGAACGACGACGCCGTTCAATTTGACCGTCATCTTAACGTTGGCGATTTTTTTGCCGTCGGCGTCATATTTGGCGGGCGTGACGTCGAAATCGTAGGTTTGCCACGTCAACGGCGGGAAGCACATATTGACGTCGGGCTTGCGTTGTTGATAGAAGCCGGAGCATTCGTTGTTTTCGCCTTCAAGACCGAAGGAGTCAAGAACTTGGCATTCGTATTCTTCTTGAATATAAACGCCGCTGTTCGAACGAGCTTGACCCGTCGCGTTCGGCATAAAGCTCAACATAAATTCGATGTGGAACGTGAAAGGACGATCCTTTTCGAACGGCTTAAATTTCGTTTCAGACCAGAACGCGTCTTTTTGCGCCGTGCTGAGATTGACTTTGCCGTCGAACATATCGGTGTTTTTGCCGTCGAAGAGAACGATCGCGCCTTCGGGGGCTTTCATACCGAGCGTCGGGCTTTCGCGATCGACTTTTTGCAAATCGATTTTGCCGCCGAAGTCAAGCACGAATTTGCCGTCTTCGTAAGAGCCGACCAATTTTCTCGCTTTTTGCTCGTCGTTGAAAATAATATCGGCGTCTTCGCCGTAGCGCGGAATGTTCATTCTTTGTCCGGTAACGACCAATTTGCCGTCGACAAATTCGCCCGTTCCGAAGAAACGAGCCTTAGAACGATCCCAACCGGCGCCCGGAAGACCGTCTTGATAACCGACGACGTCGAATTTGTCGGCGCCGCGAGCGATCACTTGGAACGCGCGATTTTTGGCTGGCCAGAGATATTCGCCCTGAATGAAATAGGCGTTTGCGTAGGTTCCGTCCTTTTCGATTTCTTCAACGGACGTAAATTCTTGGGCGAGCGCCGAGGAAGCGCAGAACGCCGCCGCGATCAACGCGACAAAACTGAATTTTTTCATTGTGTTTCTTTCTTGACAATTTAGAATTCGGATAATTAGAACGCAAAACGGACGTCCTCTTTTGAGGACGTCGCGAAATAGCTCTTCGCGTTAAACGCGAAATATTTTCAGTTTGATCAACGTTCGATCAAAGCGCGCATCTCCTTGGTGATCGGCATAATCTTGAAGTTTTTGAACCACATTTGCCCGTCGGAACCGCCGTGAAGTTGGAGTCCGACTTTGCCTTCTTTTTCAAGTTTCGGATCGGTAAGATCGACGACGCGGAAGCCGTTCAGGAAGGTGACGGCGCGATCGCCGCACGCGGCGACGGCGATTTCGTTCCAGTCGTTTTCGCCCTTGTTGCGAATCGTTTCGACAAATTCAGGGTCTTGACCCAGCCACCCGCGACCGGGTTCGTTTTTGCCGGCGGTGTGCCAAATAGCGGCTTCTTGACCGTTTCCGGCGATTTCGTCTTGGCAACCGCGGAGCAACCAAGGCGTGTCGACTTCGTGCGCGCGGAAGTAGAGGGCGCTGTTGACGCCGCCTTTGAAGACGTATTCGACTTTAGCGGCAAAATCGTCGTAAGGTTCGTTGGAGACGATCAAACCGTCGCGCGGTTCCGTGTTGTCGTGTTGACCGATCAAAACGCCGTCTTCCGTGAAGGTCCAGCATTCGGGGACGAATTTGTAAGCGTCTACAATTTCCCAGCCGTTGTCGCCCTTGACGAAGAAGTCTTTCCACTCGCTGACGCCCATATCCTTGACGCGGATGTTCTTCCAGCGAATCGTACCTTGCTCGCCTTGATGAATTTGGAGTCCGAAGACGCCCTTGTTGTCGTAGTAATCGAAAATATTGACGACCGGCTTGCCGTTGAGCCACGTGCGAATCGACGGACCGACGCATTGAATTTCAATGGAGTTCCAGTCGTCGGCTTTGTACGTCGCGATCGAGGCTTTGGTTACTTCGGCGTCGGTATTGTCCAACCAGACGCGCCCTTTTTGATGTCCGCGGCGACCTTCGTCGTAAATACGGCAGGTGTCGGGATCGCCCGGCGCGATTTCGCATTGATAACCGAAAACGCGATCGTCGTTTTCACGAACGGCGCTACGGAATTGAACGCCGGAGTTGCCCGGTACGTCGACTTTGAAATCCAACTTCAAGACGAAGTCGCCGTAAGGTTTTTCATAAACGAGGAACGTGTTGCCGTTCGTATTCGGAACGCATTCGCCGACGATGCAACCGTCTTCAACCTTATATTTGGCGGAACCGCCGTGTTTTGCCCAACCGTCGAGCGATTTGCCGTCAAAAATGGAAACGAAACCTTCGTCGGCGTCGTCGGCTTGAACCGAAGAGACCGCGAAACAACCGAACGTCGCTAAAAGCATAGCGGCGGCGCAAAGCGTCTTTCGCATTGTGTAATCCTCGCTAAGGGGGGGTGCGCGCGACGACGGCTTGTAACGCGCGTCGACGCGCCGAGCTGAAAGGACCGCGCGAATCGAACGCGCGGACTCTACAAAATTTTCTCCCTAAGTATACCAGCCAAAAAACAAATTTGCAATCTATTCCGCTAAAATGGCTAAAAAATTTTTTTTATTGGACGTTTGGCGCTTATAATTTAAGTCCTAGGCGTCATATCGAACGTGGTAAACCGATAAATTGAGTAAGATGCGTTGTTTGTACAAAGCGAAATCGCGCGAAAACGCTATTCTCACAAATTTTGAAAATTTCTATAATTATGGTCGGGCGTCGGCGGACGTTACGATCAGGGGAAGGAATTTGTCGTCGCAAAGAAAAACGGAAGAATCGACAATTTTAAAAGTTAAGCGAAAAAATGGGAAAGACTGCGATTTTTGAACGACTCGCTTCTTTGGCGCGCCTCTGGACGTCGTGTTTTCTCGCTTTATTTTTGTTGTTTTCGACGTTCGAGATCGGTTGCGACGGCGAGCGACGCGCCAAACGTCGCGAGGCGCGCGTCGAACGCCGCGAGACGCGACGATTAAGCGACGAACGCGCGGCGTCGACAAAACTCTCGATCGTCGACGGCTTGACGCCTTCGGACTTGTTGCAAAGCGCGGTCGACGCGTATAAAAACGCGAAATACTATTCCGACGCGGGTTACGTCGAGATGCTTTGCGAACTTGAAGGGAGTCGAACGCTCCGCGCCTATCGGGTTCCTTGTTCTCTTTCTTTTGCGAAGCCGAATTACGCGCGCGTAGAATTTGGCTCCGCTTCTTTGCGTTCCGACGGACAAACGATTCGCGCGGAAATACGAGAAAGCGCGTATGAAAATCAGGTTTTGGAACGACCGGCGCCTTTGTTGACGACTTCGATTAAGGAGTTTTATCCCGACGCGCTCTTTGCGGAAGCGGCAAGTTTGGGCGTGTCCGCCAATATTTTTTGGACTTCCCCGCAACTAATCCTTCTTTTGGCGGAAGATCCGCTCAAGACGCTTGTTCCCGAAGGCTCGAAAACGAGGCTTTTGGAGCCCGAATTTTTACGATTTGAAGACGAGGAGCCGATCGTTTGCGATCGCGCGTTGGTCGAAGCGGAGGACGGCGCGCGCGTCTATTGGTTCGAACGCGAAAGCAAACGTCTTGCGCGTTGCGATTTGCCTGTGGAGCGTCAAGTCGCGCCGGAAAGTTTCGCGCGAGTCGCGTCGTTGCGACTAGAATTTCCCCGTCAATTTCTATCCGACAAGGCGTCGCTTGAACTTTCTTCGTATCGATTCGCCGAGAACGATTTGGCGTCTCGACGCGTCGTCGAGCGTTTTTTACCCCCTGAAGCGTCGATTTTGGGACGAGCTTTTCCCGTCGAGGCGTTGCGCCCCCTTGCGAATATGAACGAGGAAACGTCCGTTTTGCCGCGCGTCGGCGCCGGTCGTAAAACGGCGCTCTGCCTTTGGAACGCGAACGACTTTGCCGATCGTCGTTTAGATTTTTTCGACGCCTTTGAAAACGCGCGACGTAACGACCTCGTTTCCGGCGCGGACTATGCGGTCGTTCTTTGCGACGCGCAAGAGACTTCGGACGAAACGACGCGATCGGCGCTTCTTGACGTCGGGTCGACGACTTTGGGCGCGCGGCTCGATTTGGCGAAGGCGTCGGAACTTGCGCCCGAATTTGAAGCGATTCGCGTCCCGTCTTTTCTTTTGCTCGACGAGGAGGGACGCGCGTTGAAGTACGTCGAAGCGCGTGATTCGACCGGCGACTTGACGGAAGAATTGACGCGCGCTTTGACGGACTCCGATTCGTCGGAAGAGAAGGAACGTTTTTACAAAAACGCGCGTCTTTTTGCCGATTTTATCGACGCGGCCTCGACAAACGACTTGTATCGTTCGGCGGTCTTCGGTTCGGCTCGTCGCGAAATTCCGCCTAGGCGTTTTCCAAAAAATTTCATTTTGCGCGAACAATGGAGTTTTAGCGACTTGCACGCGCCCGTCAATCCGATCGCCGTTTCGAGTCGAGGCGATTCGCTCGACAAACAAAGGACTTCGAGCGACGAACGGTCGGAAGACGGCGTTCTTCCTATCGCGTCGCAGGAACGAACGCCCGGCGATATGTTGATTGTTCCGTGCGACGGCGCCGCGTTGGCGTTGTTGAGTTCCGACGGTCGACTTGTACGGAAAACGACGTCGAGCGTCGGCGCCGACGAACCGATTACGTTTGTTCGAACGGTCGACGTCGGCGCGAATCGTCGTTATTACGTCGCTTCCGCCCGGCTGCAGTCGCGAATGGCGCGTCGATTCGACGAGAATTTTAACGATTTGGGCGCGTTGGACTTGGGCGCGAATAGCGGTCGACGCGTCGGAGACGCTCGCTTTGTCGATTTGGACGAAGACGACGAGCCGGAATTGCTTTTAGGCTTGGTCGACGACGCGTCTTTGAGCGTCGGCGCCGCTTCGTGCGTTTACGCCGTCGAGATGGCGTCGCGTAAGATTCGTTGGAAACGGGACGCTTTTTTCGAGCCGTACCTTTTCGCCGTCGATTCTTCGCGCGCGTTTTGGACGATCGAACGCGCGCAAGAAGAAGGCGACGCGCTTGTTCGCGTCGATTTGACCTCGGGCGAACGAACGGTCGAAACGCGCGCGCGCGAAGGCGAAACGTTTTTATGGCTGGCGTCGTCGACGAATCTTCCTCAAGACGCGCCGCGCGTCGTCGCGATCGTCGAACGCGAGGAAACAAAAGAAACGTTTCTGGTCGGATATTCCGGCGACGGTCTGGAAACGTGGCGAAGCCCGATAGACGCGCGCGATTCGGAAACGTTCCTTGAGCCGATCCTTTCGGGAGACGTAGACGGCGACGACTACGACGAATGGCTGACGGCTTCTCCTAACGGCGTCGTTCGTTTCTTTGAAAGCGACGGAACGGAACTCGGCGTTTTTCAGTACGGCAAGGAGATTTCCGGCGTATGCGTCGCTCGTTGGAGCGGCGGTTCCTATTTGGTCGTAACGGACGCGTCGCGCGTCGTCGTATGGAAAATTGAAGCGTTGCGTCAATAGACGTTTTTTGACAAGCGGTTGCGTTCTCTAGAAAGTCGAGCTGGAGTTTGGGTATGTTTCGACGATTATGCCTTTTTGGGTTCCTTTGGTCGGCGTTCCTTGGCGTCTTGCGCGCCGACGAGCCTTCGATTTCGACTCGATCGCCGAATCCTGCGAAAAGTTACGTTTTGACGCGTCTCGATTCGATTTGCGAGGGAACGTTGCGGGATCGCGGCGATTCGTTTTCCGTTGAATTTGAAGGGGGCGGGTCGACAAACGTTTCGAAATTGGACGTGTTGTTCGTCGGGTCTACGCTGGAATCGGTCTATCGATTCAAAGAAAGTCAAACGAGAACGGAAGACGTCAACGAAGTGTTGAAGTTAGCCGACTGGGCGAGTCGTCGTCGTCTGACGACCGAAGCTCTTAAAACGCTGAACGCAAAGCTAACGACTTCGACCGACGAAAACGAACGACGCGCGTTGTCGCAGAAAATCGAAGCGTTAAAATACGCCGAATCCGTTCGCGAGAAGGCGCGCGTCGTAGCCGAACAAAGAGTCGCCGACGGCGCCGCGAGTCAAGTCGGTCGTTCGAACGCCGGTTCCATTGAGCCCGAGTTGGAAGAGTGGGCGCGAGTCGTGCCCGTCGCCTCGATGCAATTATTTAGCCGCAAAGTTCAGCCGATTTTGCAGAAACGTTGCGGAGGCGCCGACTGCCACGACGAATCGAGCGGCAAGAGTCAATTTGTCGTTATGCCGAAAGTTGTCGGAACCGCCGCGCGAGAGGCGCTCCTACGAAATATGCGCGCGTCGCTCGATTACGTCAATTTCGACAATCTTGACGCCAGCCCTCTAGTTAATCATCCCGTCGTCGTCGGAATCGACGGCGAACGCGTCTATCCTTTTGGGGAAGACCGTAGTTCCGTCAAAGACTGCCGTTCTTTTCTCGAATGGATCGCCGCTCTGGACAAGGACAAAAAATTAGTCGAACACGCAAAAAAAACGAGACAAACGCCCCTAGCGTCAAACGTCGTCGACGTCGCGGCGGCGCCCTCCGTTCCACAGAATCCGCCTCGTCGCGAATCCTTCGCCGATCTTTTTAATGAAACGCCCGCGTCGAACGTTCCAAGCGACTCGACGGCGTTAAGCGGACAGGTCGACGACGTCTTGCGGTTCGGCTTGACGCGCGAAGCGTTGGAACAAGAAAAACCAAACGAAGAAGAAGACGTCAATTCGACCGAAGCACGTTTAAAACGAGGCGGTTTCACGCCAAACAAAGAGTATCGCGACGAATACGACCCCGATATTTTTAACGACCGCTACGGACTCAAGCCGAATCCGTAAGGAACGTTGGGCGGAAAGTAGTTTTCAGATAAAAGCCGGGGTAAGCGTTCATGGAAAACGACGCGCAAGAATCGCCGCGAAAGCGGCGCGCGAAAGCCGCCCGCATTGCGGGCGGATGGGTTGCGAATGTCCGCGCTTCTGGCGTCAGCATACGGGACGGATTAGGCGCTTAATGAACTCGTTTGTCGAGAGTCTCGT
>JAZRWW010000171.1:0-13651 GCA_045599865.1 Thermoguttaceae bacterium
CCAGACGGTTTTTTCAAGCGGCTCGATTTTTTCGTCTTTCAATTCGACGGCGAAAATTCGCACGGCGCCCCCGGCGATCGTCGCGTCCGAATTGACGCCGACGTTCAATTTGCCTTCCATTCCGTGCGGGTAAAAACCTAACGTGGAACGTTCGCTTTCGTCGGTCGGCAATTCGCGAATCGACGCTATTTCTCCGATTTTCGACTCGATTTTGAAGGGCTTTTCCGTCCAATCGTTGTTGAAAACGCCGACCGTGTACGAATTGGCGCCTTTACGGCACGCGATCGACGCCAAGCCGTCGCCGACTTTAAACAAAGTCGCGCGCTCAAGTTCGTTTTCGAAGGCTTTTTTCGCGAAGTCGAGAAGCGGGTAAGGATTGGCAAGGGGTTGTTCCACTTTGTTGACGACGGCGCCTTCGAAAGCGCGTTTCGTCGAAAGTCCGAAAGGCGAAGCGAGAACGACGGCGCCGCCTTCGCCGTATGGGACTTCGGCGACGAGCGGCGTATTGTCCGCGCGAGCTAGGATCGTCGCGGATTCCGGCAAAACAAGCGCCCTCGCTTCGAACGGACGCGTTTCGACCGTTTGCGTTCCGTCGTTCCAGTCGATTTGCGTCGATTCGGCGTCGAATTTAGTCGTTTTGCTCGCGACTCGCACGACGTCGGCAAATCCTCCGAATTTTTCGAGCAGGTCGGCGGTCAAGACGAGTCGTCCGCCCGCTTCGACGTAAGAGACTAGTTTGTCGTATAATTCGGCGCTTGGCGTAAGTTCGCCCGCGACAAAGATCGTCGCGTATTCTTGCAACAGTTCAAGAGGCGCGTCGGAAAGGAGCGCGTCGACGCAATCGCCGTAGGGAGTCGGAGATATAAAACCGCGCTCGTCAAGGAAATAGGACGAGTCTTGATAGCCGGGATACGCAAGGTCGAATAGATTGTTTGTGAGATAGTCGCCGGGCGCGTAGGGAATATTGCCCCAAACGCGATAGGAATCGCCCGAATAAAGATGACGAGGGAAGGACCACCCGCAGTTGAAATCGCAAAGGAACGCGACCGGCGTCGCTTGAACGCCCGGATCGCCGTTTTCGTCTAACCAGCGTTTAGCCGACTGTTGAATCTTGCCGATCGGACCAAGTTCGTCGCCGACAAACCAACCGGCTTCGTAACCGACGGCGGCGCAATTATAGAGCAGGTGCGAGTACATTAAACGCTTGAGAAGCGCGAGCGTCGTGCCTTCCGTCGCTTTGTCCGGGTACGACTTCCAGCTGAAACGGTTGTAAATCGAGGCGTTGCCGAACCATAGAACGCCGTACTGCTTGCCCGCGCCGCGAATCCACGAGTAATAAACTTGACCGTTGGGCAGACCTTGCGCCGTTTCCGCGCCGATGAGCGCGTAGGTTCCCTCTTTAAGGAAATAGTGTCCGAAATTGAGCGAAACGAGCGTCGAGAGACGATTCCCAAGCTGGTCGCCCATTCGTTCGAAATGGCGCTGGAAATTGAGATACTGCGCGAATCGATCGGAACTGATCGGGGAGACGAACGGACCGTAACCGCCGACGTAACGACCGTCTTGTTCGCCGACGTCCATACCGAGCCAACGGTCGCCAAGTTTTTCCTCTAAGAGCTTAAATTGCGCGGGATCCGCTTTAAATTCAGTCCAGTCGCCCGATTCGCGCGGTCCGCTGCCGGGAACGAATCCCCAGAAGTCGAACAAATAGAGATCGCGCTTGTTGATTTCGTCGGCAAGTTCGCCAAGATTTTTGAAGAAGATCGTTCCCGCGTGCGGCCAAATTACGCGTCCAAGTTCGGCTTCTTGATATTGATCCAACGTTTTGCCGAAATCTTGCCCAACGTCGTTTTTGGAGGGGAAGGAGCGCAACGCGATAAACTGCGTTTTATCGTCGAAAGTCGCCCAAGTCGGCGGAGTCGCGTAATAGCGCGCGACGTCGGGACGGTCGGCGGGATCGAATCTATTGGAATATAATTTCAAGGACGAGGCGTTTGGTTCGGCGGCGACGACGAACGAGCCGACGACCGCGACTAAAAACGCCACTATTAGAGAGGAGCGTTTCATTTTACGACTTTCGTTTATTTGAATCAAAGTGAAACGAGCGCGTAAAATTTTACGTTTTACGCGCTCGCTTGTCGAGAACGTTCTTACGAACGACGCTTGTTAGAATCGAACGAGATAAACCGCCGACCCTTCCGTTTTGAACGTAAGTTCGCCGTTAGAATACGTTTGTTCGATTTCCGCATAGGAGGTTTCGCCGTCTATTTTAGCGATTTTGACGGTTCCCGATTCAGGAACGCCCTTGAGCGTAATCGTAATTTCGGCGCCTTTTCCGTCGTTAAAGATCGAGACTAAGAGTCGTTTCGCTTCGCCCGAGGCGTCGACGCCGCCGAGCAACGAGATTGTTTCGCCCGCGTCGGTCGTTTTCACGCGCTCGGGCGCTTCCGTAACGAGTTCGCCAAAGACGCGGAGCGAATAATAGACGGGTCTAGGCTCGCCCGTAACGTCGAAACAACCCCAAGTGTTGCATTTTTCCAGCTCGTAGGCGTAATAATTGCCCATATCGAGCGGACCGTCTTGCCAACGCGTCATAACGAAATCGTTAAACGCGGCGGAAATATAACCGTTCATCGAGTCGGGCGCGGTCGTGACGCGTCGTTGCGCTTCATAGTCGCGGTCGTTTCCGTAAAGATTGCCCCAGCCTTGCGGGAGATAATGCCATTCGTTCAAATGCAACTCCGTCTTCTCATATCCTCTTTCGTCGAGGAATTTGCGAACGGCGTAGGGCGTGTCGATCAACGCGTGATAATCGTCGGTATAACAGTGCCACGAGAAGAAATCGAGCGGCGCGTCGGCTTCGTCGCAAAATTCGAGCAGACGTCCGATTTTTTCGTAATTCGCCCAGCAGAGCGCGGGACCGCCGATCTTAATGTTCGGAAATTCGGCGCGCAAACGCTTGGCGACGATCACGTAGAAAGAACAATAGGAATCCCAGTCGGGATCGTCCCACATCGACGGCACGCCGTCCGGCTCGTTCCAAATTTCCCAGTAGGGCAGGTTCCAATGGAATCCGTCGTTCCAGCCTTCGTTGTAGTGTCGGACGATTCCGGCGCAAATTTCGGCGTACTGTTCCGGGTTTTCCGGGCGTTTCGCGAAATATTTATTCGCGGAATGTTCGATGCTCGTTCCCAGACGATAGATTGGAACCGCGCCCCCTTTGAGGATTTTTGCGATATAATCGTCGGTCGGCGCGAAGAAATAATTGTCGGGGTCTTTGGGATCGGCTTTTAAATTGCCGAAAATTTGATGCACGTCGACAAGCCGTATGCCTTGATTGTCGAGCGGGACGTCGTGAAGGCGAACCGTCGAGATTTTACAGGCTTCGGCAAGGTCTTGGCGGTCGACTTGCGTCGTGAAATAGAAGTTCGTCCACAAATTGACGCCGTTAAGCGGCTTAATTTGCCCGACTTTTTGACTGAAATCGACCGAATAGGGCGTCGCGTCGTTCCCTTGCGCGTAGGACGCGAAGGAAAGAAGCGCGACGACCGCCAGCGTTAAGAGTTTTTTCATTAGGCTTTGCTCCGTTTGACGTCCGATTATTTCCACAAGTCGTTAAGGATGCGCAAGGTTTCTTCAACGAGTTGTTGACCGCCCGAAGGACTGACGAAATCGCTTTGAATTACCGCGCTGTATCCTCCGCCCGCGATCGCTTCGGCGGTCGGCAAATAACAGCCGTCGCCGTCGGCAAGTTCGACTACGACCGTCGCGACCGCCGGACTTCGCGCCTTAATGCGCATGCCGTAAGCGGTGAACAATTCGAACTGGTTCGTCGCGATCGCGACGTCGCCCAAACGAATCACGTGAACGAAGCTGGGATAGGTTCCGATTCCGTTTTTATGTTGATCTTCGTAGCGTTTGACGACGTTTCCGTGCCAGCCCGTCCCCATAAAAGCGACTTCCGCTTGGGACTTGTTCGGATTGGCGTTCAACGCGTCGACGACTTTTTGCGTTTCGGCTTTGGCTTGCTCGTATTCTTCGTCGGTTACTTCGCGCATTTCAAGGGGAAGCGTCTCGAAAACGTGCGACAATTTGACGTCGGACTGTTTGTCCTTGACGACGGCGGCGTAAGTGTCCGCGATCGCTTTGTCGATTTTCCACGCGGTCGCTTCAAGCTCCGTCTGACCGCGCAACGCGCGCATACGCGCCAAGGCTTCGCGACGATACATCGGGTGCGGGGAATTGTCGCCCGCCGCGCCGTTCGTGCCGACGACGACGAGTTGTTTTCCGAACCGCTCTTGGAGCTTGGCGCGAGTCGGCGCCCAGAAGTCGGCGTTCAACGTGCTGAGATGTTCGACGATTTGCGCGGTGCAAGCGACGTTGATAAAGAGCCCGATCAAGTCGCCTTCCTTGTTCCAGAAATAGAGCGAACTCATATCGGGGTCGATCGGGTTTTCGTAATGCGAGAAATTCGGCGTGTTCGTTTCGCCGTACATTTTCGCGGTTCCGTCGAAATAGACGGCGCGTCGGCTTTCGCCCAAGACGATCGGATCGATTCCCCACGAGAAATCGGCTGGAACTTGATTTTGCCACGCTTTGACGATCGTTTTCGCGAGACGCCCGGAAAGGTCTTGAATCGTGTCTTCGTAAGGCTCGACGGAACCGTCGGTCGGAAGTTCCGCCTGAGGCTCGAGCGTCGGCGCCGTGTGCGAGTGAATCGCGAACATTACGATTTTTTCCGGGTTAATCGACGCGTCTTCCGCGACGACTTTTTCACGAACAAGCCGCGCGAATCGAGAAGGAACGTGAACGACGTCGACGGAGACGAGAATCGCGGAGTCGACGAGTTTGGAGTCGTCGTAAGCGGCGACCGCGATCGCGTTGCACGTGATCGGCGTGTCGACGCCTTGAGAAGGACGATATTCGAACTGACCCCAGAGCGGAACCGATTTCGAAGGCGTGAGATCGCCGACCGCCGTTCCGACTTTAAGTTGCGACGCGTCGACGTTCGCGCCAAACGCGACGAAAACGGCGACCGTAGCGACGAGCGCCGATAAACGAGACGTAAAAATTCGCATTGCTTCTCCTCAAATTTTTGGGAAAACCGTGTATATTTGGCGCGTTTGCGCCGAAAATTTTTGTCGAGTATATCAGAAAGAAGGGGCGGCGTCAAAAAATTTGTGGAAGATTGACGCCGTTTTTTTTGAGATTATTTGATTCCGACCTTGCTTTTTTGAAATCGTCGGCGCGTTAGAACCGAATAAGATAAACCGCCGAGCTTTCCGTTTTGATCGTCAACTTGCCGTTGGAGTAGTCTTGCTCGATTTCGGCAAAGGAGGCTTCTTTGTCGATCTTAGAAATTTTGACGGTTCCTTCCGCTGGAACGCCTTTGAGCGCGATCGTAATTTCGGCCCCTTCGCCGTCGTTAAAGATCGAGACTAAGAGCCTTTTCGCTTCGCCCGAGGCGTCGATTCCTCCGAGTAGGGAGATAGTTTCGCCGGGGTCGGTCGTTTTCACGCGTTCGGGCGCTTCCGTTGCGAGTTCGCCGAAAACGCGAAGAGAATAATAGGTCGGTCTAGGTTCGCCCGTAATATCGAAACAGCCCCAAACGTTGCATTTTTCCAGCTCGTAGGCGTAATAATTGCCCATGTCGAGCGGTCCGTCTTGCCAGCGCGTCATTACGAAATCGTTGACGGCGGCGGAAATATAGCCGTTCATCGACTCGGGCGCGGTTGAAAATTGACGTTGCGCTTCGTAATCGCGGTCGTTTCCGTAAAAATTACCGTCGTTTCTTGGCAGATAATGCCATTCGTTCAGGTGCAGTTCCGTGTCTTCATACCCCAGTTCGTCGAGGCATTCGCGCACGGCGTAAGGCGTGTCGATCAACGCGCGATAACCGGGCGCGTAACTGTGCCACGAGACAAAATCGAGCGGCGCGTCGGCTTCTTTGCAGAATTTGACCAGTCGCTTGATATAATCGAGATTCGCCCAGCAGAGCGCGGGACCGCCGATTTTAATGTTCGGAAATTCGGCGCGAAGGCGTTTCGCGACGATCACGTAGAAGGAGCAGTAAGAATCCCAGTTTGGATCGTCCCACATTGTCGGGGGCGTTCCTTCGGGCTCGTTCCAAATTTCCCAGTAGGGCAAGTTCCAATGGAACCCGTCGTTCCAGCCTTCGTTGTAGTGCCGGACGATTCCGGCGCAAATTTCGGCGTACTGTTCCGGGTTTTCCGGGCGTTTCGCGAAATATTTCCTTTCGGTATGCTCGATGCTCGTGCCCAAGCGATAGATCGGCGTGGCGCCTCCTTTGAGGATTTTTTTGATATAGTCGTCTGTCGCCGCGAAGAAATAATTGTCGGGATTCTTCGGGTCGGCTTTTAAATTGCTGAAAATCTGATGCACGTCGACGAGTCGCATGCCTTGGTTGTCGAGCGGGACGTCGTGCAGGCGAACCGTCGAAATTTTACAGGCTTCGGCGAGGTCTTGGCGGTCGACGGAATTTTCAAAATAGAAGTTCGTCCACAAATTGACGCCGTTGAGCGGCTTGATTTTTCCGACTTTTTGACCGAAATCGACCGAATAAGGCGTCGCGTCGTCCCCTTGCGCGTAGGACGCGAAGGATAGAAGCGCGACGATCGCTAACGTTAAGAGCTTCTTCATAATTATCCCTTTATTGCTTCCAGAGTTCGTTAATAAGACGCAAGGACTCTTCGACGAGTCGTTGTCCGCCGGTCGGTCCGACGTAGTTGCTTTGAACGACCGCGCTGTATCCGCCGCCCTTGGTCGCTTCGGCGGTCGCCAAATAGGAGCCGTCGCCGTCGGCAAGTTCGACGACGATCGTGGAGATCGCCGGACTACGCGCTTTGATCCGCATGCCGTAAGCGGTGAAAAGTTCGAATTGATTCGTTACGATCGCGACGTCGCCTAGACGGATCGCGTGAACGGAACTTGGAAAGGTTCCGACTCCGTTTTGCTTTTGGTCCTCGTAATTTTTGACGACTTTGCCGTGCCAGCCGAGCGCCGAAGCGACGTCCGCTTGAGTCTTGTTTGGATCGGCTTTTAGCGAGTCTTCGATTTTTTTCACTTCCGCCTTGGCTGTCTCGTATTCTTCGTCGGTAATCGCGCGTCGTTCAAGCGGTAGCGTTTCGACGAGGTGCGTCAATTTGACGTCGGTCTGCTTGTCGTTGACGACGGCGGCGTAAGTATCGGCGATTACGGAGTCGATTTTCCACGCGGCGGCTTCAAGTTCCGTTTGACCGCGCAACGCGCGCATACGCGCCAAGGCTTCTTTTCGATACATTGGATGCGGGGAGTTGTCGCCCGCCGCGCCGTTTGTGCCGACGACGACGAGCTGTTTTCCGAACCGCTCTTGAAGCAAGTCGCGAGTCGGCGCCCAGTAGTCGGCGTTCAAAAACATACGGCTTTCGACGATTTGCGCCGTGCAAGCGACGTTGATAAAGAGCCCGATCAAGGCGCCTTCTTTATTCCAGAAAAAGAGCGAGTTCATATCGGGATCGATCGGATTTTCGAGGCGCGAGAAATTCGGCGCGTTAGTCGCTCCGTACATTTGCGCGGTTCCGTCGAAATAGACGGCGCGGCGGCTTTCGCCCAAGACGATCGGGTCGACGCCCCACGAAAAATCGGCGGGAACTTGGTTTTGCCACGCTTGGACGATGATTTTCGCAAGACGCCCGGAAAGGTCTTGAATCGTTTCTTCGTAGGGCTGAACCGAATCGTCGTTCGCGGCGTCCGTTTTGACGACAAGCGTCGGCGCCGTGTGCGAGTGAACGGCGAACATTACGATTTTTTCCGGGTTAATCGACGCGTCTTCCGCGACGGCTTTTTCACGGACGAGTTGCGCAAATCGCGCCGGAACGCGCGCGACGTCGACGGAAACAAGAATCGCGTAGTCGTCGAGCTTCTCGCCGTCGTAATTCGCGACGGCGATCGCGTTGCCCGTGATCGCCGTTTCGACGCCTTGAGACGGGCGATATTCAAATTGTCCGGCAAGTGGAACCGACTTCGTGGGCGTGAGGTCGCCGGAAGCGACGCCGACTTTAAGTCGCGACGCGTCGACGTTCGCGCAAAACGCCACGAAGCAGGTCAGCGTCGCGGCGATCATTAATGTACGAGAAATAAGAAGACGCATTTTTTCTCCTTGGGGTTGGGAAAAGGAAACATACTCGGCGCCTATACGCCTTGACTTTTCGTAAGTATATCAGAGAGAAAACGCGTCGTCAAAAAATCTTTGAAAAAAATCGGCGCAATTTGTCGAGTTTTTGGCGTTTTTGTTACTTGCGCGATCGTTTTGAACGAGCCGTGTCGGAATTTTTGAAGAAAGCGCGGTTTTGGCTTGATTTTCTCTTTTCTTGGGCGTACAATCTTACTACGGTTCGCGCTTTTGCGGTTTTTTGCGCGTCCAAGAGTAATTTTTAACGGCGAGGTTGTTTATGCGTAAAATAATCGGCGTTTTTTTCGCGTTGCTTCTTTGGTTGAGCTTCGCGTTTTTTGGCGGCTCCGTCTTGGCGCAGACGGACGCATCGCGGTTCGACGCGTCGTCAAACGTCGGACTTGCGGAAGGATTTGAAACGCCTCCGCCCGGATTCGGCGAGGTTCCCTTCTGGTGGTGGACGGGCGAGAAACTGAACGTCGAACGTCTCCGTTGGCAACTCGACGAACTCGCGAAAAAAGGAATTTCCGGGGTTCAAGTCAATTACGCGCATCAGGACGTTACGAATAAAAAACAGCCGAATTGGCTGACGTATCCCAACGAGCCCGAGATTTTGACCGACGAATGGTTTGACGTTTTCGAGCAAGTCGCGGCGCGTTGTCGCGAGTTGAATATGGGCGTCGGGCTGAGCGGGTATACGCTCGATTTTCAGAATTCGCCGGGCAATTTGTTTGATCGATTGATCTATTCGGACGAAGAGACGCAAAGTCGAACGTTGTACGTCGCGTTGAAAATGTTCGTCGGGAAGGGCAAGCGTCTGGCGGACGTCGTTTTGCCGAATCTCGATTCGTCGGACGAGTTGATTCAAATCGTTTTATATCCTCTCGAATCAGACGGATCGTTAAACGCCGTCGAATGCGTCGCGCTTGGTTCCGATCCTGCGGCGTTAAAGACGTCGCAAGAAGTCGCGCGCGTCGATTCGGAGCTTTGGGTTTACCGCGCGCGACGCGTTCCGCAAACGCTTAACCCTTTGCATCCCGATTCGGGCAAAAAGGTCGTCGAACGTTTCTTCGAGCCGTTCCAAACTCGCGCTTTAACGTCTCTTGAAGGCAAGGACGACGGCAAGTCGACGCTCGGACTGAACTATTTTTTCCAAGACGAACTGCAACTTGGAACGGGCGAGACGATTTGGACGGACGACCTCGCGGAACAATTCGAATCGCGCAAAGGTTATTCGTATTGGACGGCGATTCCCGCTATGTTTGACGGAAACGTCGGCAAAAAAGCGGAAAAATATCGGCTCGATTATATGGACGTTCGCGTCAGACTCGCCGAAGAACGTTATTTTATCCCGTGTTTCAAATGGAACGCCGACCGAGGGCGAATATACGCATGCGACGCTATGAGTCGCGGAAAATCGCCCGGCGAATTTTGCGATTATTTCAGCGCGACGAGATGGTATACCGCGCCGGGGCACGACACGCCCGGAGGAAACGCCGATTTCATAAAAAACAAAGTTTCGTCGTCGATCGCGCATTTTTACGGACGCCCCCGCGTTTGGCTTGAAGGCTATCATAGTTTCGGCTGGGGCGCCTCGCCTGAAAGATTGCTTTTCGCAACGAACGAGAATTACCTATTTGGCGCAAATCTCCTCAATTTACACGGGCTTTATTATACGACTTACGGCGGTTATTGGGAATGGGCGCCCCCTTGCTACCATTTCCGCCAGCCATATTGGGAAACGTTCGGCTCGTTTTTGAAGTATTTCGAGCGTCTTTCTTTCGCGTTGACGCGCGGCGTGGAACAAACCGACGTCGTCGTTCTCTATCCCGTTTCGGCGTATCAGTCTCGTTTGAACGCGGATCGCGCCCGAAACGTCGCTTTTGAGGCGGCGTCGCGCGTTTTTGCGTCGGGACGCGACGTCCTCTTTATCGACGACGATTCGATCGCGCGCGCGGAAATTAAAGACGGCAAACTTTGCGTCGCAGGAGGCGCGCATTCGGTTCTCGTATTGCCTTCGAGCCAAGGGATACGCTGGACGACGCTCGCGAAAGCGCTGGAGCTTTTCCGCGCGGGCGGAACGGTCGTCGCGCTCGACGCCCTGCCGATCGCGTCGGATCGCGAAGGACGAGACGATCCCGAATTAAACGACGTCGTTCGCGAGATTTTCGGAGTCGACGCCGACGAATTTGAATCGAGCGGCGCGTCTAACGCGACGAATCGCAACGCACGAGGCGGCGCGGGCGTTTTGCTTACCGGGCGCGACGAACGCGCGAAGAATGCGAAAACGGGTTCCGACGGCTTCCTTTCTCACGTTCGCGAGTATCCCGAAGGATTCGCCGGACGGTGGGTTTGGTTCCCCGAGCCGAAAAAGGAGGTCTATTTCAAACTACGAGTCGACGGCTTAAGCGCGGCGCCGCGCGAATACGACGCGCGGTTCTTCTGCGACAACGCGGGCGCGCTCTTCGTCAACGGACGCGAAATTTGCTCCGGCGTCGATTATAGCGTCGGTTGGGCCGGCAAATTAACGTTGCGCGACGGAGACGTGATTACGATCGACGCTGTAGACGCCGACGCGCCTCGGCGAGGTTCCGCAGGAATGTTCTTCGCGCTCGTCGACAAGGGCGAGACGATCGCGACTGCCGAAGATTTCCGCTGTTCCTTGGACGGCGCCAAAAACGCGAATTGGCGAACGCAAGCCGACGACTTCGACAAATTGACGCAAGTCGACGTCGGAAACGTTCACGTTTTGCATCGTACCGGCGTCAATACGGAGATGGGAGAAACCGCCGCGCCCGGCGCGAGCGACGCGCGGCTTTGGGCGTCCTTTGAAGCGGCGTTGCGCGAGGTTCCGCTCGAAGTTTTCGACGCCAAGACCGGCGCTCCGTGCGGAATAATGAAACGCGCGACGAAAGACGCCGATATATATTTCGTTATGCGCGGCAAGAAGGGCTCGAATTTGAGTTTTCGCGCGCAAGGCAAGGTCGAATTGTTCGACGCGTGGAGCGGGGAACGGCGCGAAGTTCTCGACGCCTATCGTTCCGAGGACGGAACGACGACGTTTTGTTGGCCTTACGAGTACGAAGAGGCGGGACTGGTCGTCTTCTGGAAAAACGAACGTCCAAGCGTCGACAAGACCGCCTTTGAAACGAACCTCGACGCGCTCGAATCGCTCGAAGTCGACTCCCAAGGCGCTTGCGTCGCGCGAGGATACGCCGCCCAAAAAGGGGACGCGCCCGAGGAAAAGACGTTGCGCTTTACGACCGCCGACGGAACGACGCGCGAACTTAAAGGCGTCGCGGATCGTCCGAAGTCGACCGTCGCGCTAGACGGCGACTGGCGTTTCGAATTACTGCCGACGCTCGATAATCGTTGGGGCGATTTCAGACTCCCAATTTCTGACGAAAAGATCGGCGCGGAGGCGCAAAGGTTCCAAATCGACGGCGCAGACGAGCGGCTTAACGATTTTGGACGCAAATTCTGGCTGATCGGACCGTTCCCGCAAGACGTCGATTTTGTACGACTCGACGTTCTTTTGACGCGCGTTAAGAAGGTCGATCCTTCGAAGTCCGTCGAATTTGACGGAAAGTCCTATTCGTGGCGCCCCTATTCCTTCTCGTGGCGTTGGGGAATCGAAGGTAATCCCGGTCGAGAAGGGTATCACGGACTGAAAGAACATATTGATTCGCGGTTTATTGGGCTGGGCAAGAACGCGGAGGCGCATAACGAGACTGTTTTCGCCCCGGAAGAAGAGGGGTGCGTTTATTACCTATGGTCGACCGTCGCCGTCAAGCGCGTGAAATCGGGCGACGCGTCGGCGCGAGTCGTCGACGTCTACGTCGGCGGCGACCGTCCCAGTCGGCTCTTCGTCGACGGCAAGTCGTTTGATTTCGGCGCCGGGGAATCGTTGGTCGTCGCGCCCGAAGGGGAGCGTTCGACGGTTCTTTTGCGTTACAATTCCGCCGGGCGCCGTTCGTGCTGTTTCGTCGCGCGTTCGACGCAAGGCGGCGAGGCGTCAAGAATGGTCGTTTTAGACGGGCTCGATTCGGGCGCTTTTAACGGCTTGTCGACCGGGTTGCGCGAAGAGACGCCCGATTTTCTCGACGCGACGACGCGAACGCCTCTGTCGACAATTTGGTTCGACGCGCCCGGCGTTCTCGATTACGACCCGTTGGCGGGCGACGCGCCCGTCCAGCGGCTTGCTTTCGTCGCGCCGCCCGGCTTGAAGGGGCTTGCGATTCCGTCGCGCGGCGTCGTGCGTTCGATTACGATTAACGGACAAGAGGCGCAAGGGAAGCGTTCGACGACGCTTGTCGCTGGAAAAGACTTCTGGCAAGGGAAGCGTTCGAGCGCGAAAAACGCCGATTTTAACGACGCGTCGTCCTTTGCGGCGCGCGCGATGCGGTGGGAAACGCTCGGTTTGAACGAAACGGTCGAACGCGCGGCGGAAGTTTGCGTTGAAATCGAAGCGACGCCCGGCTTTTACGACGGCGCCCTTTGTCCCGAACCGATCCGCTTGAATTGCGGCGTCGGAACGACGACGTTGGGCGATTGGAACGACAGGGGCGTTTTGGAGAATTACGCTGGCGGCGCCAAATATTCAAAAACGTTCAAACTGCCCGAAAATTACAAGCCGGGCGACCGCGTTGCGTTGAAGCTAGGAAACGTCGGCGTCAGTTGTCGCGTCGTTCTTAACGGCGAAACGGTCGGCGATCTGCCCGCGCCCCCTTGGAAAATCGACGTCGGAAAATTCGTCAAGCCGGGCGAAAATTTGCTCGACGTCTACGTTTACACTTCGGCGGCGAATTTCTATGCGAATATTCCGTCGCGATATAAGGGACGTTCTGTTTCAGGCTTGATCGGAGCGGTCGAAGTCGAAATCGAGCCGAGCGTAGTTTTGCGCGAGTAGCCCGAACGGCGCCGGACTAGGCGCGGATTTGTAAGCGTCCAAGGAAAGCCGCGTATTAATGGAAAGCCGCGTATCAACGATACGCGGATTCGTTGAAATACCAAAAAGGCGTCGCGAACTGTGAAAAGCTAATACTTTGAAAGTTTTCTTACGTTTGGCAAATCGTTGGAGCGCAGTTTCACACGCCGACGTCTCAAACGCTTGCTATCGAAGCAGAACTGTCGCGTTTCATATCCGCGCATCGTTGACGCCCGGCTTTCCGTGAACGGTAACGCGGATTTTAATCGAAAGAACAAGAACCCCCGCGCGAATGTGCGACCGCGCAAGGCGGGAAAGGGTAAGCGGTCACGGAAAACGACGCGCAAGAATCGCCGCGCAAGCGGCGCGCGAAAGCCGCCCGCATCGCGGGCGGATGGGTTGCGAATGTTCGCGCTTCTGGAATCAATATACGGGCGGATTAGACGCTTAATGAACTCGTTTGTCGAGAGTCTCGTAAAATTCCGCCCATCCGCCGGCTTTCGCGCGTTTTTCGCTTCCGCGAAAAACGAATCCCCGAGCGACGCTTTCATTAA
>JAZRWW010000172.1:0-25736 GCA_045599865.1 Thermoguttaceae bacterium
ATTGTGCAATCCACGTTTTGCGAACCGACGCCAACCGTTGGTTTTAGAATAAGGTTCGCATTGGAAACCCGCCGTAAGGCGAACTTGGAAGCCGCCGATTACCTTTCATAACCAAAAAACACGTATGCGTTCACGGAAAGCCGCGCATCAACGATGCGCGGATATGAAGTACGACAGTTCTACTTCGATAGCGAGCTACCGAGACGCCAACGTGTGAAACTGCGCTTCCAACGATTTGCCGAACGTAAGAAAACTTTCAACGTAATAGCTTTTTACTGTTCGCGACGCATTTTGGGTAATTCAACGAATCCGCGTATCGTTGACACGCGGCTTTCCGCGAACGATTATCCTAGTCAATATCCGTTATTAATACGTTCCCGTCGTCGAAGCAAACCGCGCCTCATAAGCGTCTTCCTCTTGGAAAACGGCGTAATAAACTGAAATACAAGGTTCCTCGTCGGGCAACATTTTTAGATACTCTTCAATCTCTTCATCGGTTGGCGTCGTTTCCAAAAAATCTGTAGCGTTTCTATAAGCGACGGCTCGCATACCCGAAAGTTTTGGATCGTTAAGATTAAAAATACGGACGGTCTCTTCAACTTTACGTTTCATTTCAGGCGTCGCTTTACCGACTGGAACAATATTCCCTTTCCAGCTAAAATTAAAGTACTTAAGAGGATTTTCTTTTGACGGATCGACGATTTCGTCGACGCAGAATTTGCGTTTTTCGCCCTTCAAAGCGTCTTTAAACTTTCCGCACGATCCGGGACTATTACAAGATAAAAACAAATTATCCCAGTCGAAAGTCCTACTTGGAACGTCGGCTCGGCGTTCCAAGTGTTCAATATGACCGTCAAAACGACCGTCGTCGTCTATTTTCGATTCGCAATACGCGCAGCGTCGTCGTTGACGTTCGTAAAGCGCGCCTCTAATTGCAAAATAGGAATCTTTTTCATTCTGAACAAAGTCTTCCCAACGCTTTCCCGTTTTGTACTTGCGTGAAACTTTCTTGAAGTCGACGGGGGAATTTCCGCGATTAAATCTGTGCATTATTCTCTTTCCCCCGCGCCGCAAATAGACGCCGAACCTCAATACGACGAAGGGGCGGGTACTCGCTCCCGAAATGTTCCGCTAAACGTTTATATTTTTCGCGTCCTTCAGGCGAATCGGCTAACCCTTCGCGTTCCAAACCTTCGTACTCGTCCAACGCGCGAACATACAGATCGTCTTCCGGCGCTGGCGACGCGCCAAAAATCCGACTCAAAATTTGTTGACTTTCTACTCCGCGCGTCTGACAGTTAAAGGGGGTAATCTCCCCTCTTTCCAAGACTCGAAGCGTCTCTTTAGGAACTGAAGAAACGACTTGCGGACTATGCGTCGAAACAATAAATTGCACGTTCAAAAACGCCCTTTGCAAATCGATCATAACTCGTTGTTGCCAGTCGGGATGCAAGTGCAAATCGATTTCGTCGATAAGAACGATTCCCGGCGTCGCCAAAATACGCTCCGGGGTCGCGCCCAACAAATCGGAATTCAGCTCCAAGGCGCGCGCTACTAAGTCTAAAACAAGCGTTAAAACAATTTTATATCCGTCGCTTAATTGGGATTCTAAACGACAAGTTTTAAATTGCTCGTCGTCTTCGTAATCAATACTCAAATCCAACGGACGCAAGGTCGTCCTCAAGTTTGTAAAACCGGGAAGCGTCTTTTCAACGGCTAGTTGCAACGTTTTGTATTCCAATAAATCATAATCGAAATCTCTTCGCGCCTCCCTTTCGCGCCGCCTCTTTTCTTCAAGGTAATAGACCCATTCGATCGTTTTTTTGTAGTCTAGTCGTCCGTCAAGCGCGCCTCGATAACCGTCGTATCGATCAAACGCTTTACGGAAATTCCGTCGTCTTTCCGGCTTCTTGTATACGACCGCTCTTGACGTATTATAATAGGCAAACACAGGAAAAGGGGCGGGCGTAACGCCTTCGGCGACGACTTGCTCAAAGTTGTTGATTCGATCCATAATAGCGTCGCCCCAGGCAAAAATTTCCTTATGCCCTCGACCGGGCTGAAGGCGAACTTTTTTCAACGTCGCCGCCGACGCGTCGCGTTTTAGAGTAACGTCCCAACCAAATTCGTCGCTTCCTTCGATCGCCGTCGCGGCGATTCGCATAAAAGGCGCCTGCGAAGAACGGCGGCGTTCGTTTAAAAGCGTCGAATCCTTGTCCCACGTTAAACGAAAATCAGTCGCTTTCAGTTTCGGCGACGGAGTCCTGGGAAAATGAGACAAGGCGACGCCCAACAGATCGGCGATCGCCTCCAAAATCGCCGTTTTGCCTTCGCCGTTTCGCGCGACCAAAACCGTCGATCCAACTTCGATCATTCGCGTCGGAACGTCGGAGGACGACGCGTCTAGCGACGACTCGGCGCGACTTGGAAAAGTCAAGTCCAAACGTTCAAAACAACGAAAATTGTCAAGAGTTAAACTTTTTAATCTCATCACGGAGTCTCGGCGCGGTCAAAAAAGGAACCGACGATTAGTCAAGCGCGTTCTTTTAACGTTAAAACATTCGACGTTAAAAGAACGAACCGGCGGTCGTGCTTGGCGGTCCTGAATTAAAATCGCGCAGTCTCTTGCGTCGCGGAAGAATTCTTGACGTTCGCGGCAAATTGTTCGTCGACGTTTGCGCCGAATTTGGGGCGGTCGGCACAGTCGTTTGCGTCGCGTTCTGCGGCTGGGTTTTCGTCGCGATTTGAGTCGTAACGACTTGTTCTTGCGTCTGCGATCCTTCCGTCGCGACGAACACGGCTTGCGTCGCGCGCGGTTTCTCCGCCGTCTCTTCTTGCGCGATTTCGGCGTTCGTCTGGGCGATCTTCGATTCCGACGCGGAATTCGTGATCCATTTGACGTCGGAGTCGTCGGATTTTGAAGGCGAGGCGCTTGCAAAGGTCGAAACTTCTCCAAAACCCAATTTTTCGTTCGACGCGGAAGTCGGATCGTTTGTTCCCGCTCCGTTCGTTTGCGTTTGCGGAGTCGGCGCGGCGTCTTCGTTCGGCAGGACGATCTCGGGCGGTTCCAATTCCTCCGCTTGGGCGGCGGTCGGCGCTACGACGGTCGTCTGGTCGGGCAGGATTCCGGCGCCGTACGCGACGTTTTGCGTTTGTTCGTTCGACGCGTCGTTTTGGTCTTTAGACGCGATGGCGCTTTGTTCTTGAAGATTTGCGCGTCGTTGCGCTAAATATTGCGATTCAAGCGCTTTTGCGCGTTGCGCGACGTCGTTGTTTTCGGGCGTCAACTTCGCCGCCAATTTCGTTTGTTCCGTCGCGTCGTTCAAATCGCCCGCGCGCTCGGACAAAACGCCCATTTTATAGTAGGCGCGATAATCGTTCGGAGCGACTTGCGCGACTTGTCGCAAGGCTTCGTAAGCGTCGTCGTCCCTTCCCTGCGCTTCGAGCAAATAGGCGATTTCCAATTTTGGCTCGATCGAATCCGGGTTGCGGTCTCTCCATTCTTCCAACGTCGCCATCGCGGAAGCGGAGTCTCCTCGCGCGGTCGCCGACGTCGCTATGCCGCGATAACAACAAACGATCGTCTCGTCGGCGGGATTGGATTCCAACGCTTTCCAGTATGCGTCTTCCGCTTTCGTCAAAAAGTTGTAATCGCCCGTCGCGGTCGCTTTGCGCTGATAGGCGGAGCCCAAATTGTAATACGTTTCGGCGGAATTTGGATTTTCTTCAAGAGAATTCTGAAAAGACTCGATCGCGCCGTCGTAATCGCCCGCGACGTAAAGGTCGACGCCTTGCGCGTTGCTCGTCGCGGCGTTGAC
The DNA here is from genome assembly GCA_045599865.1 of Thermoguttaceae bacterium. GTDB lineage: Bacteria > Planctomycetota > Planctomycetia > Pirellulales > Thermoguttaceae > RUG369. The sequence goes on from JAZRWW010000172.1 coordinate 3,819, forward strand.
GCCGGGCGAAACGCAACCTAGAGTCGACGCGAAACTTGCCAAAGCGCCTAGAAGCACGACGCCGCACAGGGGCGAAAACGCAAGCCGCGTCGAAAAGAGTCGTCTTACCGTCGAAATTTGGGCGAACATAACGAATAATCCTTTAACTTTCGTCCTTTCCTTCGAGCGTCGCCGTCCCAAGGAAAGAGGAGCGAATCGTCCGCGTGAAAATCGCTCCGACTTGATTCCGTTCAAGCCGACTTTGCGGAACAATATGCGCGATTGTAGTTTTTTCGACGAGACGACGCAAGAGCGTTTCCGTTTATTTGACGCGACGGATTCTTTTTCGCGAGTTTTTTCAAAAAAAATCCTCGACTTCTTGAATTTTTCGGCGCCGCCGCTTAAAATAGAGGCGCAGAGGCGTCTTTTCGAACGCCGAAACGAACGGCAAAGGACGAAATTCCGATGAACAGATTTGGGAAACGACGCGATCGTATTATTTTCACGGCGCTCGCTTGGAGCGCGGCGCTTACAGTGTTCCTTTCGCTTGAACGCGCGTGCGAAGGCGCGCCCCCGTCGTCGCGACGAAACGCGATCAAAGAAGACCCAAGCTCCGTCGCGTCGTCGACGCCCAAGCGCGCGGAATTTGGCGCAAATCGCGCTCGACCTCGACGGAACGTCGAAACGAACGACGGCGCGTTGCCGGAATCGGGCGCCGCGAATCTCGCGTTCGACGACGAATTGGAAGAAGCGTCAAATTGGCTTGATCCGGCGCAAGTCGACGGGCTGCGCGCGCGCGTCTTGGAACTGGCGCGAGAAAATCGCAAGAAGTGGCCGCCTTTCGCGAAAATTCAGCCCGAAGGGGCGGCGAAACTCGATATTCGCGTAGTTGAAGGAAGCGAAGGCAAAATTGTTCTCTATACCGACCTTCCCTCGTCGCCCGGCGTCGATCAAATTCCCGACGCGTTGGAAGCGGCGATCCCGCATATTTGCAAGTTCTTTCATTTGGACGAGTCGCGCTTCGAAAATTGGCGCGTCGAAGCGTTTCTTATGAGAGACGTCGACGCGTTCGTTAAATTGGGCGCGCTCGACGGTCCGCCTCGATTTCTTTACGGGTATTCGTCGCGAGATCGCATCTTCGCCAAAGACCAACGAATCGAGTACTATAATCGTTTCCTCCTTTTGCACGAGTTAGTTCATACGATTATGCACGAAACGTTCGGGGATTTGTACCCGCGCTGGTATTCGGAAGGATCGGCGGAATTTTTGGCGTTGCACGTTTGGAACGCCAAAAAGAAGGAAATTGAAATAGCGTGGAACCCGGAGTCGGAAGACGCGACGCCCGGTTTCGGACGCCTGCGAATGGTTCAGGAGATCGTCAAAGCGAGCGAAGCGCCGACGTTGTTTGAAATTCTGAATTTCGAGCCGCGAGATTTTGTCGAAGTCAAGACCTACGCTTGGAGCTGGGCGCTTGTCTCTTTTCTGCACAACTCCCCGAAGTATAGGGACGTCGCGGCGCTTTTGCCTTATTGGTCGCTAGCAAACGATCCGAACAAACTATTCGCCGACGCGTTGGGGGATCGGTGGAGCGAACTGGAACTCGACTGGGCGGATTTCCTCCAGCGACTCGATTATTCCTACGATTACGAAGCGTCGTCGATCGATTATCTCGACCGTTTGGGCAAGGCTCCGACGTCGGAAGAAGAAGCGAAAGGAATCGTCGTCGACGTCGAGCCTTCGCGCGGTTGGATTAATACCGGCGTTCGCTTGTCGTCGGGCGTCGAATACCGCTTGGCGACGAAAGGCAGGTTCCAATTCTACCTTCCTTGCGTCGATCGGACGCTTGACTTTGAGGCGACGGGCGCGACGTGCCAATACGCGTTCGGCAAGCCGATCGGACGGTTGGAAGCCGTCGTCGTTTCGTTCGACGCCGCGCGTTCGACCTTTGCGCAAATCTACGAATTGGACGACGCGCAAGGAAACGCCGGGTTCCGATTCAACGCGTTCAGAAACGAATCGAGTCGAGGACGTCGAACGCGTTTTGGAGCCGGTCAAACGGGTTTTGACGTCGAATCGCTCGACGGAAAAAGCGCCAAGAAACGCGCGACGACGTCGTATAACGCGCTCTATCCGTGGAACGAGTCGATCGGATTCGAACGCGCGACGACGACTTTCACGCCGAAAGAATCGGGCGTCTTATTTCTACGAATCAACGATTTTACGCAATACCTTGATCGAAACAAAGGCGTCGTCAAAGTACAAATCAAAAAGAAAACGCAAGTCGTCGAAAAGAAGTCCGTGAAAAAATGAAGGAGTCGTTAATGCGCTCAAATCGTCGTTTTATTCAGATTGTATTAGGATTGGCGTTTCTGTATCAGGCGGCGCCCTGCCTTGGCGTCGCGCCGATCCTTGCGGAGCCGCAAGACGTCGCCGTCGTTTCGTTGGCGCCCGACGCGCAAAAGGCGTACAAATCGCCGGAAAAAAGAGGCTGGAACGCGGAATATTCGCCGAGCGCGTTGAAAAACGGAACCGACGACGCGTCCAAGCCGAAGCCGACGATTTTCCGCTGGAATAGCGACGCGTCCGACGTCCTTTTCATGTTGCAATTAGCGAAAACTGACGATTTCGTCGACGCCGTTGAATTTCCAAGCGAGGAAAAACTCGAGCGCGAAGTAAAAAATCTCCCGCCTGGCGCGAAGTTTTTCTGGCGCGTGAAAGCGACGTCCAAAGACGGTTCGGAAGAAATTTCCCAAACGCGAAGTTTTCGAACGGAACCGACTTGTCCGCGCTGGTTCGACGTTCCCGGTATTTCAAACGTCCGCGACGCCGGAGGCTGGACGACGCGCGACGGAAAACGCGTCAAGTCGGGCAAAATTTTTCGCGGCTCCGAATTTGACGGACATTTCAACTTGACGGAAGAAGGCAAGCGAGTTTTACTCGACGAAACGGGAATCGTCGTTGATCTCGACTTGCGCGGCGCTAACGAATGGGGGAACGTTCCCAATTATGCGTCGCCGTTGGGCGCTCAAAACGTTCGCTGGTTGAATTTCCCCGTCTCTTCATACGGCGGAATTGTCGCCGACGAGCAAAAGCGCTTGTACCGCGAAATGTTTCGCGTTCTTGCCGACGAGAAAAATTATCCGCTATACGTCCACTGTTGGGGCGGCGCCGATCGAACCGGCACGCTAATTATGGCGATCAACGCGATTCTAGGCGTCTCCGACGACGACCTTTGCGCCGATTACGAATTCACGTCCTTCTCCGTCTTCGGCGAGCGTTCGATTCGTTCCAAAGAATTTAAAAGCCTGCTCGAAGCGTTAAACGCCTATGGAACCGACGACGATTCCCTTTCGATCAAATTCGAAAACTACCTGAAATCGGCGGGCGTTACGGACGACGAACTGAACGCGATTCGAAAAATTTTGCTCGAGGAATAAGAGCCGCGCCTAAACGTCCGCAAAAGCGACGTAAAGTAAAGAACTCCGTTTTCCCCTAGGAACGAAGCAAGGACTTGTGAAGGACGTTCAAATAAGGTATAATGGGAACGTTCGAAGCGAAAAGTTCGAGCGTCAAGGAGATTGGTATGACGTCGAAAAACGAATTAAATTCAACGGACGCGGAGAAGTTCGAAAAAACGAACCCGTCGGTCGGCGACGAACTCGACCCCGATCAATATTATTACGATATCGTTTCCAACGAAACGTCGGCGCGTTTGCTTCTTTCAATGTTTCTCGACCCGAGAATACTTGCGGAGATCGATTTGTCGACGTTGCGGACTATGCCGACGCGCGACGTCGAGCCGAACGGAGCCGAGACGATCGGCGACGTTTTTTTTGTCGTCGATATGAAAGACCGACCGGGCAAGAAAGGACGTCGCGCCGCTTTTACGATCGTTTCGGAACATAAACTTGAGAACGATCCGCAAGTAGCGATTCAGTTGCTTGGCTACATAGCCGCCGTTCTTAAACGTATGAGCAAGGATAAAGAGCTCTACGCCGACAAAAACGGACGTTTGCCTTCGCCTTATCCGATTTTATTTTCGCAAGACGCTCGCTCGAAAAAAAAGCCTCCGTATTTGCGCGAGATCGTTTGGAATGTCGAAGGACTGGAGAAAACGGTTCCTCTCTTCGAATTTCAGACGATTTACGCGGCGGACGTTCCGCTCGAAACGATCAAAAGTTGCGAGCCGGTAATGCGTACTTTTCTGCATCTAACGCAGATCGCCAATAAAAAACATACGCAGGAAGAAGACGTCGAATTGGCGGAGACGTTTCGTCTGTTGTTCGATTCGCCCGAATCTGACGAACGCGCGCGAGATTGCGCCGTCGCGTCCCTTCGTTATTTTGTGCGTTTGCAGAAAAAGCGTCCCGGTATGATGAGCGCGACGGAACTCAAAAAAGAAATTGCCAAACAGAAAGGCGAACCAATGAACAAATACGACGGTTTGTACGCTTTCTTCGAAGAAGAAATTACGGAGTTTCGCGCAAAGGAAGGCGCGGCTCTTTACGAAAAAGGAAGAGACGACGGGATTCAAGCCGGGATTCAAACAGGAATTCAAACTGGAATTCAAACAGGGATTCAAACTGGAATTTATAATACGATTTTTCGCAATCTCCAGACGAAATACGGCGCTAATTCTATTTCAAGAAGGTTGAGCGACAAAATCGACGAGATTAACTACTATCCCGCGCTTGAAGAAATTCAAACCGCCGTTTGGACGACGCCTTCCCTTGCCGCCTTCAAACGCGAGGTCGACAAGATCGCCAAACGCTACGAAGCGGAAATTCAAGAACGACGTCGATAGCGGCGCCGCATCGTCCCCAGAACGGGCGCGGGAAAATCGTCGGAATCGCCGTCGCGCGTCTTTTCCAATTCGCGTTTTTGTTTGAAATCAACGCGAACCTTGAGTAAAATATTGCGCGAACGTTAATGATCGCGGCGCCGCTAATCGTCGACAATTTCGACGTCAAGAATCGGTTCGACGCCCCTTGTCGCCGTAAATTTTCCGATCATAAAATCGGAGAGCAAACAGCGACTCAAAATCGTTCGAATCGCGGGACGTTGGGACGTCGACGCGTAAAAAACGTATTGTTCGCGCCCCAGTTGCAATTTTCGTCCGACGGCGACGTCCTCGCCGACGGGCTCGCGATTCTCCCCGACGGTTAGCGGACGCCAAGAGCAAGGGCGCGCGACTCGGCGCGAGTTGAGGTCGAAAACAAGCGCCGCGAGAAGAACGCTTCCTCGTCGGGTCGTCGTCAATTCGAGCGCGTTGGAACCGACGAGCGCGCGAAAATCGCCGCGCGTCGCGTCGTCGCGTCTTTCGGGTAGGACAAGCGGAAAGACGCGCGCCAACGCCTTCGATTCGCGCGCGTTCGGCGCGTTTCCAATCTCTTGCAAGATCGATTCTTCTTCGGAATTCGGCGCTTTTGGGGGCGATTTCTTCGCAATATTTTTTGTCGAGCGCGGCGTCGTTTGAAGCTCGATCTCGCGCGTTTCGCGTAATTCCAAGCCGACGACGTTTTCGCCAAGCGGGACGTTGAGGCGATGTTCGAAAAGGGGCGGATTCTCGCGTTCCCGCGTCGACGCGTTCAGTTCGTCGACGACGACTAACAACGATTCGCAGTAGGCGAGAAAGACGCGGCGTGAAAAGCGGCGTCCGCCCTCGATTCGAAGCGAACGCTCGCAAAACGCGTAATCGTCGGCGACGTCGGCGCAAAGCGTCTCCCAATCTCCGCAAGGCGTCAACGGGGTTCCGTCGACGTAAAGCGAAGTCGACCAGACGTTTCGCGCGAGAATTTCTTCGTCAAGGGACAATTCCGCGCGAGCGTCGAGAGACGACTTGAAAAATTCAACGAGAAAATTAACGCCGACTCCGCCCGCGTCGGGCTTGTCGGCAAAAAGAACGACGTCGCGTTCCTTTGAAAAACAGGAGCGGACGGCGCCCTGCGGGGCGTCGTCGCGCAAACGTTCCAACGCGCGTTCTCTCCACAAATCCGTCGAAGAATCGTTCATAATCGCCCTTTCCTTTTGGTTTGTCCGAAGTCGACTTTTTGTCAACCTCTCGCATTATACCACGTTTTGCCAAAGTCGCAGCGCGGGCGCTTGAGATTTTGCATACGACGCGTTATACTTGTTGCGTTTGAACCGAGTCGCGCGCGTCGCGCTATTCGAGACGTCAAACGGGAACTTAGCAGAGTCGGAACGAAATAGAATGAATCGTGAAAAAAGTCGCGCGTTGTTCGAGGAAGCGCAAAGATTAATACCGGGCGGAGTGAACAGTCCCGCGCGAGCGTTCGGAGGAGTCGGCGGAACGCCCGTCGTGTTCGAACGCGCGGAAGGCGCCTTTATGTTCGACGTCGACGGAAATCGTTATATCGACTACGTGCTTTCCTGGGGACCGATGATCCTAGGACACGCCGATCCGCGCGTAACTCGCGCTTTAAACGAAGCCGTCGCGCGAGGAACGAGTTTCGGAGCGCCGACTCGCGCGGAAAACGAACTTGCCGCGCTGATCGTCGCTATGGTTCCTTCGATCGAGAAAGTTAGGCTCGTCAACTCGGGCACCGAGGCGACGATGAGCGCCATTCGCTTGGCGCGCGGATATACGGGTCGGGACAAAATTATCAAATTTATCGGCTGTTATCACGGACACGTCGACAGTCTGTTAGTGGCGGCCGGTAGCGCGGCCGCCACGCTCGCCGTTCCAAATTCGCCCGGAGTTACCGCAGGAACCGCCGCCGACACGCTCTTGGTCGAATATAACGACGTCGAAGCCGTTCGAGAAACTTTCGCCAAATACGGAGATCAAATAGCCGGGGTCATTGTGGAACCCGTCGGAGGAAATATGGGCTGCGTGCCCGGAACGCACGAATTTTTAAAGACCTTGCGCGAAGAAACGACCAAGTCGGGCTCGATTCTTATCTTCGACGAAGTAATGACCGGGTTCCGCGTCGCCAAAGGTTGCGCTCAAGCGTATTACGGAATTACGCCCGACTTGACGACGCTCGGCAAAATTGTCGGAGGCGGGTTGCCCGTCGGCGCTTACGGAGGACGCGCGGAAATTATGGACGCGATTACGCCGGTCGGCAAAGTCTTTCAGGCGGGCACGTTGAGCGGCAATCCGCTCGCGACGGCGGCTGGAATCGCGACCCTTTCGGCGATTAACGACGATCCCGATTTCGACGCTAAAATCGATCGAACGACGACGCGACTCGCCGACGGACTCAAACGCGCGGCGGACGCGGCGGGCGTCAAAATCGACGTTCCGCATATCGGCGGCATGACGACCGTCTTCTTTCTTGCCGACGAAGACGACCGCGTAAAAGACTGGCCGTCCGCGTCGCGTTGTAAGAAGGAACTTTTCGCGAAATTCTTCTGGAAAGCGCTCGACGGCGGCGTCTATTTGCCTTGCAGTCAGTTTGAGACGACGTTTACAAGCGTCGCGCATACGGACTCGCTGATAGATCGGACGATCGAAATAGCCGCCGACGCGTTTCGCGCGCTGTAATTCGAACGAAATACGTTTTTACGCCCAACTTAATTACGAGGTCGACTAACGATGAGCGAATCTTCGACGACAAAATCAACGACGTCCGCCTTGCGCGACAATTTGATATTGCTTTTCGCGTTGTTCTTTCCTTCGGTAATGACTTGGGCGTATTTCGTTTGGGGCGAAAGTCTTGCGCCCGACGTCTCAAAATACGTTTTCGCCGTCGGCAAGACGTTGCAATTCGCCTTTCCCCTCGTAATTGCCGCGTTTGTCTTGAAGGAGCGTTGGCTTGTCCGACGTCCGAATCGTCGCGGCTTGCTCGTCGGCGGATTATTTGGATTCGTCGTCGCGCTCGTTATTTTCTTTCTCGGTCGATACGGCGTCCAGTCGACAAGTTCGCTGACGCCCCTTTTTGAACGACTACGAGACGAATTGTTCGCGCGCTTGGAACCGCTCGGCTTGGCGTCTCGCGGGGCGTTTCTAACGTTGTTGTTTTTCTATTCGGTCTTCCATTCGGGCTTGGAAGAATACTACTGGCGCTGGTTCGCTTGCGGTCGTTTGACAAAGCGTCTTCCTTGGGGCGTCGCGACGCTCGTCGCCAACGTCGCTTTTACGCTTCATCATATCATACTTCTCGGCGTTTACTTCGGATACGCGCATTGGTTGACTTGGCTCGCTTCTTTCGGGGTCTTTGTCGGAGGCGTCGTTTGGCAAACGATCTATCGACGTTTCGATTCGATTTACGGCGCTTGGTTGAGCCATGGTCTAATCGACGCCGGAATTTTCGCCGTCGGTCTGCTTTTCTTTGCGTGATCGTTCAATTCGTTTTGTCGCAATTATTAAACGTCTATTGAAAGGAACGTTATGACGACGCAAGATATTCAAGAATCGCGCAAATCGGACGAAAAACGCGGAACACGAAACGGATTTTGGCGGGAATTTTTATCTAGCGCGTTGGAATTGGCGTTGATTTTCGGCGTTTTTGCCGCATACGGCGCTTGGCCCGTCCCGGACGTCAACGAACAGTATTACGTCGGAAAATCGATTCATTTCTGGAACCGCGCGTGGCTGGCTAACGATCCGTTCCTAAACACGCCCGACTCGCACTGGCTGTTTTACGCGACTTTTGGGCTTTTGTCGTTGATATTCAAGCAAAACGCGCTCGTTTGGGTCGGTCGTTGCGTCGTATGGTTTTTGACGGCGCTGGCGTGGCGTCGATTAAGTCGCGCGTTAATTCCGAAACGCTGGCTAGCCGTTTTAACCGCCGCCGCGTTCGCGTTTTACTTGGAATCTTTTCATTTGGCGGGCGAATGGATATTCGGCGGAGTCGAAGGCAAAGGCTTCGCGTTTCCGTTCGTCTTCTGGGGACTCGCTTGTTTCCTTGAAGGCAAATATAACCGCGCGTGGATTCTTTACGGGGTCGGCTCGGCGTTTCACGTGTTAGTCGGAGGCTGGGCGGTTCTCGCGTCCCTCGTCGCGTGGGCGTTCGACGCGTGGAACGGACAAGGCGCCAAAAACTTCGTCGGTCGATTTTCCGCCGGTCTTCGCGCGTTTGCGCGCGCGTTGACGAAAACCGCGCCCGGATTGATTCTCGGCGGCGCGATTTCCTTATTGGGCGTGCTGCCCGCGCTCGCGCTCGATTCGGGCGCGACGCCGGAAATCATTCGCGAATCGCGTCAAATCTACGTCTTCGAACGCTTGGCGCATCATCTTGTCGCTTCGTCGTTGCCTTGGACGTTTCAGTTGCGGTTCCTTCTGCTCGTCGTCGCGACTTGCCTAGGATTTGGAATCGCGCGCAGTCTCGCGCGACTCGACGACGCGACTTCGACGAACGCGACGGACGAAACGAGATTCTTTTCGACTCAATACGGACGTCTAATCTCGTTTGTCGGCGCCGCCTTCGCGTTTGCTTGCGTCGGCGCGACGATCGACTGGGGCGCTAAAAAACTCGCGGCGCTTGAAATAATAAGCGATTCGAAGGAAGCCGCCGGGCTGTTGCGTTATTATTGGTATCGCCTTTCCGATTGGGCGGTTCCTTTGGGCTTGGTCTTCTTCTCGACCGACGCTTTACTCAATTTGCTCCGACGTCTCCAAACGAACGACGCGACGCGCGACGAAAACAAGTCGACGTTGGCGCCTTTTCTCGTTTGGTTTTTCGGCGCTCTAGGCGTCTATTGGATTTTCCGAAGCGTTTTCTATCGCGTCGCGGTCGCTTGCGCGCAAGCCGACGCCGTCGACGGACTGATTCCCCTTCCTAAGCCGACCGAAGACGTCTCTTTTTTGGCGTCGGTCGACGCGCTCGGCGTTTTGCTCCTCGTTTTACTCGTTTGCGCCGCCCTTTCTCAACGAACGCGATCTTGCGGCAAACGCGCGTTAAACGCCGGCGTTGGCGTTTGGCTTGCGATTATCGTCGCGGCCGCGCCGTGCTGGAGACTGGCGTCCTTCGTCGATTTACGCGGTACGAAAGTCGTTCCAAGGAGCGCGCCGCCCAAAGAATCGATCGCCGACGGCTGGCTGGACGTTTGCCGTTGGGTTCGAGAAAACACGTCCGAAAAAGCGATTTTCCTAGCGCCGCGAGGTTGCGATTCGTTCAAGTGGGAAGCGCGACGAGCCGAAGCGGGCAGTTGGAAGGAAATTCCGCAAGACGCCAAATCGATCGTGCGCTGGAACCGCAAAATGGAGGTTTTCTACGCCAATCCGGGCGCGAAGCCCGATTCGCCGATGCGTTGGAACCAACCTTTGATCGTCGTTTTCATCAACAAAGGACGCGCTCGAATACTCGAGGAAAGCAAACGTTACGGGTATCAATACGCGATCGTCGAGACGCCGCCCTACACGATTTCGGCAATACCGGAAGCGACGCGTCGTTGGAACGAATTTGAGAAAAACGACGTCGTTTACGAAAACGACCAATTCGTCGTACTGAAATTAGACAAATCGGAAGATTCGAAATAATCTTACAAACAGACAAACGGAGAAACAAAGAAAAGTTGGAAGTCGACAAAAAATCAATAAAATTCCAAGTCGACTCTTGTTTAGCTATTTTACCCGCGTTATAATAGAGAGGGGTAATTGCGTCGACGCTTCGCCGTCGCGCAACGCTACGCGGTCTCACGTAATAAAAAAAGGGCTTTTTATGACTAAAACATTTTGGAGCGCGGCGATTTTGACGACGGCGGCGACGTTAACGGCGTCGATCGCCTGTCGCGGCGCCGAAATCGAAACGATTCACAAAAGCTGGGATAGAAGCGCCGAATCGTTTTCTCAAGCGTCGGTCGAAATCGACGAATTTGATCCGCTGAATTTGCTCGGCTTTCCGGAAGCTAAGTTGGTCGTCGCCGACGCGGTGGACAGTCCCGATTATCTGATCGACGGAAACGCCGGAACGTGCGGCGGCGCCGGTCGCGTCGCGGTAAACGGCGCGCCTTCGCGCATCGTCTACTACTTGGGCAAGCCGCGCAAGTTTTCGGCGATTCGTATTTTCTCGGGCAACATCGACTCTCGCGGAAACCAGGACTTCGAAGTCCGTCTCGCGAACAACGCCAAAAATCCCGGTCAACTTCCGAAATTTCCCGCCGACCCGAATTTCACCTCGGGCGACAAGGTTATCGGAAACAACCAAGGCGGGTTTATGACGTCTTACGAGACGAAGAACGGCGCGCTCTTTGAAGAAGAGTACGACTGGATCGAATTTCGTTTCTGGAGAACTTACGACGTCAAAGCCGGTCAACCGGGTAAAGACAAGAGCGCCGCGAATAGCTGGGGGTCGATCGTCGAGTTGCAAGTTTTGGCGGACGTCGACGATCCAAATCTTTTCGCCACGCCCCAAGAACGCAAAGATTGGGAAGCGCGTCTTAACGCGCGACGCCTGAAGCGCGAACTTGACAAGCTCGGTCCCGACCTTGCCTTCGCGATCGAAAACGTCGGATCGCTCAAACTCGCGATCGAACATATGCTCGACGCCTACGGCGACGAACTTGGCGACGTCGATTGGCTCGAACGCTGGGAAGGGTTCCAAAAGAAATTTGCCGACGCCAATGTCAAGCCGGAAGAATTCGTCGCGCTCGCTAAAGAATACGACGCGTTCCGACGCGAAGTTCTGTTGTCGAATCCGCTGATCGATTTCGACAAAATCTTGTTGCGCAAAACAAACAATCCCGCCTTGCAAGCGAACTGGATTTCCAACGCGTCGCGCGGCAAGGGGCAATATAACGACTCGCTCGTCCTCCTCGACGTCAAAAATCCAAGCGCGCCGCTGGAAGAGGTCGTCAAAGGACGCAAAGGCTCCTATATCGGCGACATTGCCCTTCACTGGGACGCCGACCGTTGTTTAGTCACCTGCTTGTCGGATAACAACACGTGGCAAGTTTACGAATGCACGCTTGAAGACGGCGCGTTGCGTCAAGTTACGCCCGATATGGGCGGCGACGTCGACAACGTGGAAGGCTGTTACGTGCCCGACGGGTCGACCGTCTTCGTCTCTTCCGCTTCGATGATGGGTATTCCCTGCATCGGCGGCGGCGGGTTGGTCGGCAACTTGTATCGCGTTGAAGAAGACGGACAGACCGTGCGTCAGTTGACGTTCGAACAAGACAACGACTGGAACCCGACGATTCTCCCGAACGGGCGAATTATGTATCTGCGTTGGGAATACGTCGACATTCCGCACTATTATTCTCGTTACGTCTTCACGATGAATCCGGACGGAACGAACCAAGTCGAACATTACGGCTCCGGCTCCTTCTGGCCCAACAGCACGTTCTACGCGAAAAATATTCCGGGTCAATCGTCAAAATTCGTCGGGATCGTCTCCGGACACCACGGCGTCGCGCGCGAAGGCGAACTCGTAGTCTTCGATCCGTCTAAGGGACGTCAAGAAGTCTCCGGCGTCGTGCAACGCATACCGGGTCGGGACAATCCGCCCGCGAACGTTACGGTCGACCAACTCGTCGACAATTCGTGGCCGAAGTTCCTCTTCCCCTGTCCTCTCGACGACGATCATTTCCTCGTCTCGTGCCGTATGACGCCCGCCGAGCCGTGGTCGATTTATCTTGTCGACACGTTCGACAATATGCTTCGTCTGCGCTCCGAACCCGACGCGCAACTCTTGGAACCCTTCGCGCTCGTCGAACGCGAAGAGCCGACCGTCTTACCCGACAGAACGGTCGAAGGCGAAAAGACCGCCAACGTCTTTATTACGGACGTTTATTTCGGACAAGGCTTGCCGAACGTTCCTAAGGGCGTCGTTAAAAAATTACGCGTTTTCGCGGTCAGTTACGGCTATCGCGGAGTCGGCGGTCACGACGTCTTCGGGCTTGAAAGCTGTTGGGACGCTCGACGTATGTTAGGCGAAGTTCCGGTCTTCGAAGACGGAAGCGCCTCCTTTAAAATTCCCGCGAACACGCCGGTCGTAATTCAGCCGCTCGACGAAAACGGCTCCGCCGTGCAAACGATGCGCTCGTGGTTCGTCGGCATGCCGGGCGAAAACGAATCGTGCATCGGTTGCCACGAAACGCAAAACGACGTTTCACCGACGCAAACGACGATCGCGCGCAACACGCCCCCGACCGATTTGACGCCCTTCTACGGTCCCGAGCGTCCCTTCTCCTTCGAGGGCGAAGTCCAGCCGATTCTTGACAAATTCTGCGTCGGTTGTCATAACGGCTCCAAGCCCGACCGTCCGAACTTTGCCGACACGTCGCGCGGTCCTTCGAACTTCTCGAACGCCTATCACGCGTTGCAAGGCTACGTTCGACGCCCCGGTCCCGAAAGCGATATCCACGTGCTTCAGCCGATGGAATATCACGGGTCGACGTCCGAATTGGTCAATATGCTCCGCAAAGGACACTATAACGTCAAACTTGACGAGGAAGCCTGGCGCAAGCTCTATTGTTGGATCGACCTGAACGTTCCGTATTTCGGCTCTTGGACGGAAGTCAACGAAGCGGGACGCGAACGCGGAACAAGCACGATCAAGAAAGTCTCGGATCGTTACGTCGAATTGAAGTCGCTTTACGCCGACAACGATTTGAATTTCGAAACCGACGCGTATTACTACGACGAGGCGAAAAAGAATCGTCCCGAATTCGTCAAGCCGGAAAAACTGCCCGAACTTGATCGTAGCGCGCCGAAAGTCGAGAATTGGCCCTTCGACGCCGCCAAAGCGCGGGCGATGCAAGGCGAAACGAAACCCGTCAATAAAGGCGCGGACTTCGGCGTCGAAGTTCGTTCCTCGCAAACGGCTCGCGTCAAGTTGAGCGACGACGTTTCGTTCGATATGGCGAAGATTCCCGCCGGAAAATTCGTTATGGGCGACGAAAACGGTTTCAACGACGAGTTCCCGCGTTCCGCTGTCTCGATCGACAAATCCTTCTGGATGGCGACGACGGAAACCACGAACGCGATGTACGCGCTCTTCGACGCGACGCACGACAGCAGGTTTATCGACCAATGGTGGAAAGACCACGTCTTGCCCGGCTATCCCGCGAACAAGCCCGATCAACCCGTTATTCGTATTAGTTGGAAAGAAGCGACCGATTTCTGCGCTTGGTTGAGCGAAAAAACCGGCAAAAAATTCCGTCTCCCGACCGAAGCCGAATGGGAATGGGCGGCGCGCGCCGGATCCGACGCTCCGATGTGGTTTGGCGCCCTCGACGCCGATTTCTCGAAGTACGAAAACCTTGCCGACGATCAAACGATTAAATTCGTCGTTCAAGGCGTCAATCCGCAGCCGATCGCGAATCCGCCCGCGTGGCGCGCCTTTGTTCCGCGCGTTAAGGGCGTCGACGACGGAAATATGATTGAAACGTCCGTCGGCTCCTATCTGCCGAACCCGTGGGGACTCTACGATATGCTTGGAAACGTCTCCGAATGGACCGCTTCCGACTATAAAGCCTATCCGTACAGCGAGACCGACGGTCGCAACGACGGCGATTTAAGCGCGAAGAAAGTCGCCAAGGGCGGCTCGTGGCGCGATCGTCCGAAATGGGGACGCGCCGGTCTGCGTCGCGATTACGAGTCGTGGCAACGCGTCTTCAACGTCGGGTTCCGCGTCGTTTGCGAAGACCTTGAAAAATAGTCGCGTTAATAATCGCCGCTATTTAAACGTCGGCGCTTGATAAATACGCGCTTAATAAAACGCCCCAAGCGTCCGCGAGACGTTTGGGGCGTTTTTTAAACTAACGACGCAACGTAGTATAAGCCAGCCCCTTGTCGATTTTTGAACGGCGCCTTATAATACCCTTTTCCTTTTCGCACGATTAGGCGCGTTTTCCAAAATCGATGCGCCGATCAGTTGAATCGTACTTGTTTTTAAAGGAGTTTAAAATGAACAAACATTCCAAATACGCAAGGGGGGGGGTAATAACGGTTTTACTCTCGTCGAACTTCTTGTCGTTATCGCGATCATCGGTATTTTGATCGGATTGCTTCTTCCCGCCGTTCAAGCGGCGCGCGAGGCCGCTCGACGTATGCAATGCACCAACAATATGAAGCAATACGTCTTGGCGATCCATAACTATCACGACGTGAACTCGGTCTTGCCCGCGTCGCGTATGAATTTCTATAATTTTAACACAAACCAATACGACGACGCCGCTTACGGCGGATTCGTCGGCGCTACGGTCGCCTTGCTTCCCTTTATGGAACAACAAGCGCGTTACGACGCCTTCTCGACTGACGCTAAGAACTCGGGCAGCAACGGGTGGCCCTTTGCTAGCACGCCTACGTACACGTCGGTTATTCCGACGATCATTTGCCCCTCGGACGGCGCCTCCGCCATGCCCTCCCCGCACCAAAATATGGCGCGAATCAGCATCGGCGTCAGCCTTGGCGACGGCATGTGGCACAACGCAAGACCCGACTGGGGCGAATCCGGTTTGGCCAAAATCGACTCTCGAGGATTCTTCGCTCCTCTAACTTGGCGCCCGCTCGCTTTTGTTACCGACGGCACGAGCAACACCGTCGCAATTAGCGAAATGGTCGGCGACGCCAACGGTTCGACGAAACTTAAGGGCGGCGTCTACAAAACCGGCTCCCTGCACGACGGTCAAGCAAAGCCCGGTCCGTGCCTAACGGAAGCGCGCAAGCCCGACGATCCGAATTCGCTCGTCTCCGGCACCGACACGTGGCGCGGTTTGCTTTGGACCGACGGTCGTTCCGTCAACGGCGCGATCACAACCGTCTTGCCCCCGAACTCGCCCGTCTGCATTTATTCTTGGCCGAATATCGACAACTACGCTTGGGGCGTCTTCTCCCCTCAAAGTTATCATAGCGGCGGCGTAAACGTCGGTATGGGCGACGGATCGATCAAATTCGTTTCCGACACGATCGACTCCGGTTCCCCGAATTCCTACGGCGTAAATTCCGGAAAATCCCCCTACGGCGTCTGGGGCGCGATGGGTTCTCCTACGGGCGGCGAAACGACTTCCGTCAACTGACGTCGTTTTTAACCGAATTTTGTTTAAGCGACGTCTATTTGTCAAAACTATGCGGCGCCTCGACTTGAAAAACGAGGTCGAGGCGTTCCGAAAGGGTTGGTTATGCGTAATAAATATTTGCTTGGTTCGTTGGCGGCGTCGTGCCTCTTAGGCGTCTTGTGCGGTTGCGCAGGCGAAAAAACTCCGCCCGACATGCCAAAATTACAGTCGACGATCGTCACGATCACGCAAGAAGGAAAGCCTCTTGAAGGCGCGAACGTGCAACTCGTCAAAAAAGACGACCTAAATTACAAATGGCTCTGCGGAGGAACGACGACGACCGACGGAAAATGCGTCGTCAAAACGCTGGGAAAATACAACGGCGTTCCGGAAGGAGATTTCACCGTCCTCGTGTACAAAACGGTCGTTACGGAAAGCGAAACGCGTAAAAACGTCGAACAGCCGCGCGATCCGAAAGAAGCGCAAGAATGGGCTAGAAAGGTCGCGGAGGAAGAAAAAAGTTTCGAATACGTCGATCCGAAGTATAAGAAATACGACACGTCCGATCTGACGATCACGATTAAAGCCGGCAAAAACGAACAAACGTTTGAAGTCGGACCTCAAACGGAAATCGAAGTCAAGCCGACGTTGCAGACCATTTGAGCGCGCATAGACTCGACGTCTTAGAAAGGGCGAGTTTCCGACTCGAGAAACTCGCTTTTCTTTGCCTTGTAAAGAAGGGCTCGCAAAAAAAGGCGTAAAAAAAATTGTTCCGACGAGTCTTATATAACGTTTTACCTCTTTAATACGATCTGCATATCTGTCAAAATCCCAATTTTTACCATAGGATTTCTCAATAACGCGCTCATTTTTATAAACTAGCTTTGGATTTTTTCTGGTAAAGCGTAAAATTAAACTTACGTTGAGGCGCTCCTAGCGTCTGCCGACGTAAACCAACACTTTGCGAGGCTAATACGATGGAATCGAGCGATTTTTATTTCAATAAAGAACGCGAGACGGCGTCCCAAGACGAACTGATCGCGCGACAAAACGAACTGCTTAAGGAAAAAGTTCGTTACGTAACTGCAAATAACGCCTATTTCCGCAAACTCTATCAAGAGGCGGGCGTCGTCCCGGAGGATTTTCGCGGAATTGAAGACGTCGACAAATTGCCGATTATTGCAAAGGCGAATTTCCGCGAAACATATCCGCTCGGAATGTGTTGCGTTCCGAAAGTCCAAATTCGCGAAATGCATATGTCCAGCGGCTCGACGGGAACGCCCGTCGTCATGCCCTATACCGAGTTCGACTTGCGCCAGTGGGCGGAATGCATGGCGCGTTGCTATCGTATGAGCGGCGCGCAAATCGGCGATCCGATCCAAATTATGCCGACGTTCGGATTGTTCAACGGCGGGTTCGGCATGTATCACGGCGCGCGAGCGGCGGAACTGTTCGTCATTCCGACGAGTTCGGGAAACACGGAGCGTCAAATTCGTTTGGCAAAAGACTTCGACACGAAGATTTTTGCCGCCGTGATTTCTTACGCGCCTCGTTTAATCGAAATGATGGACAATATGGGCGTCGAATTGCCCAATCTTAAAATCGGAATCTTCGGCGCGGAGACGGTCACGAAGGCAATGATGGAAAAGATTTCCGCGCGGCTCGGAATCGACGTCTTCAATATTTACGGCATGACCGAAACGGGCGGCGTCGGCACGCTCGGCATGGACTGCCGCGATCATTCGGGTATTCACGTCTGGGAAGACCAATACTATTTGGAAATCGTCGACCCCGTTACGAAAAAAGTTCTGCCCGACGGCGAAATCGGCGAGTTGGTCGTCACGTCCCTCACGCGCGAAGCCTTGTCGGTAATTCGTTTCAAGACTGGCGATTTGACGCGAATTCTAACGCGTGAAAAATGCGCCTGCGGGCGAACGCACCTCAAAATCGATTCTATTTCGGGTCGTACCGACGATATGCTCATCGTCAAGGGCGTCAATTTCTTCCCCGCGCAAGTCGAACAAGCCTTGCTTGAAATTCCGGGCGTTCATACGGAATATCAAATTATTATCGAAGAACGGGACGGCGTGAACGACGTGCGAATCGTCGTGGAAGCGGAACCGGGAGTTTCCGGCTTCACCGTTGAGAAAAAGCTCAAAGAAAAACTCGGATTCTCGCCCAAAGGAGA
Organism: Thermoguttaceae bacterium; assembly: GCA_045599865.1. GTDB lineage: Bacteria > Planctomycetota > Planctomycetia > Pirellulales > Thermoguttaceae > RUG369. Next base: position 21,892 of record JAZRWW010000172.1, read on the forward strand.
CGTCGTGCCGATCGGAACCTTGCCGCGAGTCGAAGGAAAAGCCAAGCGCATCGTCAAGAAACAATTTTGATCGAGTCTTTCGCAACCCGACGCGCGTCTTTCACGCGCCCGAAACGGCGTTCGTTTCGGGCGCGCTCGCGCAAAAGGGCAAGCCTATCCCGAAATACTTCTCAAAAAAGCGCGACAACTTCTCAATAATCGTTTTTTTCTTCTGATCGCGTCCCCCTCCAAACCTCGAGACGGGCGGCATAATTTTATCGAACTCGGTTCCCTTCGTCTTGATTTCGCCGTCGCGAAAAGCGTTTTCCAGTAATTTGCGGGTTTCGTTCTCTTTGAGACGCTCCTCTTTCACAATGGTCGCCAAGTCTTTTTCGCGCGATTCGTCGACAAATTCGTTCCAACCGTCCTGAACGTCCGCGTAGCCGTCGACGGCGGCGACAAATTTTTCGATAAGCTCCCTTTTGCTCCTTAATTCCGGGCTGGAGTCGACCGCTTTCTGAATCGCGATCAGAATCTCCTTGTCGCCGCAACGCGAATCGCGATACTTTTGAACGAGAAACAAAATATAGTCGATATTGATCTCAACCTGCTTGACAAGTTCAATTTCGAAGACGATATCCGACGCTGGGTCGACGCCGTCGCCGCCGCTAGGCTTCTTCCATTCGTCGCGCAAATCCTGATAGATTCCCAAATAATCTTGAAAATCACGCTCCGAAAGAATCTCTTTTCCCTCAAATTCGTCGAAAGAAGCCAAAAGGTTGCGCATCCGTAAGACGCCGCCGAAAAGCGCGATAAACTCGCGCTGGAACCCCTCGCCTATGATCGGACCGGGCAAAGGAAATTTGTTCGTTAGCTCGTCGATCATATCGACGTAACCGGGCGTCTTTTTGCCTTCGTCGTCCTCGTATCCGTAATAGTAGTCTTCAAATTTTTTGAGCAAGACGATCCCGCCCGCGCGTTCGTTCCCAAAAAGCGCGACCGCTTCGTCCACTTGCTTTTGAAGGTTCCGAAAACAGACGATATTTCCAAACGTCTTAATACTGTTCAAAATACGATTCGTCCGGCTAAACGCTTGAATCAGTCCGTGCGCGCGGAGGTTCTTGTCGACCCAAAGCGTGTTGAGCGTCGTCGCGTCGAAGCCGGTCAGGAACATATTGACGACGATCAACAAGTCGATTTCCTTGTTTTTCATACGTAAGGAAACGTCTTTGTAGTAGTTTTGAAACTTGTCCGACGACGAATCGTAACTCGTGCCAAACATAGCGTTATAATCGCGAATCGTCCCTTCGAGAAAATCGCGGCTACTCTGATCGAGCGCGGAAGCGTCTTCGGGGTTCTCTTCGCCAAGCAGACCTCCGGCTTCTTCTGATTCGTTCGGAGCAAAGCTAAAAATCGTCGCTATCTTGAGTTTCTTGCCTCCGGGCTCTTGCGTTTGACGACGAAATTCTTCGTAATAGAGCTTCGCCGCCGTCGTCGACGATACGGCAAAAATCGAATTGAACCCGCGAATACGACGCTTCTCTTTAATTTCCGCGACTTCGCCGCGCGACGAAGAAGCGACTTCTTGAACGTTAGAAAGCGTCGCGTAAGAATAAGAACGCCCGGCGCGATACGTCTTCTGGTCGAAACGCGCCAAAATATAACGCGTAACAAGGCGAATGCGCTCCGGAGCCATAAACGCCTTCTCGCGGTCGATATTCGGAACCTCTTCGTCTTCCATTTCCTCGCGAACGCGCATCGTCCGAACGTAGTCGACGCGAAAGGGCAAGACGTTTTTGTCGTTGATCGCGTCGACGATCGTATAAGCGTGAAGGCGCTCGCCAAACGTCTGTTCCGTCGTAAAAAAGGGCGCGCGTTTAGCGCCGGTCGCGTTCGACGCGAAGATCGGCGTGCCCGTAAAGCCAAAGAAGCAATATTTCTTGAACGCTTTCGTTATCGCAACGCGCATGTCCCCAAATTGGGAGCGGTGGCATTCGTCGAAAATCATTACGACGGGGCGCTCGTAAAGCGCGCGCGCGGGATTCTGTTTCACGAACGTCGAGAGTTTTTGAATCGTCGTGATCACGATGCGCGCGCTCGGATCGTTCAGTTGGCGCGTCAGAATCGCCGTCGACTTGTTCCCGTTCGCGGCGCCCTTTTCGAATCGATCGTATTCTTTCATCGTTTGATAGTCGAGGTCTTTACGATCGACCACGAAAAGAACTTTGTCGACAAAATCAAGGTCGCGAATAAGACAAGCCGTCTTAAACGACGTCAGCGTCTTGCCCGACCCGGTCGCGTGCCAAACGTACCCGCCCGAGGCAACCGTTCCCCAAAGTCCGTCGCGTTGCGACTTGTAAACGCGCGCCAAAATACGTTCCGTCGCCGCGATCTGATAGGGACGCATTACAAGGAGATTGCGATCGCACGTAAAGACGCAATAACGCGTAAGAACGTTTAAAAACGTCCGCTTTGCAAAAAACGTCCGCGCAAAGTCGATCAAGTCGGTAATCGCGCGATTCTGAAAATCAGACCAGCAAGAAGTAAACTCAAAACTATGGCTCGTCTTGGATCGCTTCGAAGAGACGCGAGAAGAAGCGCGACTCGACTCTTGGATCGCGTTGAAACGCGTCGTGTTGCTATAATACTTCGTATGAACGCCGTTCGATATGACGAATAGTTGAACGTATTCGAAAAGACCGCAACCCGACCAAAAAGAGTCGCGCTGATACCGTTCGATCTGATTGAAAGCCTCGCGTATCGCGACGCCACGACGTTTCAATTCCACGCAGCACAACGGCAACCCGTTGACAAGAATCGTAACGTCGTAACGATTCGCGTAGTCGGCGCCCTGCTCCGTTCCGACTTCGTATTGATTAATGACTTGAACGAAGTTCTGGTCGACGTCTCGCTTCTCGAGCAGCCTAACGTTCTTTGACGTTCCGTCCTCGCGCGTAAGAACTTGAATCGAGTCTTCTTGAATCTTGCGCGTCTTCTCGACGATTCCTTCGGTCGAATTCGCCAGTTTCTCCTGAAAGAAAGAACTCCATTCCGCGTCGGAAAAGCGAAAATTATTCAATCGTTCCAACTGAACGCGAAGATTCGCGATCAAGTCCGACTCGCTATGAATCGGAAGATATTCGTAGCCCTGCGCCGAAAGAACGCGAATAAACTCCCGCTCGAGTTCCGACTCGCTCTCGTAACGATCCGACGTTCGCGAGACGCGCTCGTATTGCGAAACGACCGTTTCGGTAAAGTCGATACAAGATTCGTTCGCGTTTGACATTAGTTGGACTCGCAAGGATTCAACGGAGGAAACGTTAGCAGTTGGTCCCGGTAATATTCGTACTGCTTTTGACGAGCCGCTATCTCGGCGGGTAGACCAGACGTTAGGTCGCTCGTTAATTCGGAAAATTTGTCTAAAATGCTTACGATTTCTTCTTGGACGGAAACTGGCGGAACGGGAATATTCAAAGAAGTAACGGAAGATTTCGCGAGCGCGGGGATTCCGGCGCCGTATTGACTCTCTTGCAACTCGCGTTCCATAGACTTTACTATATGAAACAAAAATCTATGGTTGATCTTGCCGCAGGGCTTCAAGACGTAACAATGAGCCCCGGCCCAAAATTTCGATTTCTGCCAATTAACATATCCGGCAGACGCCCCTCCTTGGGATATTGTAATCAAACCGCCTTCTTGGTTAAATTGTTCGATAAAACCAGACGGATTAATTCCTCCGTTGATTACAGGATAACTACCAACTTCGTTCATATTGCTTTTATTGAATTGGACGCCCTTTTCAACAATACAAACGGAATCAAGAGAAACGCGTTCAATACCATCGACGTTTGTTTGACCGTCGATAA
>JAZRWW010000173.1:0-3785 GCA_045599865.1 Thermoguttaceae bacterium
CGCGCGACGAAAGCGTTCAAGCGTTCTGCGTCGGCAGCGACATAACCGGAGGCGGAAGGGGTTCGAGTTATTTCAAGGGATCCGTCGCGCGCGCTAGAGTCTTTAGTTGGGCGTTGACCGCCGAACAAGTCGCCAATTTAACGAAGAAAAAGTAAAATCGCAACGCGGCGTCTTGGAACGTCGCTTGGAAAATAGGAACGAACGCGTCGTTTGGCGCGTCCGTTTTTCGTTCAAAAAACATTTGTTCAAATTTGGCTTGCCAACAGCGCGGCTTTTGCGTAGGCGCCTTGATATTCGGGGGTGTTTTCGGCAAGTTCCCGGTAAATATCCGTAGCTTGCGCGCAAACGTCCTTCGCGTCTCCTTGACGCCTTTCGTCGCGGTAGATATTCGCCAAATTAAAGAGCAAAGACGCGACGCGCGCGCGAAGTTCCTGCTGATTCGGATTGCGTTCAAGTTCTAATCGACGTATTCCAAGCGCTTCCAAGACCGCTTTTTCCGCGTCGTTAAACTTCCTTTGCGCGCGGAGCAAAATAGAAAGATTGTTGAGCGCTTGCGCGATCGACGACTTGAATTTGCCCGGATTTTCACGCTCAAGTTCGCGATACGTCGTCAACGCTTCGCGCGCGGCGTCGACGGCAAGTTTGATTCGTCCCGTTTGACGACGAACGATCGACAAATTGTTCAACGTATTCGCGACGGCGCGTCGACGTTCGACTTTCGAATCCGCGTTCGAATCCGTCGCTAGAAGCCGCTGAAGTTCCAGCGCTTGATCGTAATATTTTTCCGATTCCTCAAAATTGCCGCGACGTTGAAGCGCAAACGCCAATTTAAAGAACGAAGACGCGCGTTCGCCTCGTTTCTTTTCGGGCTCCTCTTGCGCGAGCCGCGCGTAAGTCTCCGCGCCGTCGCGACGCGCTTGAAGTTCTTCTTCCGACAAATTGGCAAGACGATATAGTTCCGCGAGCGCCTCGAGCGTTTCCGCGCGCTTCGACAGAATTTTCCACGAAGGCGGCGCTTGAAGCGCGTCAAATTGTTCGAGCGCGTTTTTAAAGGCGTCAAGCGCCTCGCCGTAACGTTTGACTTCTTGACGCGTCTCCCCTATTTTGCGAAGAACGCGAGACAACTCGAGGCGTAGATCGTCGGCGTTTGATTTATCCAAAGCCAAAGCATCGCGTAAGATTAATTTGGCTTCGCCGTATTTTTCGTCCGCCTTCGGAATTTCTTTGGCGTTCCGATAGAATTCGCCTAATTCATAAAGAGCGCGCGCTATTTCAAGACGACGAGAACGTCCGCCGGAAGCGTTGCGACGACGATAGGTCGCAAGCGCTTCGAGTAACAACGGCTCCGCTTTAGCGACGATTTGCGAGTCGTCCTTGCGCGAACAATAAAGCCGCGCCAAATTGTTTAGCGTTCGTGCGACTTCGTCTTCGTAAACGATCGGATTTTCAAGCGCCAATTCGCGTCGAAGCGCCAACGAACGCAAATATTCGTTCTCCGCGCCCTCGAAGTCGCCGTTACGACGCCGAAGACCCGCCGAATTATGGAGCGCGGTCGCCATAGCCGCTTTTTTTTTCGAACTCGTTTGTTTTTCGGAATCGCCCAATATTTTAAGCGTCTCTTCGTAATTGGGACGAGCGTCCGTCGTTTTTTCGCGAGCGGGACGTTTGCGCGAATTTTGAAGCGCCGCTAAGTTGTTGAGCGTCGACGCGAGAGCTTGATTGTATTTTTCGGGCTGTTCGGCGTTTAAACGACGATAGAGCGTCAAAGCTTCCTCGTACTCGCGTTTGGCGTCTTCCCAGCGAAGCGTTTCCTTATATAAATTTGCCAATTTGAAACGCGTGATCGCGACGTCGGCGCGATACGCGTCGGGCGCGTCTTCAAATAATTGCAACTCTTTTTCTAGCGTTTCTTTATAACGCGCGATCGCAAGTTCCTTACGTCCGATGCGCGCGTAGACGCTCGCTAAGCGAAAGAGCGTCGTAGTTTCTAATTTGTCCGTTGCCGATTTGCTTGAAACGCGCGTCCGCGCGGCGCGCGCGTAGGCGAGCGATTCGAGATACTCGCTTTCGGCGACGTTCCAACGTCTCGAACGTTCGCGCAAATAGGCTAACGTAGCAAGTGAAGACGCGGCGTCGACGTTTTTTTCGACGTCGTTTTCCGCCAGTTCGCGCCAAATATTCGTCGCTTCTTCCAAATTCTGCTCGGCTTCGTCAAGTTTTCCGAGGCGTTCGTCGCAACGTAGACGACCTAGCGCTTCGAGTATTCGCACGAGCGCCGTAAGAGCGGAGGGCGAACGCGACGACGCCAGGCATTCGCGGAGCGTTGCGATCGCTTTCTTATAACAATCTTCGGCGGCGAAAACGCGTCCTTTACGAAGTTCCGCTCGAGCTTGACGTTTAAGCCCGCGCGCCTTGAATTCTAGTTGTTTTTGCGACGGACTCGAATCGATTTGCGTCGTTTGCGCCTCTTTTTCAAACGTCTTTTGAAGCAATTTACGTACTTCAGACTCATATTTGGCGCGCGTCGGCGGATCAAGTTTGTCGCAACGCGCCAGCAATTCGCGCGCTAAACGTTCCGCATCGTGAAACTGACGCGTTTGACCGTAAATTTTGATTAGTCCTTGAATTATGAAAAAAATTTGTTTGACGTGTTTGGAAGGCTCGCGCGCAACTAAATTGCAATAGACGTCGACTGCTTCGTTAATTTCTCGCGCCGCAACGTCGTAACGTCCCGACTTGTAGTGAAAACGCGCGAAAAAGAACAACGCATCCGCCAGCTGAGACGAATAACGCTCTTTGTCGAACGGAATAAGGGAACGGCAAAGAGTCAATTCTCGTTCAATTTTCCATTCGGCGTTGGAATATGCGCCTGTTTGAAGGCGAAACTTGCGAAGTTGCGTCAACAATTCCAAGATTTTTGGGCAATAGACGCTCGGATTCCGTTTAGAAAATTTGACGTTTTTTGCCAGGGTTCGGACAAGTTTTTTCTCCAACTTGCAACGCGCGGAAACGTCGCAAGAAATTTCTTCTGATAGTCGTCGAACGTTTCTAGGCACGGAGTTCTCCTCGTTGTTGCTTGTAGGTCGAAGTTTGTTTTGGAATCGACGTTTGTTTTGGAAAAAGCGTTTGCGAAACGTCAATATGGCGCAAATTACGTTGCAATCTGACTCTAATTTGAGCAGACGCCCTATGCGCTTATCGACGCGTCGTGGATTTTCATTAAAAATTTTTAGCTTGTTCGACAAATCGAAACGAACGTTGAAACTGACTTCTTCGTTAAAAAGGAATTTTGGAACAAAGACGCGCGGCGCCGCGTTGACAGGACGTCTATTTAGTATAAACTAGATAAAATGCTACAGTATGGCGTAATAGTCAAAACTGTCGTTCGTATCTGCTCTGAACGCTGAGAACGCGTTGCGCGTGGACGAGAACATAATCGACCGACTAAGTATTAAGGAAAAGCAAATGAGAAAAACGGCGCTTGCGTTCCTGTGCGTCTTCCTAATGGGAGCGACCTTTCTGAACGCCGACGAAATCACGCCCGAAGGGTTGAAACAACTGGAGACCGAATGGCTCTTCCAGTGCGACGACGAACCGACCTTTGAAAAAGCCAAGTTGGAAATTGGATACGCGCGCGACTTAGCTGATCGTTTGAGCGATCTTGACGACGCGCCCGAGTTTGACGCCGATCTTGCCGCGCTGGACGAACTCGAAAAGAAAATCGACGCCGCGCAAGAATCGCCCGAAACGGCAAAAGAACTTTATTTGGCGGTTCGAAAAGTCAA
>JAZRWW010000174.1:0-1739 GCA_045599865.1 Thermoguttaceae bacterium
GGCTTTCGCGCGTTTTTCGCTTGCGCGAAAAACGAATCGTCGCGCGTCGCTTTCTTCCTGTCCAACCGCCGATTTTTTTGGAATACTTTCCGTGAGCGCTTACTTTATTTTTGCCGCAAGCCGACCGAGCGCCGACGCGTTTGTTCGGCTTGCGGCGTTTTCGCGCGCCTTATGTTCCGTTTGCGGTCAAATTCTATGCGAACTAAAATTCTTTTCATAATCCCGACCCTTGATCGTTGCGGGGCGGAAAAGCAGTTGACGTTGCTTGCGACAAATCTTCCTCGCGACGAATTTGAAGTCGAAGTCGTCGTTTTAACGCGCGACGGTCCCTATTCGGAAGAACTGCGCGCGGTCGGAATCCCGGTCGTTGTGATCGGCAAAAAGCGCAAATTGTCCATTGGCGCCTATTTCAAACTCAAGCGCGAAATCAAGCGCTTCAAGCCGGATATTGTTCACACGTGGATTTTCGCCGCGAACGCTTACGGACGAAAAGCGGCGTTTGCCTGTCGCGTGCCAGTCGTTATTTGCGGGGAACGGTGCCTAGACCCGTGGAAAGCCGCTTGGCAAAATTGGGTCGACGTCAAGCTGGAGCCGAAAACGGACGTTTACGCCGTCAATAGCCAAGGAATCGTCGATTTCTACGTCGAGCGCGGGATTCCGAAAGAAAAATTCGCCGTGATTTATAACGCCGTAGAAGTCCCGCCGACCCCGACGGAAAGCAAGGAAGAATTGAAAAAACGACTGTTCGACGAATTAGGCGTCGATTATTCCTCGCCCGAAAACGTCGCTTCTGAAAAGGATCGATTCTTTCGATCGTTGCATATTACGAACGAAGAAAACGGCGGCGGCACGTCCTCGCTGCCTAAATTAATAGGGCTAGTCGCGCGACTCTGGCCTCAAAAACGCGTTAAAGACGCGCTCTGGATCGCCGATCAAGTCAAATTTGCGGGCGTAAATTTTTATTTGCTGATTATCGGCGACGGTCCCGAGCGCGAGTCGCTCTTGCGTTATCGCGAAGATTTGCGCCTAAAGAACCGCGTCTTGTTCCTCGGCGAACGAAACGACGTCGCGAGATTTACGCCCTGTTTTGACTTGCTATGGAACTGCAGCGCCTACGAAGGTCAGTCGAATGCAATTTTAGAAGCGCAAAGTTGCGGAGTCCCCGTCCTTGCTTCAGACGTCGCGGGCAATCGCGATCTTGTGATTTCGGGTCAAACCGGCGTCCTCGCACCCGAATTCGAAGGCGACAGAACGCGACGACGAACCGCATTCGCGCGAGAAACCTGCAAATTGCTCGCGGAAAAAAACAAAGACGAACTCGAGCGTTTAGGGAACGAAGCAAGGAAACGAACGCGCGAAGTCTTTTCGTTGGAAGCGATGGTCGCGCAATACGCCGCGTTGTATAAAAGGACGTTGGAAAAGAAAAGACGTTCCGTGAAAGATCGGTAAGCCGACGCATATAATGCGGCGGTTGGGTTGGAATTTACGAAAAAAGATTTGCCCTTGCACGTTCCATCCTTTAAAATCACCGCAAAGGAGCCCAAGAAATGCAAATCGCCGAATTACTCGCCAATTTCCGCCAAATCGCAACGACGCCGAAAGAACAAGGCGACCTCTTCGAAGAACTCGTCTGTAAAATCTTGCGCAATTCGCCCGAATACCCGCAAATCGAGCGCGTCGTCTTTTGGAAAGATTGGGAAAAAGCTAAAAATATCGCCGATATTGGAATCGATCTTGTC
>JAZRWW010000175.1:0-5215 GCA_045599865.1 Thermoguttaceae bacterium
ATTGATTTTGAACTCTATCGTCAAACTCGCGTTTGACGCTATCGACAAAATTATAGTGTGTTCTACGCCACTCTTGCATTACCTAATTGTAAAATATCTTCGAACTTGCGTTCGAATCAAGCAAATCGCGCTTTCGCGGGGTCTGCTTGCTTGTCGTTCAGTTGCGACTTGCGTAAGTTTAGCAGGTCTTTTTATTTCGTCAAGCGGTTTTTTTAAAAATTTATTTTTTCGCTTGCGCGATTTGAAGACCGCCTCGGAGCCGCTCTTACAAACGACGCGAAAAATTTTACTTCACTTTTTCTATTTTACAAGTGGGATTTTTTTATTTTCTTGAATTTTATACTCTCCGCCTGAAATCGTCAAGAACGTCTTTAAATCCTAAATCCTCTTACTTTTCGTTCCATATCTAACTCTGCTTCGATAACCATACGTTAAAAATCGCAAACGCTCACGAAATTTTCCAAGTAAGTTTCTCGCATAGATCGCCGCATAATCGGCGCGGATAAGCCGCTCGTCTTTAGACGAGCGGATGGCGCTTCGCTTGACGTAGCGCCAAACCAATTTTTTACGTGTTTCATAGTCGACGCGTCGTTTAAAAGCGCGTATTTTTTTTGTAGCCCCCTCAGACGCTGATTTTTCCGATGCGCGTTGATCGGGTAAACGGGCGCTTGAGATTTGGCGGATAATTTCGCTTTTATTACGGACGCGATTTCGGCGGCGTCGTCCGCTTATCTAAAGATAACCCGCTTATCGCGCGCGTCTTACGACGCGATTCCAACGCAAACTTTGTTCGAAAAATTCCGTGAACGATTACAAACTTTTTTTGAATTCAACGTTCCTACAAACGCCGCGCGCTCGTTTGTTACAAGCGGCAGCTCAGACGCTTCAAAGCTCCGTTAACACCCTGATCGTCGTCAGTAGGGCGTCGTCTTCAGTTTCAGTTTTATCGTCCGTATTGCCTTGTAACTTCTCTAATTATCGTTATAATGAGTCAGTAGGTCATATTCTCAGAAAGGGGACGATATGCGACAGATAGAACACAATCTCGCGTCTCGACGCGCGTTTATTAAGTCGGGCGCGTTAGGAAGCGCAACGCTTGGACTGACGTCGGTCTTTACTAACGCATCTCAAGCGGATGAATTTCCGTATGGATTGGACGGTTTCAAGACGTTCCGCGAGTACAAAGCGAATCGCAAGGCAAATATGCTTCCGTGCGACGCGGTCGTCGTAACGGAAGACGACCCCGCTCTTGTTCGCGACTCCCGCAGTTGCTTGAATTGCGGGCACTGCGACCAAGCGTGTATGGAACAATCGGTTTCCCACTGGTATGATCGCGCGACGCTCAAAGCAAACGTCGCGACGATTTGCACGCATTGCGGTCAATGCGTAACAGCCTGTAAACACAACGTGTTGCACGAACGTTTGCAATTTCCCGAAGTCGCCAATCAAATCGCTCGCGCGGTTTCGACGGACGACAAGGAGTCGGCGCCGATCTTTGTCGCGTTGACCGCGCCCGCGTTGCGCGTTTCGTTAGGAGAATTGTTCGGCGAAAACCCCGGCGTCAATTTGCAGGGTGTTCTACCGGGCGTCTTGCGCAAACTAGGATTCGATTACGTTTTCGACGCGACTTTCGGCGCCGACTTAACGACCGTAACGGAAACCCAAGAATTGCGCGCAAGACTAGACGCTCCAAACCAACGGAAGCCGCTCTTCACAAGTTGTTGTCCGGCGTGGGTTTCCTTCGTCGAAACGTTCTACCCGGAGTTTATCGAAAATTTGTCGACGACGCGCAGTCCGCTTCTTGCGCAAGCGACCGTCGTCAAGACGAAATTCGCGCGAGACAAGGGAATCGATCCGAAGCGTCTCAAGGTCGTCGCGTTTGTTCCTTGTATTGGGAAAAAATACGAGGCGTCTCGTCCAGAAAATATCGTCGCGTCGACAATTGCCGAGCGCGCGGGAGAATATCCCGACTTAGACTACGCGTTGACAACGCGGGAACTTGGCGCTTGGCTTTCTTACGTCCAATTTGACCCTCGAAAAGCCGAAAAAGAAGAATTCGACGACGCGTTCGGTTTCGGCAGCGGCGCAGGCAAAATTTTCGGCGCGACCGGCGGCGTGTTAGGCGCGGTTCTGCGTCAGCTCTGGTTCGACGTCGAAGGAACCGATCCTCCGGAAAATATGCTCGAATTGAAGGAAATTCGCGAAATTAAGGGACTACGCGAAACGACGCTAAAGATCGGTTCATACGATCTGCGCGTCGCCGTCGTCTGCGGTCTTGCGGGCGCGCGCGAACTCCTTGAAGAATACAAAAAGAACGGAAGTTTGCCTTACGAGTTAGTCGAAGTAATGGCGTGTCCCGGAGGTTGCGTGGGCGGCGGCGGACAGCCGAAAATTAATGGAAAAACGCGTCCAACCGACGAAACGCGTCAAGCGCGCGCGGACGCGTTGTTCAAGATCGACGCGTCGGACAAAGTCCGCGTAAGCGGGACAAACCCGGAACTTCGCGCGTTGCTGGAAAGTTGCGACGACGCGGAAACGTTATTCCATACGTCCTTTCAAAAACGAGACGTTTTCAAAAATTAAACGGCGCAAGCGACGCATGAAATAAGAAATAAAGCAAGAGACGACGGGGAATTCTGTTTCCCCGTTTTTCTGTTTATGCTCCTTACCCTTGAAATTTTTCAGACGTCGCCGCGCGCCGATAGTTTCTCCGTTTTTTGGGAGGAGGAACACAAAGGCAAGGAGTATGCAAAAAAACGCGCGGACGCCTTGCCCGCGCGTTTGAAAACGTCTCTCTAGAGAGAAATTACCTTCCGCCCTTGAAGAAATTCTTGAGCAAATTCGCGGCGGCGTCGCTGGAATTCGGTCCGCCGGAAGACTTCGGTTTTTCTTCAACTTTTTCTTCTTCGGGTTCTTTTGGCGTGTAAGGCAAATCAAGATCGTTCAACGCCATCTGCATCGTTTGGGTCACGGCGCCGCCGGAATCCGCGTCGTCGTCTCCCAAAAGCCAATCCGCCAAGTCGGACGCGTCCGAATCCTCGCTTGATCCGTTCGATTCGCCGATCGTCGGATTTGTAAACAACGCGACGGGATCCGCCGCTGGTTGGGTCTTTTGAGGTTCCGGCTTCGACTCCGCGACGGGTTCCCCTGGCTTCGCTTCTTCCTTGTCGTTCACAGCAGGTTCGGGGGACGCGACGACGGGCTGAGGAGCCGAAGCGACGGGCTGGGGCGCCGAAACGACAGGCTGAGGAGCCGGAGCGACGGGCTGAGGAGCCGAGGCGACGTTTTGTGGGCGCCCCTGTTTCGCAGTCGCGACGTTGATAGAATTCTGTTCAACCGTTCGCGCCACAACGTCGGCAATCGACTCAATTTTCGGTTTAGGCGCGCTTTTAAGTTCCACGGTCAAGACGACTTCAAACTCAAGCGGACCGATCGCGAGCCGATCGCCGTTCTTCAGTTCCTGTTCGACGTCGACTCGCCGACCGTTTACGTACACGCCGTTTTTACTTCCCAAATCGCGCACGGCGACGTAAGCTTCTTCGGAAAGAATTACGCAATGGTAACGACTAATCAGTTCGCTACGCGGCTTTAAATGACAATCCTCCGCGCGCCCAATCATAAAACTGGGGATCGCAATAGGAATCAACTGACCCGACCGCGAACCGCCCACGACTTTTAAATCTACTTTCATCGTTTTTTTCCAAAGAAATCCGACAGGCTTTTTATTTCTCAACCGCGCGTCGCCTCCGCGCTTCAAACGCGTTCGTCGACGTCTTAATTTGTTGGAACGCCTCACGCCAACGCCGTTCCCGCGTTCTTTCTTGCCCAAAGGACGCGAGAAAGGTTTGATCGCAACGCTATAGCCGCGCGCCAACGAAACGCTTCTCCAGGAATTTTATCCGAAAGGAAGCGTCTTTCAAGAAAATTTCACTGGACTCCCATAAAATCCAAAATTTTCTTTATAAATTTTCCTTAAAACGCAGTAAGTTGTCAAGAGGAATTTTTGTCAAGTCGTTTTTTCCACGAAAGAAAATTCAATAAACGCCGGTATTTGCTAGGTATACGCATTATCACGCTTTTCAGAATTAGAACGCGACTGTGAAAAATCGACAAAAATTTTTATAAAAACGGTTTGCAATTCGAACTTTTTCTGCTAAAAAGATAATGCGTGCCGAGAGATATTGTCTTTTCGACTCGTTTGGCGTTCGTTCATTCGAGTTTGAACATTCGATCAAGACGCATATTCCGCCCGGTTTTTACTCTTTCTCGGCTGTCAATAGTAAATTCAGGGTAAGACGTGCGACAAACAATCATTAATTAATCGGGATACAAGCGATATTATGGCTCAACGACCCATCACCATCATCACGGGGCAGTTCGGCGACGTTGAATCTGCCGATCTTTTTTCTCGTTTGTCTGAAATCGGCTACGACGGCGTAGAACTTGCTTGCGGCACCGACCACTTCGACGTTTATCGTTGTTTGAACGAAGAAGGTTATAGCGAAGCCAAAAAGGCGCAACTTAAGAAGTACAATCTCGAATGTTGGGCGCTTTCCAACCACTGCGTTGGACAGGGCGTTCTTGATCAAATCGACGCGCGAAATCTTAGCGTCATCCCCTCTCGTCTCCGTTGCGGCGATCCTGCAAATCTAACCGCTAAGGACAAGGAACAAATCGCCGAGAACTGCGCGGAAGAAATGAAAAACACCGCGCGCGCGGCGAAGAAATTCGGCGTGTCGCTAGTCACCGGTTTTACCGGTTCGTCGATTTGGCCCTATATCTATTCTTTCCCGCCGGTGCCGCAAGACTGGATCGACGAGGGCTTCAAATTACTGAAGAAGCGCTGGACGCCAATTCTTGACGTCTTCCAAGAGTGCGGCGTTAAATTCTGTCTCGAAGTGCATCCAACCGAAATAGCCTTCGATATTCACTCGGCGCAACTCGCGCTCGAGGCTCTCGACTATCACCCGGCCTTCAATTTTAACTTTGATCCTTCACATTTATTGTGGCAAAAAATCGATCCTGTAAAGTTTATTAGACGTTTTCCTGATCGCATTTGCCACGTCCATATGAAAGACGTCGCGCTTCAACTGGACGGAGAAAACGGTATTCTTGGGTCTCATCTTCCCTTTGGCGATTATAGACGCGGCTGGGAATTCCGATCGCTTGGACGCGGGCATGTCAATTTTGAAGAGATTATTCGCGCGCTCAACGA
>JAZRWW010000176.1:0-3620 GCA_045599865.1 Thermoguttaceae bacterium
GCTACGATCCGACTTTCAGTCGCGGGCGCCTAATTTAGAGGCAAACCTAGGTTTGTCAAATTACCACTTGAGCCTCATGCCAACGTTGCCGTTGACGAGCGAAACGTAATCGTTGGTCTGAACGTCGCAACCTCCGAAAACGTCGAACGCCTGACTCATAGACAAGGTTCCGCCGACTCCCGCGTAGACCCAATCTCGTCCGGCGCCGTTGCCGATAATACGATATTTTCCGTCGGGGCCGCCGATCATCGCGACCGCTCCTTCGGCGTTTGCGTCGAGGAACTCGTGCGTCCAGTTGACGTAAGCGTTCCATTCAAAGGCGCCGTAAGCCAACTGAGAACAACGCGTCAATCGCGCTCCAATCAATCCTTGCAAACTGTCGTATTCAATCTCGTCGGAGCTAAGAGCGACGGCGTTCAAAGTTCCCGTTTCGTCGAAAGCGTCCGCTTGCAGATGCGTATATTGCAGTCCGCCAAAAGGCTGTAATTGCGACAGAGGCAAATTAAAAGTAAAGCCGCGTTCCAAATAGGCGCTGCCCGACCAGCCGTCGGTCTTGCCTTTGAAGGATTGGTAGTCGAAATTCTGCAACGCGATCGCGCGATTATATTTGTAATCCGCGACGCCAAGCGAACCGGTCGCCAACGTATAACCCCAAGCGTCGCTAGCGCGCAAATAGAGCCCGAACAAATTGTCGTTAATCTTCGCGTTGCCAAGCGCCGTCTTCGCGTCGGCCTCCGTGTTGCTGTAACTGTAGTAGAACCCCAACTGATTGGTGGAAGTACTTCCAAGTTCCACGCCCCAAACGCCGCCGAGCATACTATAATCGTATCCGCTCGTTCCCGCGTGATTGTTCACGTCGCCGGACGCGCCGATTCCGCTCATCCAGCCGGTGAATCCCATTTCGTCGTCGGCGTATTCCCAAGCCTGTCCTCGAATCGCCGAACTATAAACGCCTCCGCCGTTGCAAACGCTCGGCAATACTTCGCGCGTCAAAGTCTGACGAATAAAGTTGCGCGTTTGCATTTGCGCGTGCATCGCCGAGAATCTTACTTCGCCGGTCGTCTGATCCAACGCCGCCGGATTCTCCGCGACGTTGTTTTCCAACGCGTTGAAGAAATCGTTGAGCGAAGGATCGTAACCGCCGTCGACCCATTTGTCCAAGTAACCGGCGACGCTCTTCTGGTTCGCGGTTCGCGCGTAGTCGGAGAAGGTCAGTCCCTTCAACACCAAATTAAACCGACCTTCCGCCAACGCGTTGGAATCGACGACAAATCGTTTGCGCGCAATATCGTCGTAAATCGTAATCTTCGAAACGTCGGCGGACATATTGCCCGCGCCGGTTTCGACGACCGTCAAAATCGTTCCGTCTTCTAACTCGACGCCGCTTGTCGCCGTGTCGACGTAGAAAGCGCCTCCGTTGATCGCAACGGTCGCTTTTTTGTCGGTCGTCTTGAAGTTGGTATAGTTGTTTGCGTCGATTACGCCGACGTAAACCGTTCCGCCGCTCATTGAAAACGCGTTGCCCGAGCCTGTCAAAGAAACCGTCTTAGCGCCCGATAATTTTAAGGAACCGTCGGTAAGGTTAATCGAACCAAGCGAGTTGGTCCAGCCCGTCAACGAACCGCCGTTGATCAAGACGTCGGACTTCGCAAGTTGCGAATTGACGTTTGAAGAATTCCGTCCAAGTTGCAGAACGCCGTCGGAAATAGTCGCTTCTTTGAAGGCTCCGGAACCGTCGAGAACCAACGTTCCGTTTCCGTTCTTGAGCAAGGCGCCGCGTCCGTCGATCGTATTGCGCAACAAAACGTTCGCGTTTTCCGTCGTGAAAGTCAAGTTGTTGGTAGAACCTTCGCCGACAAACGCAAATTTTTCGTTCAATTCGATCTCGCCGTTCGTCGCTTTGCTCTTCACGACGATCACGCCGTCGCCGTCGATATTGACGGGACTTCCCCAAATCGACTTCGCGCTTTCAAACGAGTCGTCGGAATAATTCAACGCCAAGACGCCCCCTTCGGTCAAAGTCGTCGTCTTACGTTTCGAACTAACCGTCTCGATCGAGTTGTCGCCGTTGACCAACAAGGTCGATCCGCCTTTGACAAGCGTGGCGCCGTAATAAGTCTTGCCCGCGCCTTTCGACAAAGCGACGGTTCCGCCGCCGTCGATCGACATAACGGAATTATTCAGGTACAGGGGATTGCTTGACAACAAATTCCCAAGCGTGAAGGTTTTGCCGGACGTAACGTTCAAAGTCGCGTTGTCGTCGAAATACAAGGAACCCAGCGTCGTCGTTTCTTTAACGTTCAAAGTCCCGTGCGAACCGAAACTAATCGAACCGTTCGCCGCGCCGGATTTCGAAGTCGCCAACGTAATTTCCGCATAAGGATCGAACGCTGAAATCGTCCCGTTCCAATTCGAGTTGTTTCCGCTCAAAACCCACGGTTTAACTTTGCCGTCTTCTTTAACGTTTTTCAACGTCAAATAACCGTCGCCGTACAAACTAGCGCCAATATCGGTCGATTTATTGGAACTCGTGAGAACGATCTCGTCGTCCTCGCCGATCTCGATCGCCTTGCCTTGGGACGCGTCAAAATTGTTCAACGTCAACGTGGCGCCTTTGTCGGTAACCAGTCTAAAAGTTCCCGCGCTTCCGAGCGTGATCGCGAAATCGTTGCTACGGAAAATTCCGTCGTCGTAGTGATTCTTACCAAGGGAGAACACGCCGCCGTCGACTTGAACGGAATCGACCTTCGAATCGTTCGACAAATTCATCGTCCAAGCGCCGGTTCCTCTTTTATACACGCTGGCGCCGTCCCCGTCGCCAAGTATGGTTCCGTCGAAAACGACGTCGTCGGGCGACGCGACGTCGACGATCAAATCTTTATCGCCGACGTATATGACGCCGTTGCCCGTCGAGGACAAAGCGCCGACGTCGACTCGACTCCCGCTCAAATTTGAAACGTCGAGTTTTCCAGATTTAACGTCGGTAAACGCGTGCCCCCATTTTCCAGTCGCTTTAAACGTGGCGCCGTTTCCGACGTCGATACGCAAGCCGCCCTCGCCGCTGGTCGCCCCGGCGTATTCGATATTGTTTACCTGTTTCGCCGAGCCCGCAAGAACAGTAGGTCCGATCGTCAGCCAATCGGATTCCAAAACCATATCGTTCGCGAAGTACATTCCGGCGCTAGGCTTGTCGGTCGTCAGACTAAACGCCAACGAATTATCGCCCGAGTTGACGATATCCGCGTCGCCAAGCGAACTGAACCAACGTCGTTGACCGTCGATCTCAAATGAATCGACGTCGACTATAAGACCGCCCGATTCCAAACGATATTCGGCGATCGAATTTGCGTCGGATTTACTGTAACTCTTCACGCCCGACGCGTCGGTCGACACGCCGGTGTTCGTCAGCGCCAACTTGGCGCCTTTGTTCATTTTGAGCGCGACGACGCTCGTCGACCCGTTTGTCGCCGCAATTCTTCCGTTCAACGTCGCGGAATCGCCCGCCAGCGTCATCGGGGTGGAATTGCCCTTCAACGTAATGTTGGAGTCGATCTCGACGCCCGAAGCAAAATTCAGCGCGGCCGTTTGATCGTTGGCGTCGGTTCTCGTGTAATAAACCT
>JAZRWW010000177.1:0-6455 GCA_045599865.1 Thermoguttaceae bacterium
ATCGTCGACCTGCGAAGCGCCGATCCGCCCGTCTCGACGGGCGGCTTTTCGCGGGGCGCTTACGCGCCGATTCTTCCGCGTCGGTTTCTCAAAATCAAAATTTCTATTGTTCCGACGCCCGATCGGCGTTTTTCATAAAGAACGCGGCGCGTCTACTCGCGCGTTCTTCTCCTCCGTAAATTTTTTGCATAGTAAACGTTTCTTTTCCGCAGGCGGCTCTAATTCTTTTGATCCACATTCGCCCAAATTCAGATTTTCGCAAGTATGAGTTTCCGCCTTGCTCGAGTAGCGTATACTCAACTTTTCGACGCCAAAATCCAATGCTCCAAACGACGGTCTCCGCATACGCTTTCGTCCAAATACGCGAGCCGATTATGCGTCTTTCACTTTCGTATAACGCGCGCGTCGCGCTCGTTTTCAATTTTCGAACGACTTCCTGCGACGATTCACCGTTAGGCGCAAAAATAACGATATGAACGTGTTCTTCGCGAACGTTGAGCGCGTCGATTTCCCAACCGAATCGATTTGCGCAACGCATAAATTGGTCGTGAACAAACGCGCGTTCTTCGTATTCGAATTTGACAGGCGGTTCGTTGAGGTTTTCTTCCATATAACGGCGAAGCCTTTCCTGCGGTTCAACGTATGCGGAGTCCCAACGATAGGAGCCTTGTTCTCGACCAAGTAGGCGCGTTCCATAGGTGGAAAACGTTATAAAATAGACGCGACCCGACGACATTGCGACTACTCCGAATTGAATTTTGGTTGAAATCGATACGTTTTGGAAACGATCCGCTTATCGCGGCGGTTCCTTTTCGTTGTTTTTTTTTAAAATCATCGTTTTTTTTAACGCCGATCCGCCCGTCTCGACGGGCGGCTTCTCGCGCGCCGCTTACGCGGCGGTTTTGCGGCGCCGATTTCTCACCGTTCTTCTTTCGGGAAGATTCTTTGAAGGCTTTCGGTAATTTCCCGCTCGAGCTTCCTGATTCTTTCCACGATGGAATCGACGCTCTCCGGCGCTTGATATTCGTAAAAATACCGGGTCATCGGAATTTCAAAGCCGATTTTCGTTTTGCTCTTGTCAATCCACGCGTCTGGGGCGTAGGGCAAAACTTCTCGCGCGAAATATTGGTCGACGTCTTCGGTTAGGGGCGCGTTTTCCGTGTCTCGCAAGGACGTATCGGGCGCGGGCTTGCCTTTTTTCAAGACGACTTCGCCCTTTTCGTCCCTTAGCGGACGTTCGACGACGATCTTTCGATAGCCGAATTCGCGGTAATCGAAGACTTTGCTTTCGCAATATACGCCCTTTTTGTCGCCGTAAACTCCGTTTTTAAATTCACCGTAAGCTCTGACGATCAACTCGCGGCATTCGTCGTCGACGTCGAATTTTTTCGTTCCGATCGCTTTTCTTCGCGGCTTGGCGCAATGGGAGGCGTCGATTAGTTGCACTTTGTCGCGTCGTTCGCACGACTTCGCCTTGTTGCAAACCCAAATATAAGTCGCGATGCCTGTGTTCATAAAGGCGTCGTTACTCAACTGAATAATCGTTTCAAGCCAGTCGTTTTCGAGAATATAGCGTCGAATCTCTGAAGGACCGGAGCCCGCGTCGCCGGAAAATAGAGGCGAGCCGTTTTGAATAATCGCCATTTTTCCGTCGGCGGTCAATTTGGCGAGTCCGTTTAATACGAAGAGTTGCTGACCGTCGGAAATTTTCGGGAGTCCGGGCGCAAACCGACCCTTGTCGCCAAGTTTCGCTTCAGCCTCGACCGCTTTTTGTTCGCGCTTCCAGTCGATCCCGAAAGGAGGATTGGAGATAATGCGATCGAAATGATAATTGGGGAATCGATCATCGGACAACGTGTCTCCATATCTCATATTTTCCGGCGTTCCGCCTCGGATCATCATATCGGCTTTGGCGATCGCGTAAGTCGACGGGTTGAACTCTTGCCCGAAACAGGTTACCGTCGCTTCGGAGTCGAGTGCGCGGATTCGCTCTTCCATACACGACAGCATTTGAGAGGTTCCCATCGTCATATCGTAGACGGTGATATTGGAGCCGTCGAATTCGAAGTCGGCAAGGAGTAGGTTCGTCATCAAGTAAACGACGTCGCGACTAGTGAAGTGCGCTCCGGCTTCTTCGCCGTAACTTTCGTTGAATCGACGGACAAGGTCTTTGAAGATATACCCGCAGTCGACGGCCGATATTTTGTCGGGACCGAGGTATCCCTTGGACGAATTAAATTCTTTGAGAACAAGATAAAGCGCGTTGCTTTCGACAAGTCGCCTGATGATCGAATCGAAGTCGAATTTTTTCAAGACGTCTTGAACGTTTTCGGAGAATCCTTCAAGATAGGCGCGAAAATTCGCCTCGACGTTGTCGGGGTCGGCGAGCAGGGCGTCGAAATCGAATTTGGAGACGTTGTAGAATTGATAGCCCGATTCATTTTTGAGCAGACCGTCCCGCATTGGGAGGTTTTTGACTTCCTCCTACTTTTTGAGGACGGCGTCGCGCGTCGGAATTAGACAGTCGTGAAATCGTTTGACCACCGTCATTGGGAGAATCACGAGCCCGTATTCGTGCGGCTTGAAAGGACCGCGCAACTTGTCCGCGACGTTCCAGACGAGCGCCGATTTTTCGGCGATATTTGCGCCGACGTTTGTTATTTCACGCATATTAAACCCCTCTTGCCGTTCTTTATTCTTCCGTTTTCGTTTCGCCTTCGCCCCAAATTTTCGTAACGTAATTTCTAGGCGCAAGGAACAGTTCTTCGATAAAATTTTCCCCTTCCGGCTGAATCCAGTCTTTCCAGACCGAATAAAGCGGCGCGCATAGCGTCGTTTTTTCTTTCGTTAGGAAATCGACGAAAGTAATTTCGCGCGCGTGCAGGGCGATCGCGCGTTCGCGTCCGTCTTCAAATTGCGTTCCAAACGGAACTTTGGAGCCGTAAAGCTCGTCGCCAAGGATCGGAAATCCGCGCGAAGAACATTGCAGACGAATCTGGTGCGTTCGCCCCGTCTCTAATTGAATTTCAAGATGCGTCGCGTCGTTTAGGCGTCCCAAAACGCGAAAATGCAGAATCGCCTCGCGCGCGTCGGGATTAATCGGCGGAACAAGCTCCGCTTCCGCGCGACCGGGTATCTTGCGCATAAAATCGTACCAAGTCCCCTCGTCTTCGGGCACGACTCCCGAAACTAACGCCCAATATTTTTTCGTTACGGTTCGTTCTTCGAATTGATCGGAGAGTTTTCTAGCGGCGCGCGCGTGCTTGGCGAAGACCAAGACGCCGGAGGCGGGGCGGTCGAGCCTGTGCGGGAGTCCAAGGTATCTTTTACCGACACGATTTTCCGCGAGATTCATATATTCTTTGACGCGAAATTCGAGCGAGTCGACGCCGATCGGCGCTTGCGTAAGGACGCCCGGCTGTTTGTCGACGACGAGCGTCGGTCCGTTTTCGTAGAGGATATGAAACAAAGATTCCGATTCCGCAAGGGAAATCGAGCGCGAGTCTACGTTTTGTTCGTTCATTTTGATTCAATATTTGCTCGGCGTTGTCAAATTTGACGCCGCGTCGGCGCCTTGGCTGTAGTATACGCAAAATCGTCCAAGAAACAAGCCGCGAGGCAAACGATCGCGCCCTTGCGTTTTGACTCTTTGGAGTCGTCGCGCTTGAAATTTTCCTAAACTTGTCTTTTTACCCGTTTTTTAAAGCGCTACTTGGCAAAATTCAAGAGTCGTGTTATACTTAGCGGAAGCGCGCGTTTTGGACGGAAAGGGACGCAAGAGATTCGCGACGTTTTTTCCCTTTTTGTCGGAAACGCGTTCGGAAGAGGCTTTCGTTTGCGTAAGTTTAACGGAAAGATTAGGAACGAAGTTGCGTTCGACGCGATAAGAGCGCGTCTTACAGCCTTTGTTTGTCGACCGTATTGAGGAGCAATAATGAAAAAGAGCGTCCTATTTGCAGTTTCCGCCGTCTTAGCGTTTTTGGGGAGCGCCGCTCTCGCGCAAGACTTCAGCGACAACCCGGCCTATAAAAACGGAACCGAATGGCTTGCCGACGCCGTTCCGAACGCCGACGCCGAGGCGTCGACCGAAGCCGATATGAAGGCTTACGAAGAAACGTTGCAAACGAACATTGCCGGCGAAACGATTAAATTCAAGATGGTTCCGATCAAGGGCGGCGAGTTCAAGATGGGCACCGATTCCGGCGAAAAAGACGAAGGTCCCGCCTTTGAAACGAAGGTCGCGCCCTTCTGGATGGAAGAACACGAAGTCACGTGGCAAGAATATTCGCTTTTCGCGCTTCTGTATTTGGCGAACGCTCGTAAGTCGGGCGCCGTTAAGTCGGAATCGGACCGCGACGCCGTCGCCGACGCGCTCGCCGCGCCGACCGCGCCTTATAGCATCGGCACGATCAGCTACGACAAGAGCAATAAAGAAGGCTATCCCGCGAGCGGTATGACGCGTTACGCGGCGCAAATGTATTGCAAGTGGCTGACCGCCACGACCGGTCGTTATTATCGCCTCCCGACCGAAATCGAATGGGAATACGCCTGCCGTTGCGGAACCGACACCGCCTACGAATTTGGCGACGACGAAGCCGATCTTGACGACTACGCGTGGTATCTTGCGAATAGTCCCGACGGCTACAACAAGGTTATGGGCAAAAAACCTAATTCTTGGGGCTTGTACGACATGCACGGCAACGTCTGCGAATGGGTTATGGATCAATACGAAAAGAAAGCCTACGAAGACTTCGCCAAAGGCAAGGTGAAGACGCCCTTCGTCGCGCCTTCCAAGCCGCTCGCCAAGACGTTCGTCGCCAAGGGTATGTTCGGCGAAATCGCACGCGGCGGTTCCTGCGCGCACGAACCGAAAGACTGCCGTAGCTATACGCGTATCGTCTCCGAAAAGAACTGGAAAGAACACGACCCGCAATTCCCGCAAAGCATTTGGTGGATGACCGAAGCGCCTTACGTCGGATTCCGCGTCGTGCGTCCGTTGACGGCTCCGTCGGCGGAAGAAGCCGAACTCTTTGAACCCGATCCGGGCGTTTGGGCGAAATACAAGGTTCTCAACCCCCGTTGAGTTAACAAGTAGCCTCTTGACGGCGATTCGCGCGAGGCGTCTGCAAAATTAAATTAAAACGCTCGGTTATGCGATTTTTTGTCGTTAGCCGGGCGTTTGTCGTTTAGGTTCGCTAGGTCTCTCTTTCAACGCCTTTCGTTTTTAAATTAACGCGATATTTCAGCCGTTTGAAGAAAAATTGACAAACGGGCGTCGTTTTTTACTGCTGGCTTCGCTTTTCAAACTACTGAAATATTACGTTTTTTGTAACTACCCGCTTGAATTTCATAGGAGAAAGATTTATATTTTCAAGCGTGTCGCGCGTTGCGCGCTAGACGAAATTGCCGAGGAACGCAATGTTTAATTTCCGTAAACGATTAGACGTAAAGAACCGCATCAAGCGTTATAACGCCGTCATCGAAGCCAATCCAATCCCGAGCGTCGACGAAATTCCCTTTTGGCTTTGCGAAGACGACGTTTTTCATCATATTTTTGACGGTCGATCAGACGAAGACGGCAACAACTGTCTTTTCGATCTTGTGAACAGCGCGTTGCGCAACGCCAAGACGAGCGAGATAAAGAATTTGGTCGTGAAGAATCCGAACGTTTTGAAGCGTCGTCGGCGTCAAAAAACGTTGATTCTCGACTTGCGCGCCGAAGACGAAGAGGGCGTCGTATACGATATTGAAATTCAAAAGCGGAACAGACCCGGTTTCTGGGATCGTATGTTTGCTTACGGGGATCGTTTGCGCGCGGAACAGCTGGACGAAGGGGACGATTATACGTCGTTGCGACGCGTCGTCGTGATCGTTTTCGTGGCGTTTCCTATTCGGGACGACGATTCCGTTTGGTTTGACGTTTATCGTGAAACTTCGCAGTTCGATCCGACTGTTTTCTACGACGGCAAGACGACGATTTTTATTCGCATACCTACGCGTAAAGATCAAACGCCAACCCGCGTGGAAGATTTCGGGCTGAAGACTTGGTTGAAACTGTTCGGTTATCCCAAAATAACGACCGACGACGACGTGAATCTTTTGGAAAAAACGTATCCCATCGTTAAGAACGTGAGGGCGAAGATGCGAGGCTTTTTTGGTTTGTGGAGCGGGGGCGAAGTTCGACGCGTGGAACTTGCGTTAGCCGATGGGATAGGAATCGGTCGAACGGAGGGGTATGGCGACGGAAAGCGCGACGGTCGAGCGGAGGGCGAAGTCCAAGCAGTTCGGAATATGATTATTAGATCTTTACGCAATCGCTTTCCCAATGCAAACGAACGATTTTTTTCTTCTTGCGTTGAAAAACTAGAGAAAAAGAACAACGAAGAGCTGAATTTAGCGTTTGACAAGAGTATGTCTTGTTCTAATACCGACGAATTTGCAAAAACGCTGTAGGA
>JAZRWW010000178.1:0-10809 GCA_045599865.1 Thermoguttaceae bacterium
GATCGCGGCTCGATCACGTTCGGCAACGATCTTTCGCCCGAATCGCGCCAACGAATTCAAGGGGAAGTTAGCGACTTGATCGCCGTTATGCACGCGGGCGTACTTCCCGCCAAACTTTCGGCCAAGCCGGTTACGAAAATGATCACCGGACCGACCCTTGGCGCCGACACGATCAAAAAAGGCAAGAGCGCCATTCTTTGGGGCGGCGTTCTCGTCCTTGTCTTTATGATTATGTACTACGGATTTGGCGGTTTTATCGCTACGTTCGCGGTATTGATGAATCTCGTCTTGATTATGTCGTCGATGATCGCAATGCGCGCCGCCTTTACGTTGCCCGGTCTTGCGGGTCTTGTTTTGACGGTCGGTATGGCGGTCGACGCGAACGTTCTTATTTTCGAACGCATCCGCGAAGAAATCAACGGCGGCGCGACGCTTCGTATGGCAATTCGCAACGGTTACGGTCGAGCGTTCACCGCGATTTTCGACTCCAACATCACGACGATGTTGACCGCGTGGATTCTGTACCTCGTCGGTTCCGAACAAATCAAGAGCTTCGCCGTCACGTTGTTCCTCGGCGTCTTGTTCAGCATGTTGACCGCGACTTACGTTTGTCGTATTATTTTCCAAACCTGTGAAAAAGCCGGTTGGATCGGAAAGAACTGCGTTTCGCCGTTGGTTCCCGGTATTAAGCCGTTGGGCAAACCGAATATCGACTTCTTCAAGTGGAGTCAGAAGACTTGGCGCGTCTCCGTCCTGATCATTATTGTCGGTTTGGTCGCCGTCGGCGTCCGCGGAAAGGGCGTCTTTGACGTCGACTTCGTGGGCGGCGTCGAAATTCAGACGGTCTTTACCGAACCGATCGAAATTTCCGAAGTTCGTTCGACGATGAAAGAACTGCCCGACTTGTCCGTCAGTGAATTGTCGCTCGAAAAAGACCGCGACGGCAACGTCGTTCAGCCGAACACGTGCTACTCGATTAGCGCGTCGTGCCCCGTCGACAAAACCGCCGACGAGTTCCGCGTCGAAGTTGAAAATCTGATGAAAAAGAACTTCGAAGGCAAATTGCGCCACTATTCGATGGAATACGAGATCGGCGAAACGCAAATGGTTACCCCAACGGGCGCCACTATCGCTAAGCCGGAAACGACCGCCGTCGTCAAAGTCAATCCCGCTCTTAGCCGCGAAGTCGTCGCCGGTTATTTCCAAGACGTTCTCGGCGAGGAATCCAAGCTGACCTACAACGTTACGAACGAAGCCTACGCGAACGGTTCCGACGCGGCCGCGGCGGAATGGAACGTCGTGTTTGATTCGGACGACAAAGACGCAATCAAAGTCGCGGTCGACGGCGTTCAGAAGCTCGTCGACGATCAATCCGCCTTTGAAGCGTCGAATACCGTCGGTTCGACCGTCGCGTCCTACGCGCGTACTCAAGGAATCTTGGCGCTTTTGGGCAGTTTGGTCTGTATTATCGGCTATCTGTGGTTCCGATTCAAGCGCGCCGTCTTTGGTCTTTCCGCCGTCGTCGGTTTGATCCACGACGTCTGCTTCGTCCTTGGGCTCATTGGTCTGAGCTATTGGCTTGCCGCCGGTCTTTCCTTCCTTGGCGTCAATCAGTTCAAAATCGGTCTGGCGACCGTCGCGGCGTTCCTGACCCTTATCGGGTACTCCTTGAACGACACGATCGTTTTGTTCGACCGTATGCGCGAAGTTCGCGGCAAGACGGAAGCTTTGTCGAAGGAAATCATCAACAAAGCGACGAATCAAGTTTTGAGCCGTACTATTTTGACGTCCGTTACGACGTTGTTCTCGGCGGTCGTTCTGTACTGCTTCGGCGGCGCGGGTATTCACACCTTCGCGTTCGCAATGATGATCGGCGTCGTCGTCGGTACTTACAGCTCCATCTTCATCTGCGCGCCTTTCCTCTATTGGTTGCTTCAAAAGCAAAACTCGAAAGTTCCTTCGCAACGCGTTAGCGTCAGAAAGAAGTAAGAGTTAAAGGAGCGTTTAGAAACGCAGAAAGCCGCGCGGTTTTGCGCGGCTTTTTTTCGTATTACGAGACTACTAAAACAAAGCGCCCGTTCAGGAAAACAGCGAAATGTAATTCGGCGGCAGAATTGCCTCAAAAACAAAAAATCTAAAAAGACCGAAACAAGAATCGTCGTGTTTACGACGTTTCCAACCTAAACTTTTATTTGAAATCAACGCGCCGACAAACGCCGTCTAATCGGCGCTTGTTAACTTTCCACAGACGATCGGCATTGATCAAATTATCTTAATACAACGCTCGTACTAATTCATTACCTAAAACGCTTACGCCTGTAGCTTCTCGTAACTCTCCGTGAACGCTTATAACTACTTGAATATTTTTAAATTCTCGCGGAACGTTTTCAAAGCGTCGCCGATATGCGACTCAGCTCCAATAGATTTTAAAAGCCATATGACAAATATTATCGCGATTACCACAGAAAATATAAATGCACTGACAAGGAATAAAACAGAATTATCGCTTATCAGACGTAAAATATCCGCCTTTGATAGAGTTTTAAAAACACAAGTCGAATGCCAAACAATAGAAAGGAAACAAAAAGACAAACAGACGAAAGAACACAAAAGAACCAGCCCCGCCAATAACTCTATGCTCGTCTTAACATATTTTTTAAATCGCCCAAAACGTTGAGAAAACCGTCTACGGTCGTCAATAATCGCCTCGCAAAGAATTTGTAAAATTTTCTCGACGCAATCCTTCCGTTTCTTTTGATTCCATTTCTTTAAAGGTTCAATATTTTCTTCAATTTTCGAACGCCATTCGCCGTCTATGGAAGCCAGAAGTTGTTTGTTCTTCTTTGATAAAGTCATATCGCTAAAACAGGCGTAATAAAGCGTATATTTTCGTCGACGCATTCTTTAAGAAAAGAACGCGTCCAAACGTTTCAAATTTGTTTTCGCTTATATGACGCTCTTGAGTAACGAGAAACAATCCTCTCGCCAAGTTTCCACAACGCTACTAAATACACAAACATCATTTGCGGAATCAAAACGAAAGTAAAAATGGCAAAATGAGGAGAACGTATAGACGCTCCAAACGAAACAAACAATACCAACCACAAAATCACTTCAGACACAACCATCAAAATCAAGAAAGACGCAACATACCAAAATATCCGTCGTTCCCTGCCATTGTTTGCAACCGCCACGTTAAAACGGTCGATCAGCGCCGTAACAGAATTAGCTAATTCGGTTACAGATTCGTTCAACGCTTGTTCGTCTTGTTCGGTTTCTGCTCGTTCTGCAACAACGCCAACCTCGGCTATAACGGTCTCAGTTTCATCAAGACATTTTCGAAGGGAATTACGCTTCGCAACAGGAAGGGCGTCAAAAAAATTGTCTCTTTTGAGTTCGCCAAGAACACGCGAAAGTATTACAAGATTCTCTTTCCAAGGTTTCGATCCGTCCAAAACGTTATTAGAAACGCCAACCATCGCATTTTTCTGCATAGCGTCCGAATTCATCGTTTCAACCTACGTCTCATATGTTATAACCGCGTAACAAAGTCTCCTTCTTTCGTAACAACGAAAGAACATAACGACATATTAACATTGTAGACGTGATTAAGGAAGATTTCTTCGTATAAAAATGGAGAAAATCTCAAAAAAGATGAAAAAAAGTAAAAAAATCATCAAAAAGGGCGCCTTCTTTAAAGAAGAAAATTGACAAAGACGACAAGAGAGTTTCCAAGGCGCGCCTATCAAGAAATAATCTTCGGAGTTAATTCCACCGTTAATTCAGACGATCGAACGCATATTGCGCAAACGTCAATTCCTATTCTCATACGTTCCGACGCGTTCCAGTAGTACGCGTCGAAACATATTTCGTAAGCGTTCACGGAAAGTATTCCCAAAAGATCGGCGGTTGGACAGGAAGAAAACGACTCGTGAGGATTCGTTTTTCGCGAAAGCGAAAAACGGGCGAAAGCCGCCTGCATTGCAGGCGGATGGACGGAATTTTACGAGACTCTCGACAAACGAGTTCATTAAGCGCCTAATCCGTCCCGTATGTAGATTCCAGAGGCGCGGACATTCGCAACCCATCCGCCCGCAATGCGGGCGGCTTTCGCGCGCCGCTTTCGCGGCGATTCTTGCGCGTCGTTTTCTGTGAACGCTTACTTTAATTTTTGGCAAACGTTTATGGAAAGCCGCGTATCAACGATACGCGGATACGTTCGGTTCGAGAATGCTCGTTTAAAAACAACGCCTAAACTTAGAAAGTAAGAACGCAGTCAAGCTCTTGCTTTTCTCTGTCCGCGAGGTCTTTTGGCGGTTCAGCATATCCGCGTATCGTTGATACGCGGATATGCTGAACGCTTACAAAGAATAACGGATTTGTTCTACCGTTGCAGACGAATTTCTCCCGATACTATGACCGTTACGGCTCGTCCCTTCATTTTGCGCCCCAAGTAAGGCGTATTCTTGCTCTTTGAAGAAATTGTCGATTCGTCGTAGACCCATTCCAAATTCGGATCGATGATCGTAACGTCGGCGTCGCGACCGGGTTCCAACGTTCCCTTGGACAAACCGAGAATTTTCGCCGGATTGAGCGCCATTTTTTCAACGAGTTGCGCCCAAGTCAATTTGCCCGAATCGACTAGCGTTTCGATCACGAGCGGAAGCGCCGACTCCAGTCCGATGATTCCAAAGGGCGCGACGGAGATTTCGCGCTGCTTCTTTTCCGCCGCGTGCGGGGCGTGGTCGGTCGCGATAACGTCGATCGTTCCGTCGACAAGCCCTTCGATGCAGGCTTGAACGTGATCCTTGCTTCGCAACGGCGGATTCATTTTGTAATTTGAATCGAACGAACGCAATTCTTCGTCTGTCAAAGTGAGATGGTGCGGCGTAACTTCCGCCGTAACGCGAACGCCTCGCGCTTTCGCTTGACGAATCGCTTCGACCGCGCCTTTGGTGGAAACGTGCATAATATGCAGGCTCGCGTCGAGACTTTCCGCCAGCGTAATATCGCGCGTCGTCATTACGTCTTCAGCGGCGGCGGGCATTCCTTTCAGCCCTAATTGCGCGGAAACGACGCCTTCGTGCATTACGCCCCCTTCGACGAGCGGCGCGGACTCTTCGTGGCAAAGAATCGGTCTGTCAAACATTTTGCAGTATTCGAGCGCGAGCCTCATCAAGCAGGAATTTTCGACGCCAGACCCGTCGTCGCTACACGCGACCGCGCCGCTTTCGAACAAACTGCCCAATTCCGCGAGTTTCTTGCCTTGACGCCCTTGGCTAATGCAACACATTGGGAAGACGTTGCATTTTTTCACGCTTGCCGCGCGATCATAAACAAACGAAACCGCCGCTTGCGTGTCGATCGGCGGATCGGTGTTCGGCGGACAAACGATCGACGTAAAACCGCCCGAAAGAGCCGCCGTTGCGCCCGACTCGATCGTTTCAGATACTTCGCCGCCCGGCTCGCGCAAGTGAACGTGCATGTCGATCAGACCGGGAACGACGATCTTGCCCGAAGCGTCGACGCGTTCGACCTCGGCGGGAACGTCTTCCGCGCGAGGATCGATTTGTTTGATTTTGCCGTTTTCAATTAAGACGGCGGCGATTTTGTCAAGTTTCTGCGCCGGGTCGACGACGCGTCCGTTTTCGATAATTAGAGAAGCCACTTGATTTCCTGTATGCTAGGTCAATATTGTTCGTTTTGTCAGGGGAATCGGACGTCGAACGAGACGTCGACGCGCCTCACTTTTGACGATTCGACGCCGAAGCGGTCAAAGTCGCCCAAAGAACCGCCATTCTAACCGCCACGCCGTTGGTAACTTGTTCCAAAATCGCCGAATGCGAACCGTCGGCAACCTCGGGCGCAACTTCGACTCCGCGATTGATCGGACCGGGCGCGATAATGAGAACGTCCTTTTTACAACGCGCCAAGCGCTCGCCGTTCATTGCGTAGAGATGCGCGTATTCGTGAAGGGAGGGGAAGAGCGGAATCGATTGAGTTTGACGCTCGAGTTGAATGCGCAACAGATTAAAGACGTCGATTTCGGGCAGAATTTCGTCTAACGAATTATGCGTTTCGACGCCAAGTTCCTTCCAGCAAGGCGAAACGAGCGTCGAAGGTCCGCAAAGAATCGGCGTAGCGCCAAGTTTCTTTAACGCGACTATATTCGAACGCGCCGCGCGACTGTACGTAATATCGCCGACAAGCGCGACTTTCAGACCTTGGAGCGAGCCGAAACGTCGGCGAATCGTGAGGACGTCGAGCAAGCCTTGAGTCGGATGCGCGTGCGGTCCGTCGCCCGCGTTCACGAACGTTACGTTCTGGAAATTCTCCGCGAGTAATTTGGGAACGCCGGGACAACTATGACGCACGACGAACGCGTCGACGCCCATCGCTTGAATATTCTTCGTCGTGTCGAGGAGCGTTTCGCCCTTGGAAAGACTGCTGGTGGACGCGGAAAAATCGCTAACGTCGGCGCCGAGGCGACGACCCGCCATACCGAAGCTGGTGCGCGTTCGCGTGGAATTTTCGAAGAACAGATTCACGATCGCTTTATTTTTTAACAGCGGAAGTTTGCGATCAGGAGATTCGGAGACTTCGTCTCTGAAGACGTCGGCAATATCGAGCAACTGCGTAATTTCCGACGCGCTCAGTTCCTCCAAGCCCAACAGATGCGGACGATTCCAACCGACGAGTAGTTCTTCTAGCTTGCCGATTACGTTTTGTTTGTCAGAGTCGCAACTCATTGACGCGGCCTCCCCGTTTTAACGCGATTTTATCTAAAAGATCGATTATTTACTTTTCAACGACTGATTATTGGCGAACAAAGCGCCGAAACGACGCGTAAAAAAAGCCCTAACGAAGGATACGAAGGGCTTAATTAAAACTCTATTCGATCGACGACGGAACGGCTTGGGAATCTTGCGACGCGTCGGGAATCGTCGTTTCCGTCGGCGCCGCTTCCGTTTGCGGCGCGGTTTCTTCCGGCTTCGTGGGCGCTTCGTTTTTTTGTTCCTGCGGCGCAGGTTCCGAATCTAGCTTAATACCTGCTAATTCGGCAATCAGGCGCGCGCGAATTAACGCGCCCGGCGTTTTGACGTTGAGTCGGTATCGATCGATCGCCGTCTCGTAACTTCCTTGCTTTTCGAGAATACGAGCGCGCAAATAGCTCGCGGCTTGACGCAACTCGTCGACGACCGCGCGCGCGGAATCGGTTCGCGCGACGGGACGCAACGAATCGTCGTTTAGACGTTCGAGCGCGGCTTTGTCGTTGCCGTTCGCTTCCGAAAGCGTCGCCAAGTCGAAGCTAGTCAGCGCTTTTACGAAACGCTTAATTTCGACTTCTTTTTGGAACTCGGACGCCGCATGATTGACGATCGCCTGTATTTCCTCTTGCGAAGGCGTTTGTTGTTGACTCGCTTTCCATTCGACGTATTGCGCGACGTAGGCTTTAACGCGCTCGGGTATGCTCGATTCTTCTTGCTTAATGAGTCGATCGGAAATTCGCCCCTGCAGGAACCAGCGACCGGCGCCGCCCTCGTCGACGAATTTGCCGCGAAGGTAAAGTACTTTGGCGATCCACAAAGGCGCCGTTTGCGATTTTTTAGAGGTCGTTTGAGAAGACGAATCGTCCTCGGAAGACTCTTTAGAATTGGAATCCGCCGTATAGTCTTCAATTTTATCCGACTCGGCGTCGTTAGAGCTGGAATCGGAGACTTCAAGATTGCCCTTAGACGCGGAAGTCGTCATATAGACGGATATTATGTCGTCCGACTCGAAAGGAAAGAGCGTTTGTTCCAAAATCGGCTCGTTCGCTTCGTGTAAGCGCTTGACGTCGACGATTCCCGCAATTTCGACAATTCGCTCCTTTTGAATCGCAAAGGAAGTCGACAAAACGGTGTTGACCGACCCGCTAAATTCTTGTTCCATTGGGATCATACGCGCCGAGACGACGAAAGGAGTCGAAGGAACGTAAGCGACGACTTTTTCAAAATCCTTGGAAGTCGCCGGGAAGGGCGCGCCCTCTAAGTCTAGTTTACGAAGAACCGCGTCGTTGGAAGCGACTTCGGCAAGCGTCGCGACTTTGTTGAATTTCAGCCCGGAATCAAGAACGAGCGAATCGGAAGCGCCGCTAGGAATCGGCAAACCGAGTTCGGGCAAGAAGAGGTAAACCTCGTCGTTGAGTCGCACGCCGACGACCAACGGAAAGTTTTCCGGCGTTTCGCCTTCTGGACGCAACACGAACGCGTCGAGCCTATGTTGACGCAACAATTCGACGAAAACGATCGCGCGATCCATTCCCGAACCTTGACCCGTCAAGAGCGTTTGCCAAGCCAACTGCTTCATAAAACCCGCTTGACCGGGAAGCGGAGGCGTAAGAACGACGTTTTTTACCGTCCAATCGAACAAGCTGAGCGCGATCGTCAAATCGTCCTGTTTGGCGCCCTTCGCCCACGTAAAAACGTCGCGAAACCACACGACCTCGCGCAAATAATCGGCGTCTTGAGGCAAGAACGTTTGACCGTCGATTTTAAGCAGACGAGCGAAATCGTCGAGTCCTCTGGACAACGTTTCGAAATTATAGTAGCGATAGGTCGGCTCCTTGACAAATTGACGAATCTGCGTTCGAAAAGTTTCCGTCGCGTCGGCAAATTGGAATTCTTTTGCGCCGGAAAGTTTGGCGGAAAGATCGTCGATAAAAAGCCCAAACTCGCGGAGCGCGCTCGATTTGAACGTTTCCGCCAGCGGGTCGATTTGCGACTTCGCTTTAGACAAAATTTCCTGCAATTCGGCGCCGTCTTTTTCCGTCGGCGCTTTCGATTCGTCGACGAAGAGCTTGACAAGTTCGTCGGCGCGTCGCGACGTCGCGACTAAATTCGCGACGTCGGCGGCTAAAGCGTCGTATTCGGGATCGGGATCGAAATCGATCGACACGGGCTTTTCCGCCAGCCACGTGTTGAGACGCCCTAACGCGCCGCGAAGATAGGTTCTGTCGGGATAATTTTCTTGACGCTCGGTCGCTTGAACGACTTGCTCGATAAGATTGCGGTTTTGCAACTCTTTTTCCTGCGCCGTCGCGACTTGACCGGCGCCGTGTCGCAAGGTTTGTTCGCGATCTCCGCAACCCGAAAACGCAAGACAAAACGTTAAAAACGCCGCAAAAGACGCGCGCGCTAAAAAAGAAGAAAGAAACGCGTCGTGAGAAAAAACGTCGGTCGTTTTCATCGAGGAACCTTCGTTAATGTTGTCGTTATAAATGCAAGGGCGTCGGACGCGATAGATCCGACTTGTTTATAGAGTATAGACTCTAGGCTAATTTTGTCTAGTCCCCGGACGCGAGGGGGCGCCGATCCGCGTGGAAAAGGACGCGATGTGAAAATTTTGACGCCTTATTTGACGCCCGTTGACTCTCGACGTATAATCTTCTTGAACGCGAATCTTTGGAACGATTCGCCGAATTGATAAAACAATCTCTTCGGGAGTAAGAAGAATGAGTACGAACGCGCTGGAAACGATCGAAAAGATCGGACTTTTACCCCTTGTCAACGTCGACGATCCAAGTAAGGCGGTTCTGATTGCGAAGGCGCTTTGCGACGGGGGCGTCGCGGTCGTGGAAGTCGCCCTGCGCGATCCGGCGGCTTTGGAATCGATCGCCAATATTCGCAAGGCGCTGCCTGATTTGACTCTGTGCGCAGGAACGGTTCTCAGTTCGGAACAGGCGAACAAAGCGATCGAAGCGGGCGCCGATTTCATCGTTACGCCCGGTTTGAATCCGCAGACCGTTAAATTTTGCCAAGAAAAGAACGTGCCGATTATTCCGGGCGCGACGACCGCGACGGAATTGGAACTGGGCGTTTCGCTCGGTTTGAACGTCTTTAAATTCTTTCCCGCCGACCTTGCTGGCGGCTTGAACGCGATTAAAGCTCTGCGCGGACCTTTTGGCGCCGTTCGATTCGTTCCGACGGGCGGAATTACGCTCGAAAATATGAAGCCGTATTGCGAAAATCCGGCGATTTTGGCGGTCGGAGGCAGTTTTATGACCCCGAAAAACGCGATCGCCGCCGAAGATTGGGGCGCGATTACCGCCGTCGCCGCGCGAGCCGTCGAAACTTCGCTCGGATTGGCTATGGGACACGTCGGCATTAACTGCAATTCCTCTGAAGAAGCGGGCGCGACGGCCGAATGGTTCAACGAACGATTCGGACTGGCGACGCGCGAGACGGGTATTTCGTTCTTTGCGGGCGCGGCGGTCGAAACGATGAAGAAGCCCAGTTACGGCGAAAAAGGGCATATTGCGATCGCGACGAACTCGATGACACGCGCCGTCTATCAGTTGCAACGACGCGGAATCAAATTCCGCGATTTCAAATTCAATCCGCAGGGCGTAATGATCGCCGCGTATCTTGAGGAAGAAATCGGCGGATTTGCCGTTCATCTTTGCGTGAAGTATTGAGTAAACGCAAGCGTTCACGGAAAGCCGCGTATCAACGATACGCGGATTCCTTGAATTACTAAAAAGGCGTAGTTTTGATTCAAGAGCGTTAAACCGACGTCTTTGATCGCGCGCTTTCACAAGCCGAAACAGTCCGCGTATCGTTGATACGCGGCTTACCGAGCGCGCTTTCCGTAAACGCTTGTCAAAATTTTTAACCCAAGGAATTGTTTAAAATGAAAACGACTTCTCTATTTCTAGCGCTTGTCGCTTGCCTCGCGTTGACGACCGGCGCAAACGCGCAAGAAAAAACGACGAATATTCTCTTTATTGGAAACAGTTACACGTTCTTCAATTCTCTCGACAAAGTCGTT
>JAZRWW010000179.1:0-54276 GCA_045599865.1 Thermoguttaceae bacterium
GATTTTAACATAGGATCGGCGCCGACGCTAACTTAAAAACAACGTCATAATAACGAACGAGCGGCTCGATGGTAACAAAAAACAAGAAAAAAAACAAGAGATAAGAAAAAGACGAGACAAACGTCGACTGCAAAGAAAATTATTAAGAAACGTCCGCAAGACGATAGCCTCGCGGACAAAACTAAACGTCGTAATTAGACGGCGTAAAAAAACGCTATTTTTTGAGCGACTTCGACAAGAACCAATCGTACAATTCAGGATTGGCGTAAGTTTGAGTCCAACTATCGTGCTGCACGCCCGGATACGTCGTAAAAGAAACGTCCTCATTGCCGTTCATTCGAACCGCCTCGACAATTTCGCGTCCGGCGCGACACGCGACTGCGGGATCCGCTTCGCCATGAAACGCCCAAACGGGCGCCTTAATCGTCGAAGCGGCGTCTGCGGAGTACCAACCGCAAATCGGCGCAATTGCGGCGACTTTATCGGACGCGACCGACGCGACGCCCCACGTCGCAAATCCGCCCATTGAAAGACCGGTAACGTAAACGCGCGATTTGTCGATCGGATAGCTTGCGCGCAATTCGTCGATAAGAACGCTCATTTGCAAAGGCGACCAAGTCGTATTCGCTTTACATTGAGGCGAAACCGTCAGAAATTTCCAATTCTTAGCGATTTCTGGAACGTCGCATAACTTCGCCGGTCCGTGAAACTTAACGACGTTCGGATCAGAGCCGCGTTCGCCCGCGCCGTGTAAAAAAAGCATCAAGGGGAACCCGGCTTCGTTTTTCGCCGATTCGTCGCTCGGCAGGAAAAGCCAGAAATCAACAGTCTCCGTTTTTGTCGAATCAAGCGCGTCGGAACCGTCGCGCGGATTGCCTACGCGAGCGGGAAGCTCCGCTTTCATCAAAATCTGTCGACCGGCGACCGGCGCCGGATTAGATTCTTTTAAGTCGGCGCCATAGGACGACGCAAATCCCAAAAGCGACGCAAACGCCGCTACTACAAGCAACTTATTCATATTACACGTCTCACTTTGAAAGTTTATGCGACAAGAGCCAATCGTACAGTTCGGGATTGGCGTATGCGCGCGTCCAACAATCGTGCCCTACGCCCGGATACGTCGTAAATTTGACGTTTTGATTTCCCTCGGCTCGAATCGCCTCGACAAGATTCTTTGAATATTCGTATTTCACGGCTCCGTCGGCGTTTCCGTGAAACGCCCAAATCGGCGTTTTTGCCATTTTCGGAGCGAAACTGACGTCGTATCCTCCGCAAAGAGGCGCGGCGGCGGCGATCAAGTCGGACGCTTCGGCAATCAATCCCCAAGCGCCAAATCCCCCCATTGACAGCCCCGTGACATAAACGCGCGATTTGTCGACTGGATATTCTTTACAAATATTTTCGATCAACAGGCGCATTTGCGCGGGAGACCAAAATCGAACGCCCGGACATTGAGGCGAAACGGTAATAAAACGCCAAGTCTTTGCTTGTTCAGGATCGGCGCAAAACTTTGGCGGTCCGTGAACTTTAACCGCTTCGGCGTTTGTTCCTCGTTCGCCGGCCCCATGTAAAAAGAGAAGAAGCGGAAAACCGTCTTCTGTTTTTGCCGATTCGTCGGTCGGCAGGAAGAGCCAATATTGAATTTTTTCGGATTTCGTCTCGTCGATCGGATTTGGACCGCCAAGAGGCATAGCGTCGCCGCCGGTCCACTCGCCGCCGGTCGCCAAAGGAAGTTCCATCGACAATAACGTTTGTTCGCCCGGTTGGGCGACGTTGGAGTCTTTCATATCCTCCGCCCTCGACGTCGCTTGAAAAGCGGTCAAAACCGCAAGTAATGCAAACGTCGTTAAAACTGTCTTACGTTTCATTATAAACGTCCCTTATTCGTTAATAAGACGTAAAGATTGTCTATTTGACAAACGACGGCGTTTTACTCCGTCGTTTAACCCACAAGACGCTAAATTTCGTATTCAATATACGACGACAAAGAGAGAAAAGCAAGTATTTTTTATTTTTTTAAAAGAAAAAAGGCGTTCTCCAAAAAGAACGCCTTTTACGCGATCGCGCTAAGAAATAAAAAAACCCCGGTTCTCGCGACGAGTCCAACGTCAGACTTGGAAGAAGGAATGGGCAAGGTATCCTCAAACCACACAGTGCGCCGTGTCCTCGGGGACTATTCTTCTATTTGCAAAATCAGCGCCAATCATAAAATTCTTACATAAAAAACAATTCAAATTTTAACTTATCTTTAATACTATATTGGGCAATAGTTTAGAGAAACAACTTTTTTTTCGTCTTATTTGTTTTCAAATTTAGACGACAAAAGGATTGAAACCATATTCCCAAAATCAAGTCGTTCGTTTCAAAGTAAAGCGCTTCAAAACGCTTCAATAGAAAACGAGACGCCTCGCCCCAAAAATCACCCAACAAAAAAAGACCTTTAGAGTCTACGGCGATTTTCTCCCAAATACAATCAGCGCAAAAGCGCGGGGACGCCTAAAATTGTAATCGCGTAGTCTTCTAAAACGCCGATCGTCGGACGTTCAAATTGAATTGTCCAGAATCCCGGCTCGGGCTTGCAAGGTTCGTCGGTCTGTTCGTCAATTTCAGACGACCACGATTCTAACGCCGCGATATTCTCCGTTCTCTTGACTTGCGCGCCCGACGGATCAAAGAGAGTCGCCGTAACAGGCTCGGCTGCGCTACCAACGATTCTAACTCCCCAATCTTTCGCGTCCTTGGGAACGTAAAAAGAAAACTTTCCCGTAGCGCTAATAAGGTTCAAATTTGGACGCGCGGCGACAAGTATCGGAACGGTTTCGTCCTTCAATTCAAGGGAGCTGGCTCCAAAGTCGGCTTCCAATTGGAACCACCCCGTCGCAGGGGCGGAATAAGCATATTTTTTCGGTTCAAGACCGCCTTTTTTAGATTCCAACTCAATAGACTTCCCCTGCGGAGTCGTTATTTTTAAAGCGACGTCGTTAAGCGGATAATTACCTATTCGTCGTTGAATTAACGTCCATTCGACCGATTCGCCTTCATTTGCATAAAAATAATAGGAACAGCGTCCGCGCGCATATAAACCTGATCGAGACGCGTCTTTCGAATTAGCGCGTTTGTTCCACGCTTCGCCAAGCTCGACGCCCGTAGAGTTTGACGAGTTTAACAACGAGGATAAGTCAAAGGGTTCAACGCGGCGAGCGGATAACGCGGGAAACATTTTCAAAACGTTCTCGTCGTCGATTTTTAAAACAACGCGGCGCGCTTTATTTTCTTCGCCCAATTCCAAATACTTTTGGCAAATTTCACCGCTCAAACCTTTGAAACCTACGCCGTCGCTAGAAGCGTCGCGAACGACAAACAACGAATCTCGTTCGGCGTTTTTAGCTACGTCGACAATTTCAACGTCGTTAAAAACAATACCGCCGTTGGGCTCAGAGTCGGTTCCTACGGCTATTAGCGAAATTCCCAAGTCGGTCGTCGTCTCGAGCCAACTCTCAAATTTTTCCTCCGTGTTGACTTCGTCAAACTTATAGTCTCTATAACAATCATAGCCAAGTTGTTTAAAGGCGTTAGGAACGATAATTCTTACGTTGTTGAAAATTAAAGGCGCGCCGTCAAACCATTTGCTACGAACGGCAATTCCCTGTCGATTTCCAACTAAGTCGACGTTCTCTAAAACGCACTTTCCTTGAAGAGTTCGATTCTCGCCGTTAGCGACGGTTATGCCAAATCCCACGCCCGCGTTGCGCGCAGCCTGACAATCTACCATACTGAAGGATAATTTCTTTCCGTGTTCCGCCGTAAGATTAGGCAAATAGAAAACAAAGCCGTCTCCGGCGTTGTCGATCGCCAATACGCGCCGCATAACGACGTTCGTAATTTGTTCCTCGGGCATATTCGGTTCAAAATCGATCCCCGCAGCCGGCGGAGTCCCTACGGTTCCACATAAAACGCAGTCTTCAATAAGCAACCCGTCGACGCTAATGACGCTGATTCCCTGTCGGTTATTCGCCTCGCAAACAACGTTGCGAATTGTAACGTCGCGACAAGAAACGCCGCGCGCGCCGACGCCGACGTACACGCCGTCTCCGCCGGTCTCTTTAATTGTCAAATTTTCGACAAGAACGTTCGAAGAACTCAACAACGACAATCCGTGTCTCCATTCGGACAATTCGTAAGGCGCTTTCCAATACTCCTTTTTACGCATTCGCAAGGTCGCGCCCTTCCCTTCGCCTCGAATCGTCAGATTAGAAACGCGATTCGCGCGGAACAACGTTTCGCCTTTTCCTCTAAACTCGCCTTGTTTCGCGACTATTTCGACGCCCTCTTCCAGAACTAATTCAAGTTCGCCGCGCAATTCGATAGGTCGAACGTTCCACGGCGTCGATCGTTTGTCCACGACGACCGTTTTAGCGCCGGAATCGATCGCCCTTTGCAAACAGTCGGTGGCGTCGTTTTCGTTAAATCCAAAAGAAGAAGCGACGACGCGTTCGGGCGTTTGCGTCTCTTGCGCGCAAAGAGACGTCTCGACGACATACGCGCCTAAAATCAACAACAACGCTAAACGTTTCATATAAAACTCGCGGTTCTATTTCAAAAAAATCAAATCCTCGCGCGATCACGCGAGAATTTGACGTCGATTAAAGACAATCCGATGAAATTACGCCTTTTTTCGTTCTTGTTCTTCACGCAAAACTTCAGGCGAAGCGACGTTGAAGATCAACGCAAACAACACGAGCGCGGCCAACGACGAAACGACGAGCATTCCAAAAATACGAGGCCATCCCGCTTTAGAAATCGCGGCGCGTCCCTTCGCAACGTCGGAGACCGTTTGATCAAAGTTCAAGTCGCGCGCGACGATCGCGGGCTTTTGATTCAATTCCTCCGCTACGGCGTCAAACGCGCTCGTCAATTTCTCCCTTTTACTTTCCAACTTCTTACCGAGTTTCGCCGTCTTAGGACTGGACGATGCGTCGCCGTATTTCTCGACGCTATTTTCGTAGCTTCGTCGCGCGTCGTAATATCCTTCCGCCTCTTTGACAACCTTGGCAAGAGAATCGCCTCGCAACAACGTATCGGCGACTTTTTGAATTTCCTCGTCCGTTTTACCGTAGACGCGAGAAAGAGTAATAACTACTTGCGCGTCTCGCTCCGCTTTGTAAGGAGCCGTGCTAGAATCGACGATCAATCCGACGCCAAATCCGGTAACGATCGTCGCCAAGTAGCCAAACAAGCCGGTCAAACCGCTCGACGCGGCGCCCGATTTTTTCGTAGCGACGGTCGACGCGACGCAACCGATCAAGCATTGAGGACCGTAAATAAAGAATCCGATCAAACTGAGCAACAAAATATTGAGAGTCAACGATTCGGAGTCTAGTTTCCAAAACGCAAAGGATGCAATTCCGCAACCAAGCATATAAACAAAGCACGCTTTCGCGCCGCGCCCCTTGAATACTTTGTCCATCATCACGCCGCTTAGGATAATGCCGAACGCGCCAAAGATTTCGTAACACGCGGTCGCCCAGCCGGCGGATTGCAAATCGAGTCCTTTCGATTGGGACAAAAAGGTCGGCGCCCAGTCGAGAATCGAAAATCTAACGATGTAAACAAAAAAATTCGCAAAGCAAAGAACCCAAATAGCCCAATTCGAAAGAACGTTTTTGCAAAGATCGTCCCACCAGCCCGTCTGTTTTTCTTCGACGGAGGAATTTTCTTGGACTTGTTCGCAAGGAACGGAATTTGTTTCGTCCGCCTTTTGGGAACGATGCTTTCGTTCGTAATATGTTTCAACAGGATCGAATCCTTCTTTTTCCGGCGAATCGCGCAACGCCCAGAACAAAAAGACCGCTCCGCTCAAACTCAACGCCGCAGGAACAAAGAAACAGTATTTCCAGCCAAATCCGACGACGAAAGAATTCAGCAAAAAGACCAAACCCGCTCCAAAAGAATGCGAAATATTCCAAGTCGCAAACTTAACGCCGTGTTCGCGAGGAGCAAACCAGTGCATCAAACTTTTTGCACAGGGAGGAAATCCCATGCCTTGAACCCAGCCGTTGATAATCCAAAACGACCCAATAATCCACGCGATGACATTCGCTTTAGACGCGTCCGACGCCGTTGGAAAGAACGCCGACGCAATATCCGACGATAATCCGCAAAATACGTTTGTCAACGCGGCTAAAAAAAGCCCGATCGACATAAAGTAACGAGGATTGACGCGATCGCTCCACACGCCGTTGATAAAGCGAGAAACGCCGTATAACACGCCGTGTATCGTCAAAAAGAGTCCAAGCGTCGTCTTCGTGACGCCGATCGACTCCAAACCAGGCATCGCCATCGTAATACTTTTACGAACGAAGTAGAAGAAAATATATCCTATCATCGTTCCAATAAGAATACGCCAACGCCAGTATTCGTAATCCCGATCTGTTCGCGCTGGCGCCGTAACCGCCGTATTTGAATTAGACATTAATTCGTTACTTTCTTGGGAAAAGAACCTAAATATCGACTAAATTTAAATCAAGCTTTCTTACCAGCGCCAGCCTTGACAAGCAAGTCGGCAAGAATAGAAATATTATCCAAGACAAGCTCCGGCGTAAGTCCGCTCTCGCGCAACGTTTCTAACGTCGCTTCACCCGTCAGAACCAATACGCCCGCGACGTTCGCGCGACGCGCCATCTCCATATCCGTATAAATACGGTCTCCGACCATTATCACTTCGTCGGTCTTTAAACCGTACTTATCCATAATTCCGCCGATCATATTTTTATCCGGCTTACCGGGCACGGCTTCGGGACGACGCCCCGTCACGTTTTCAATTAACGCTTGAACGGCTCCGCAATCAACTAAAATCGTGTCGAGATCCGTCGGGCAAACAGTGTCGGGATGCGTTGCAACGTATGGTTTTCCCTGTCCGATCCAATACGTCGCCTTACATAACCTATCGTAAGTCAACGTAGTGTCGAACGCGACGACGACAAGTTCCGGCTCTTCTTTTTCATTGTATTCGTCGATCGTTTCATATCCATGCTCGACAAATTCCTCGCGCAAACTCGCCGTTCCAAGAACATAGATTTTTTTGACGTTCGGATAGGCGTTTTTCAAGTAGAAAAAAGTCGCCGTCGCAGACGTTGAAATATTATCGGGAGTCGCTTTGAGCCCCAATTTGAGAATTTTCGTCAAATAATCCTTGGCGCTTTTCGACGAATTGTTCGTCAAAAAGGTGTAGTCGACTCCGATCTTTTCAAGAGTCTCAAAGACGCTCTTCGTATAAGGAAACAACGTTCCGCCTTTGTATATGGTGCCGTCCATATCAAATACGACGCGTTTAATCTTCGACAAATCAACGGTCGGATTCAAATAATGCACGGGATGTTCTTGGAGTTGGTAAGGATCTACTCGCATAAAATACCTTTCGATAAACAAAAAACTTCTTTCAAACGGAGCCCTATTGAACGCAACAGAACGCCGCTTCTATATTATACGGTAAAAAAGACGCTCTTTTCAACCCCCGAAAGAGGTTTAAAAGACAAAAATTTGTCAATTCGTAAAAACATACGCGCAACTATTCATAAAAACGACTTTACTATCTGTACGTAGGGGGCAAAACAACGTCCCCTTAACAGACGGCGGCGTTGCGTTATAATATTGGCGCTTTTTTTCGAATTAAGACGCTCGACGTCTCCGATAATTCGGGCGTTTTACAAGAACGTATAGCGATTGGGCAAGGAGAACGCATTATGTCCGACAAACTTAATACGATCGAAGAAGCGATCGAATCGTTTCGAAAAGGCGAAATAGTAATCGTTATGGACGACGAAGATCGTGAAAACGAGGGCGACTTTATCTGCGCCGCTGAAAAGGTTACCCCGGAACACGTCAATTTTATGCTGAAACACGGGCGCGGTCAAACTTGCGTTCCTTTATTGCCCGATACGTGTCGACGCTTAAATCTAACCCAGATGGTCAAAGACAATACGGCGCCTTTGCAAACGGCGTTTACAGTCCCCGTCGATCACGTCAAAGCGCGCACAGGCATTACGGCGCAAGAAAAGGCAATGGCAGTACGCGCTCTTGCCGATCCCAACAGTAAAATCTCCGATTTTGTTCGACCTGGGCATCTTTTCCCGCTTGAAGCCAAAGAAGGAGGCGTTCTACGTCGCGCGGGTCATACGGAAACGGCGGTCGATCTTGCGCGTCT
The DNA here is from genome assembly GCA_045599865.1 of Thermoguttaceae bacterium. Classification (GTDB taxonomy): domain Bacteria; phylum Planctomycetota; class Planctomycetia; order Pirellulales; family Thermoguttaceae; genus RUG369. The sequence goes on from JAZRWW010000179.1 coordinate 8,204, forward strand.
TGCCGGTCTTTTTCCAGCCGGTCTACTTACCGAAATTCTCGACGAAACAGGCGATCGCGCGACGACTGACAAACTAATTGCTATGGCGCGTCAATTCAATCTAAAAATTGTTTCCGTCGCCGACCTCATTAAATATCGACGGCGTAGCGAGAAAATTGTCGAACGCGTCGCCGAGGCGTCTTTACCCTCCAAATATGGCGACGGGCGAATCTACGCGTACAAAATAAAGTACGAAGACGGCGAACCGATCGCCATCGTCTATGGCGACGTCGCCTCCAAAGAAGCGCCGTTGGTACGTTTGCATTCCTCCTGTTTTACCGGCGATTTAGTAGCCTCCTTACGTTGCGATTGCGGCGACCAGTTGCATATGGCGCTCGCCAAAATTCAACAAGAAGGAGTCGGCGTACTGGTTTACCTTCCTCAAGAAGGACGCGGTATTGGTTTAGTTGAAAAAATTAAAGCCTACGCGCTTCAAGATAAAGGACTCGACACTTGCGAAGCCAACTTAGCTTTAGGTCACAAGGTCGATCTTCGCGACTATGGAGTTGGAATTCAAATTCTTAAGGATCTTGGACTCCATAAAATCCGTCTGATGACGAACAACTCCAAAAAAGTCGACGCCTTTATTTATGGAGGTTTCGATCTAAGCGTCGTCGAACAGGTGCCGCTCGAAGCGCCCTGTAACGAACACAATCGTTTTTATCTGGAAACCAAGCGAGATAAAATGGGACATTCGCTTAGTTCAAACATTTAATATCCAAATCGGCAAATTCAAACAGGCGCGTCTTCGAAAAGGCGCGCCCGTTAATCGTTCGTTATTCCCAAACAAAACGGCGTCTACTTTGCAATCTCCGTCGTTCTTGTCTCTCGAATTACCGTTACCTTGATTTCTCCGGGAAACAACAATCGTTCCTTTAACGCGGTTACAATATCTCGACAGAGTTTCGCGGCGCTTTCGTCGGTTGTCGATTGGGAATTGACAAGCACGCGCATCTCCCTGCCGGCTTGAACGGCAAACGCCTGTTCGACGCAGGAGTATTCCATCGCGATCTTCTCAAGTTCTTCCATTCTTTTAACGTAACGTTCCAGCGTCTCGCGACGCGCGCCGGGACGCGACGCGCTACAAGCGTCGGCGGCTGCAACGATCGTCGTATATGGACTAGCGATTCGAGGATCTTCGTGATGATTCAACGCCGCTTGAACAACCTCGATCGGTTCGCCGTACCTTTTGAGAATATCCGCGCCAATCTTCGGATGTCCCCCTTCGATCTCATGATCGACGGCCTTGCCCAAATCGTGCAACAAACCGCAACGTCGGGCGAGTCGTTCGTCTAATTTTAACTCGGCGGCCAACGCTCCGGCCAAAAAAGCCACTTCGATCGAATGGCGCAACACGTTTTGACTATAACTTGTTCGGAAATATAACCGTCCTAATAAACTAATAATTCGTTCGTGAAGACCGTGAACCTCGACTTCTTGACAGGCCTCTTCGCCCGCGTGTTGAATGAAATCTTGAATTTCGGCATGCGATTGCGCATATATTTCTTCGATACGAGACGGGTGAATCCTCCCGTCGGCAATTAGGCGCGTTAAAGTCAAACGCGCCGATTCGCGTCGTATCGCGTCAAACGCGCTGACGATCACCACGCCGGGCGTGTCGTCTATGATAACGTCGACGCCCGTAATCTTTTCAAACGCGCGAATATTGCGTCCTTCTCGCCCAATAACGCGCCCTTTCATATCGTCGTTCGGAATGTCGACGGTACTCGTCGTCGCTTCGGCCGTATGCGCCGCCGCATAACGTTGCAACGCCAGCAACAACGTATTGCGCGCCTGTTCCACGCAATGTTCCGCGATACTTTTCTCATGACGTAAAATTATCGCGCCTTCTTCTTCAGTTAACTCCTTGTCTAATTTTGATAATAGACGTCTTCTCGCCTCTTCTTTGGATAGATTCAACACCTCGTACAAAGCGCGATCTTGAGCGGCGACCTTTTTTTGTAATTCATCCGTCAATTTTTCCTGTTCTTCAAGTTTCAACTTGAGAACAGCTTTCGAAGTCAGCAACTCGCGTTCTTGTTTGCGCAAATCTTCCGCCTGCTGATCGAGAATCTCCTGTCGCTTATCAAGTAAACGTTCCTTTTCATTCTGTTCGTTACGAGCCGCGCGCTTTTCTTTTTCTAATTCTTCTTTCTGCCTCATCGACCTCTCTTTCAGTTCGATTTCGGCTTCACGTCGAAAAGCGTCGGCGTCGTTCTTGGCGCGACGTAAAATCTCCTCTGCTTCGTTTTCAGCATCTCTTTTACGTATTTTATTGAGACAACCCAACGCCCAATATACGCCGCCGCCTGAAAGAAAAGCCACGGCAATGAACGCGAGCGTCATTATCGCTATTATATGGGGAGTCACTGTATTTCCTTAATCCGTCGTCCCCCGTTCGAATTTACGCCGATTCAAAATATCGCAGATAGCTTTTTCACGTTTAGAAATTCGCTTTCACAGGACGCGTTGAAATAATCGACGACATAAATTACGTCCGACCAAAAGCAACAACAATCCCAAAGACTCGCCGTTCTATTGAGCGCTTACATAAAAGTAAGTCTTTAAAACGAAACAGTCTTGTAACGTCCTCAAAATAACCAAACGACTTCGGCTATGAAAGTCTAATCGTCTTCGTTAAATTGAAATCCCTAAAAAAGCGACGCTCAACTTATTGATTATTGCATTTTTCTGCACGCCAATGGACGCGCTCGTATTACTACGACGCGTCTCAACTAAAAACGACTCAATAAGAATCAAACAAAATATTTTGAACTCGACGATCCCAAACAAAGGACAACAGTCGATTTTATTAACCAAATACGGACGATTTAAATCGCCTGAGCTATAAACGCGCGCCGCTCTCTGTCGACCTAACGCGCCGCTCCCCATTCTAGCAAAGATAAGCCTCTTAAGCAATGAGAAAAAAAGAAATTTCCAAGAATCATAAAAAACAAAGGAGTCGCGAGCAAGAACCGTTTCACGCGACTCGATTCGCCGCGTGAAACTTTTGATGATTTGTCAAGAAAATTATTCTTCCATTACGTCCTTTTCACGACTCTTTGCCAATTCTGTTGCTGACTCTTCATATTTTTTTGTCAAGTCTTGAATCGATTCCTTTGTAACGTCGCGCTCGTCTTCCGAAATGTTCTTCGCTTTTTCTTCAGCGTCGACCATTTTATTGCCGTCTCGTCTAACGTTGCGAATAGCAATCTTACATTCCTCGAGAAGATCGCTAATCATTTTAGCCATTTTGCGACGAACTTCTGTGGAAAGCGGCGGAATATTAAGTCTAATGACTTTTCCGTCGTTATTAGGCGCATATCCCAACTCTGAATTGATAATTCCCTTTTCAATATCTTTTAACGTACCTGCGTCAAAAGGACGGATTAAGATCAATTGAGGTTCAGGACAAGCGATCGTCGCCAACTGTTTCAAAGGCGTTTCACAACCATAAGCGACTACTTTAACAGAATCCACAAGACCAGGATTCGCTCGTCCCGTTCGAACGCCGGTTAACCCCTTGCGCAAACGGGCGACTGCTTTTTCCATTCTCTCTTCAACGTCAAATAATATTTCGTCTGTCGACATATTCTTTTCTCAAAATCACCGATACAAGTTCAATAACTTAAAAGACGATTACTCGACCTGTCTTTCGCAATTCTATCTCCAAAGGATTGAACTTCTCGTAGTCCAAAAACGTCGTCCACGCGCGTCTATAGAGCTTTCAGAACCTCGTCTCCATAAACGACGTTCGAACAACGTCCAACAAACCTTACAAACGACGATAGTATAAGGTCTATTGTTATATAACGCAAGAAGTTTGCGGCGTTTTTTTAAAATTTCTCTTAAAAAACGAAAAAATTGCGAAAGTCATAAACAACGATAAAAACAAAAGGGATCGAAACGACCAAACGTTTCAATCCCTTAAAAAACGACTGTTTGAAGACGGAACTTCAAACGCTACTCCATACAAGTTTATTTGTCCGTCGGCTTCGGTTGAGATTTTGAAGGTTGATTTCCAGGATTGCCGTTCTCCTCGTCTGAAGAACCGTATCCATAAGAACCGTAACCTGTTCCATAACCTGTTCCGTAACCTGCGCCATATCCGGCTCCGTAACCTGCGCCGTATCCATAGCCGCCGTAACCTGCGCCGTATCCATAGCCGCCATAACCGCCGTAACCGCCGTAACCATAGCCGCCGTAACCATAGCCGCCGTAACCGCCGTAACCATAACCTCCGGTTCCATAACCGCCGTAACCATAATCGCCGTAACCATAATCGCTAGGTTCGTCATTAATGGCAGTTTCATTATAAAATCTATGCTTTTCGTAGCAATTAACAATGCATCCAAGCATATTGGCGCCCACTTCAACCAACGCCTTAACGCCTGAAACAACGTCCGGTCGACCGCGACGACGAACACGGAACACATACATACATCCGTCGGTTCGCGAAGCGATCATAGGCGCGTCGTTTACGTACAACACAGGAGGAGTATCGATAAAGATATAATCATACGCGCGCCGTACCCCTTCGATAAATTCATCGAATTTCTGACCGGCAATCAGCTCGGCGGGAGCTTTTCTCTCCGTTCCGGCAGGCATAAAACTCAAACGTTTTACAACCGTTTCATAGGTCGCGTCTTGAACGGCGGCTTTTCCTGCCAAAACGTTAGAAACTCCAACTTCGTTCGCCATTCCAAACCATTTATGAAGGTCCGGCTTTCGTAAGTCGCAGTCGATTAATAAAACCTTCTTCCCAGCCTCGGCTATTTTTACCGCTATATTTGCGATCATCATTGATTTTCCATCGCCGGGGTGAGGACTTGTGTTCATAACCACAACGCCTTGCATTCCCTTGAAGCGATTGAATAAACGCGTTCGAATTTGTCCCCAAACTTCGCATATAGGATCATTGGGATGGTAGTAAGCCAACAATTCAGGATTCGGTTTATGTTCTTCTCGCAACTCCTTACGTTTCTTGGGCGTTATGTCGCGTAACTTGTGTTTGAAACTCGGGAATTGCGTCAAAATTGGCATACGCACTGCGCGAGCAACTTCACCCGGAGTATGGAACGTGGCGTCGGTGACGTCAATCAAATAAGCCAACGCGACTCCAGAAGCAAAGCCCAAAACAAACCCAATAAACACAAACTTAATAAAATTGGGATATACGGGCGATTCGTTTGGAGAAGCGGCCGTCAATACCTCAACCTGATAAGTACTCACGTCGCTAAGCATCGCAAGTTGTTTCAAATTCTGCTCAAGATTATTTTGCATAGACTTGAGGGATTCGATCGTGATACGCTTCGCTTGAATAGTTTCCCGATATTCGGTAATTTTACGAATTTCCTCGTCTTTACTTTCAATATATTCGTTAATTTTTGCTTTTTCCTGCTTAAGCGCTTCTACGCGTCGTTTCAACGCGAGAACATACGTCTTAAACATCTCTGGATAACTAATCGTGCCAATCATACCAGATTTATCGGCGCCTTCTTCAAGAGTCTTCGCTTTTGTTCGAAGTTCCTCAATTTGGGACGTCAAAGCCTTCACTTTTGGATGGTCGGTCGAATACCTCCCGCGCGCTTCCACTAATTCAAGTTCCAAACCTTGAATTTGATGTTGTATCGTATTTTCGCCCATTTGCATCTGAGCGTTTCGAACAAACTGATCGTAATCTTGAGTTCCTCGCGCCATCCCAGTAATAGAAGTCAAAATAGCTTCATTGTCGCCGCCGCCAAAAATAGCGATCAATTCGGCTTCCGTTATGGAGTCAAGATCACGTCCTTCGACGGCTTTTTCGATCGACTGCAAATGGTTTTCCAATCGTAAAATTTGAATATCCGTATCGACCATATTTTCGCTCATTTTAATAAGCGAAGTCAAAAGCGGATTATTTTCTTCACTTCCAATGAACGCGTTAGGAGATTCCTTAATGAAGTCAAAGAGTTCCTTCTTCCTCACCTCAGTTTCCTGTGCAAGGGCTTCCTTCGATTCTATAATCGCCCTTTCAGCCTCTTTATTATTTCGATTATATTTTTCTTCAAAATACTTCTGAAATTGTTCAACTACGGCGTTGACAACGTTTGCCGCTTCGACAGGATCAAGAGCTTCACAAGAAATCGTAATTGAATTGGCGTCGGCAAATTCACGACCGCCGCCGACTTTCACTTCCAACATTCCCTTCAACTTGTTTATTGCGCGAGCGTCTTCGGACGTCGACAAGTCTTGCTCGGCGTCTCCGCCAACCTCAACGTTGCGCGAGGAACTTACCGTCGTAATATGTTCTTTCTTTTCCGGATCGGTTGAAAGGTCTTTCCAAACCTTCGCTAAAATCTCATACGACGTTATGATCATCGCATGCGTTTCAAGTTTTTCACCACGCATATTCTGCGTCATCGTACCGCCGTGATTACCGACGCTGTTCAATACGGACACGGAATTTTGCGTAGGAATATAAATACTAGACTCGGCGGCGTAACGTTTCGGTTGCGTCGTAAAGTAGTACCCAGACGCAGTAACGCCAATAAGCGATAATAAAACGACCACCCAAATTTGCCGCTTGAGTATGCCAAGAACGTCAAACAAATTCAGCTCGCGTCCTCCCAAATTAGACGCGACTCCGCCGGTTGGCTGACGCAAAATATCAAGCGTTTGACGATCTAACCTAACCGTTGAACGACTTCGAGATTCCTTCGAAGACCTTTTAGTCTTTTCAACGTCAGGGGTTTTTCCACTGTTCTCCTTAACGCCTGATTTTGACGATTCAGAGAAATCTTGCTGAGGAATATTAGCCATACGACAATCCTACCTTATGGTCAAAAGAAGCTTTCTTTCCAAACGCTATGTTTTCTTTTTTACTTCTTTATTGTTTGCGTCGTCAACAACGCTACTTACATTCGACTCTCCCTCAAATAATTAAAAGAACCCGTTCAACAAATTCTCTCTTAACTATCTTTCAAGAGTACTAGCACGTTTTCTCCATTATAACGAATCATTTCAATTATGGGAAGGTCGTTTTCGTAAGTTTTTATATAATCAAGAATTAAAGCACGCAACAAAGAGAAATAAAACAAAACGCAAAGAAAAATAAAACAACAAAAATTTTAACGCATAAAACAAATATTTAAAATACGTCAACCTAATCAACAACACAATAATAACATCTCTTAATAACTTATTTGATATTACAATATTACAGACGTTCATTGTCTAAATATACTCGTCGCTTTTGAATTTTCCCTTATGAAAGATCAAAAAACGTTGAATCCTATCGGTCTTGCAACGTAATCAGGAATAATTCAAGATAAATCGAGTACTCTAGTTTATTCATTCCCCGTCGGATAGAAGAATCTTTAAAACGTCGATAAACGCTTGCTGAAAGCATTCGGTCAAAAAGCGGCGTTGACATTGGATTGTGAACACGCGTAAAATCGTCGTTTTTTAGGCAATTCCAACCGCCGAATTTCTTTTGGAGACTTGTCGTAAAAGGTTGTAAACGGTTACAATTTTCACCTGTCAGGCGACAACGTAGTTCTGAAAAAATCAAGCGAGAGAAGCGCAGATATTTCAAACCTCGATTCATAAGTAGTAAAATTTTTCGCGCCAAACCTATTGTGCGTTCATTGCGTATATTATCGCCGATAATTATGCTTAATTAAAAAAAGGTCGCTCTCGCGACCTTTCGATTACCTCAACATCCCAAGACGTCCCTTCAAAGAGGTCGACTCGTTGCTCAGACTACTTATACACAGGCACCGACGTTACCGGACCCGGACAGTCAATCAAAGCCAATAGCCCTAACAAACCGAGTAATTTCCAATTGCCGCCGCTACCTGCATAACCATAACACGCCTCGCAACTACCGTAGGCATTCCCAATTCCCTCACACAGATTGGAATAAACGCAAGAGGTTGAACAAGTAGGTTGACCTACTACTCGCGGCTTTCCCATTTTTTCACTTGAAGTCGTCCTAGCGCTGTGTAAAACGACGTCTTCTTTTGTTTGTCCAACTAATTTCAACGACGGCTTATTATGAATTCGTTTGCATATACAAGCATCGTCGCAAGAACATTCGTCCCCATACAAGCACGACAAACGTTCGTCGCAGGTATGAACGCCCTCGAGAAGATTCAGTCCCAAATTGTCAAGTAAAAAAATCATCGACCCGCTTGATTGAGAGGCAACCCGAATATTTGCATTTCCAAAATAATGAGAAACCGGCTCTTCCACGACTACGGAATAATTGCCTTCTTCGAGAGAAACGGCAACTTTACAAACCACCTCGTCCTCAAAGCGATCATCTAATATTCTATTTTTATTGGAATCGATCAACACGCAATGAAGGTTTTTAATTGGAACGACAGGAGATGAACCCGCCTGCAAATAGAATTCCAGTTCTAAGTCGGAAGCAAGCGTTGTGGTAATAAACGCCAGCATCAAAACGGTCGTTAGAAATACGCAACAACACTTTTTCATCTTTCAAACCTTCAAATATACAACCGTCACAAACGTAACTTGGGAGACTCGCCGTTTATTACGCAACTTAAACGACAAAACCTCCCACAACAACGTCTTATGCAAAATTTATTCTGACAAACATCCGCCCGGCGCTTACTCTACGGAAGACTTGGTCGGAGACTTCGGCTTTTGGGAATTGTTAGCCACAGAAACGGCAATCATCCCGCCAATCATCCCTAACATCCCCAAACTCGACAAACCTCCGCTAGCGCCCATAAAACCGCTACCGCCCAAACCTGGATTTCCGAATCCATAGGTTCCGAAATTGGAGGCTCCGTAAGAATAAGGGTTGTTCGACAACACGTTCGAATTCGTCGAATAACGCGGCGAACCGTTTCGCCCGCCTTGCGACGAAACTTGACCGTTTTGTAAAACGTCTGAAGCGTCTGTTCCAGAATTTGCATCTCTACCTTGCAAACCCTCGTTCACATCAGCGTCTTGCGAACTGCCGTCGGCAATAGACGCGCAATCCGTAAGGTACCCGTACAACAATCGACAAACACAGTACTCGTCGCAACAATCGTCGTCGCAACAAGGCTCTCCTTCAAAACGCTTACCGTCGTTTTCTTTACCGAAGAAACAAGCGGCGCAATGATCGCAAAATCTATCGCCGTCGTCGTCTTTCATACATTCGGCGTCGTCCAAACAACGATGTGCCTTTTCAAGCCAAGTCAAATCAAAAGAGTCAAGAATAAAATACAACTCGTCGATCTCGGAGGCTCTACGAACTAGGACGCTACCAAAAAAACTTGTCGAAGGCTGTTCGACAATGACGTAAAAATTATTAATGTTTACGTCGATCAATCCTTCAAACCTTCCACGATCCTCGGCGGTTAACACGCCTTTAAGAAGGTTTTCTCCGTCGGTACTCACCACCGCATAATGCAAATCCTCGGGATAGGACACGTATTCACAGGGGGCTCCGACATAAAAATTAAATCCTACGTTCACAGTATCGACGTCCGCCGCCTGAACGAACGATACCGCCCAGCAACTGACGAAGGCAAACAAATACGCCGCAAAACGTTTCATTTATTTTCTCCTAACTCTAGCGTTTTTGTACCGCAACAACGTCCAAACGCCGTCTCCGAACAAGTAAATCAAGAGAACTCGCTTCCCTGACGTCTTGACTTATTTTAACACAACGTTTCAAAAAAGACAGGGGCGCCGCAATCATTTAATCAAACTTATCGTAAATTTTTTAAAAGATCATTTTTTTTTACTCGTTTTATACGCGTTATACATAGTAAACGACGCGTCAATCTTTCGAAAACTCCCTGAAAGTTTCCAAACGAACTTATTTTTTTTGGCGATACGCTACTTCCAAATTTCTTTTAATTGAGCGATCGCGTTCTCTAACTCGCCTGCGACTGGTACGGAACGTTTCCGCAAAATCGACGCAACAGATTCGTAATACCAAAATTGACAAGCCCGATCGGCATAAAATTGGGACGCTACGTATTCTACCCCAAAAAAACCGATCGCACGACTCAACGACGTTACGTTGTCCAGTTTATCGCATCCGCTTACTAGAACGGATTCGTTTAACCCTACGGCTAAACGTTCTAAATAAGCTTCCTTACGTTCTCGCCAAGGAGCCTTACGATTGGAATCAGACTGCAAAGAATCAGAGGTTTCAAATACGACGTCGGCTATAAAATTTCCGAACAAATTCCGAATTTCATCTAAACGGGGAACGCCGCCGCAATCTTCAACCGCGTCGTGTAACAAAGCGGCGATAGCGACGTCTTCCGAAGCGCCATAATCGAGCGCAAGCCCGGAAACTCGAAGCAAATGGGATAAATAAGGAACTTCGCCAAATTTTCTTCGTTGCGTTCTATGAACGTTTGCAACGTATTCCAACGCCATATCGTAACGGAAGCTTAATTCGCCTGCGCCAAATTCGTTCATAGAAGTCTCCAAAATTAGACGTCCGTTGCATTCTACCGAGCATCGCGCGTTTTTCTACCGACGACCTGACGTCTTTTTTTCATTTTTATTTTTTAACGCCAGTCCGTCAAACTCAACAACGCCTATTCCGTCTAAAATTCCCACTTGCAACGACGCTTCAACGGCTCGACTTGGCACGGAAATTTCCTGCGAAAATTCATTCCAACCGCTTGCATCCAACGCCGTCGCCAAGACGACAAACTCCCCGTTTTTCACGGGCTTGCGCTCTCGGTCAAAAAAATACAATTTAATCAGCGTTACCGTTTGTCTTCCGCCTACGTTCGGATGCAACTTTTCAACCCGATACGCTCCGCTTAGAACGATTTTTTTAACTTCAGTTCCATCTATCGCAAAATTTTGTCTCAAATGACAAACGGCTTCCTGTTCGCGTTGCTTTTCTTTGACGTCAAGTTCCAACGGCGTCGCCTCGCGTCTGTTTTCCGGCAAAGTCGCCGCTTTGAAACGCTCGGCGTTTCTAATCTTTTTTTGTTGTTCTTCAATAACGGAGGCATTGTCGCATACGCATACTCTTCCGCCTTCGTAAGCGTCCTCTCTGTCTGCCACAAACGTATTTCGCGTGGAAAACCATCCCTCGGGCGTCAAGCGCGGGGGAGGTAATTGTATGTTTGTCTCGTCGATCTTTTCGTCGCTACCCTTACCGCCAGATTCGAAGTTTGACGATCGATCAGTCTTCCAAGTCGCCGTCGGGGTCAATTCGGCTGGAACGGGATTAACAATCTCAAACCCTCCGCCAATCAAAGAAGGAGATGTTGGATCAGGCTTTTCGACGCGTCTATCTTCCGCTTCGCCCGTCATTGGAACAAAACTAGCGGGCGTCAAAGTCGTCCTTATGAATTTCCCCTCTTTTTTCTCACAAAGAACAAAATACTGAAGATACCTCTCGCCGATCGGAATCAACATCTTTCCGCCGTCTTTCAACTGGTCTATCAAAGGCTGAGGCACGTCTTCTGGAGAACAGGTTACAATAATCTTGTCAAAAGGAGCCGCTTCGTTCCAACCTTGGTATCCGTCTCCAAGACGGACAAAAACGTTGTCGTATCCAAGACGTTTCAAAGTTTCCGCCGCGCGTCGACCGAGATTTTTTACTATTTCGATAGAATATACTTCCGCAACCAAACAACTTAACACGGCGGCCTGATATCCGCTGCCGGTTCCTATCTCTAAAACGCGATCCGTCGGTTGAGGATCAAGAGCTTCCGTCATATACGCGACAATAAAAGGAGGAGATATCGTTTGCGACTCGCCGATCGGAATCGCCGCGTCTTGGTACGCATACGCGCGGTAATCCTTCGGCACAAACTCTTCGCGAGGTATCCTTGCCATCGCCTTTAGCACGCGAATATTTCGTAATTCTTTCGTCGGAGTCAATTCCTCCAACGTCATTCTTAACGCTTGTGGAACGATCGGATATTTGGCGTCGCGTTCCGCGTCGGTCATCGGCAAGAGGGGAGAACTTGGAATCTCCGTCAAGTCTTCAGCCGTTGCGGCAGATTTGACGTTCTCTGTCTTCGGCGTCGATTTTTTACCCTCGACTTCGCTCGCTCCGCTCGAAATAATACTCGCGCTTTTCGAGCCTATGTTACTATCGACGTTTACTGCGTCTTTTTCTTTTTGAAGTTCGACGTTTTCCGTTTTAGTCCCGCGTTTAATCGTAACCTTCGCCGAATAAGCGTCCGAAACGATCGTCAGCGCAATAAGCGCGACTGATACGGCAATTATACGTTTCATCGTTCACCCCGTTGTCAAACGCGTTTTCACGTCGTCTTCATAAAAAGTCGTCTTCATAAAAAATCAAACAGCGCGCCTTTTTTAAAAACTTAAGCCGTAATACCTCGAGTTAAGGTCATAAACGCCGTTTCAAGATTGACTTCTTCTTCACAAAAAGATTTGATACGAAACTTATGTTCAATTAAACGCGTCAACAACGCGGAATAATCGTCCAATCCCAATCCTTTTTTAATAAAAACACGAATCGAACCGCTCTTGTCAAGTTCCGTTTTGTCGACAACGTCGTCGTCCGACAAAAATTTCATACAAGTTTCAACTTTCTTGGAAAAGCCGTCGTCCCTAGGTTCGGCCAAATCCACTAATACGGCAATTTGATCGCGAACGCGCCTCATAACGTCTTCGACTTTGGCGTCGACTAACAACTCGCCGCGTTCGATAATGCCTACTTTATTGCACACGTCGGCCAATTCGGGCAAAATATGACTCGAAACCATAATAGTTTTTCCCATACTGCCTAAACGCTTTAACAACTCGCGAATTTCGATTCGCGCGCGGGGATCTAATCCGCTGGCCGGTTCGTCTAACAACAACACCTGCGGATTATGCAATAGGACGCGCGCCAATCCAAGCCTTTGGGTCATTCCGCGGCTCAAACTAGTAACCAGCGCCTCTCTTTTATATCCAAGATCAACGAGTTCCAAAACCTCGTTGCAAACTTTTCGTCGCGCCTCGCCCTTGACGCGATAAGCCGCCGCGAAAAACTCAAGATACTCGATTACCTTCATATCGTCGTATACGCCGAAAAAATCCGGCATAAAACCGATTATCCTGCGTATCTCCTTGGGGTTGGTATAAATCGACATTCCGCAAACATACGCTTCGCCCCAAGTCGGTTGCAATAAGGTTGCGAGCATTTTCATCGTCGTCGTTTTACCAGAACCGTTAGGTCCAATAAATCCAAAGAGATCGCCCTCGTTTAATTCCAGCGATAAATTCTTTAACGCAAAAAGTTTGCCGTACTGTTTTGTTAAATCTTCCGTCTTGATCATCGAACTTCTCGCAATCCGCTTAATGTTTATTCCCGTTTATTGAAACGCCTGTCTAACGTTCGTTTCCCTCGCGTTTCAAAGGAACGACTATTCTGACGACGAGAGTCCTCTTATTCGCGTTATGAACGCAAGCCTCCGTCCCGTCTTCTTTCCACGAAATCAACGTTGAAAAGAATTCGTCGCTTGTTCCAGCGTCTCCATATCGCTCGAGAGCATCCTCGCTGGCGCTCTTTGAAATTTCGCCTTTACGATCGGCAACTTTTTTATTGAGGTTTTCTAATTCTAAGGCGTCTGCCGATTTCTTAGCCAATTCGTCGCTAGAACGATACTCCTCGTAATACGGATCGACGACCGTTCCATAAACGACGGCTCGATCGCAACGCAACAACGCGCTCAAATCAACGTCGCCCTGCAATCTCTTGGCTATTCCAAAATTGTCTTCGCCGCCGCCAAACTCGTAAAAAGACGCTGTTCGCAAAATGTAAGGAATACGAGTCGAGACGCAGTTATAAGTCGTCGAATCCCACGTTCCCGCTTGAGTCGCCGGAACTGAACTTCGATGTTCGTTTAGAACGCGCATAGGCTCCACGCGCGTAGTTCCTCGTTCTATTTGCGTTTCGCCGGGCGCAAGCGTTCCTAACGAATACGCGCCTCCCTCGTAAAGAATATAAGCGGAATAAATTGGAACGTCAAACGGATTAATAACGGAACCTTTTAAGGTCAGCCCGTCGTCGATTAAAACAGGCGCTTTTGGCAAATCTTTTATTCTGGATATGGAACGGCAAACAAAACTTTTACTTGAACGCGGCGCGATAGGCGTTCGAACAATCCCGATTTTTTCGGAGCCCGAAAGAATTTGATACGGTTCGTCCCATACCCTAGGCAAATAATTATTCTGTTCGGCTCCTCCCAATCCCTTGCCCGACAAGGTTAGCGGAACAAACGTCGAACAAAGAGGCTCTGTTTTCGAAAGAACCGTAGACGTCTCAAAATCATAACGTTTGCCGCAAGGAGAATAGAAACCTAACCAAGTCGTGGCGCGCGTAATTCCACTCTCCAAATCAACGTCCAAAACTTCGGCTTGATTTAAAACCGGCTCTTTTGGCGTCGACGATTTCACGATCAAAACGGCGACGGTTGAAAAAATAACGACGCTCAATGGAAAAACGATCCAAGTCGTAATAGGACGTTTCAACAATTTCTTTGCAATAAACCAATCGATCGGAGCGACAACTAAAAGATAAACAAACAACAACGTCGCTATCAAAGAAAAGGAAACGACTTTTACGCCCTCAAAAGAATCAAGCGCGCTTCGTATTTGCCCGGACCAATCGCTATATCCGCGCTTTACAAACAAAGACGCGTCGGAAGACGCCTTCACGTCGTCTGGATCAACACCCAATATTTTCAATAACAGGCGTCCTCGGCCTGTCCAATTTGCTAAGGGCGCGACGGATAAATCAGCGGCAAAATATACGACGGTTCCCAGCCCGACAGGTTGAACCGTTAATAACGGTGTCTCCGCTTCCTGCATTTCAACCTTAACGCCCGGCTTCAAGTCTGACTCCACGGGCGTTCGTAGATAGGGATTAGAACGCGAACCCGTCATCGCGAGATTTTTAACGTTTCTTAAATCCGATACAAAAGAATTTACGACACGAAACTCGTGAGGTTTTTCCGCAACCTTTTTGCCGGGCGCCAAATTCCACAACGCCGCGCCTTCTTTCAGCAATTCGGGCGATTTCTCCCCTGCGACAAGAACTACGGAGCCTCCGCGTTCAACCCATTCGTAAATTGCGCGCATTCTTTTATCGTCGCAACCGACGTTTTCAAAAACGGTGGGATCGTTAGTTGTCAAAAACAACTTATCGATCGCCTCATACGCGCGAGCGTCTAACGGCAAATCGCTTATTGTATTTACTTTTACAATATGCGGTCGACGTTCTTCTTTCCAACGCAATTCGGCAAACGCTTCGGAAAAACCTAATTTTTCATCACCAACGACCGCATAGACAGGTTTAGAAGAAACAGGAACGTTGAAATTAATCCGATCGTCGCCTTCGTTCTTTATTCCGGGCTCAAAAACCTTCTCTACGACGTTTTGCGAGTCGGATATCAAACGAACAACCAACTTGCCGTTTGACTTCGGAAACGTGAAACCTCTTTCGATCGTTTTCTTCTCTTGTTCTTCGGCGCTCACGTCGTAACTTAAAAATAACGGCGTACCGTCAGAATCGGTAGTTTCCAATTCGACAGACTTCACCGTCCCGTTTTGCCATCCGATAAGAACTTTGGTCCAATAACCGTTTTTGTATACGCCCGATATTCCAACGTCGACGCAAGAAATACTCAACGAACCTTCGGTAGTTTTTTCAGCGCTACGTAAAACAGGAACGTTTGTCAATACGCAAATAATGGAAACGATCAAAAAAAAACCGACGTTTGCAAAAACGTTCCGTTTTATTTTGAATAGAGAAGACGTTTTCCAAAAACGCTGGGCGTTTATGAGGTCTGTTCTTATTCTCCAAGGTCGATTCATTTCACTTCCGTCGCCGTTTCTGTATCCTAATCAAACCGCAAGTAAAAGCAACGTTCGTTTAACCGCTACGGCTTTTCCGAATTCGGACACTCGCAAACTAGCTTTCCACAACCGGGGCAACCAGAACCGTATTTATCCGTCAACGCTTTGTTAAGATCGACGCCAACCACGTTGGCTATGGTAGTCAACCAAGCTAAAACGTCGGCAAATTCCTCTTCGCGCTCCTTTTGAGTTCCGCTTCTTAGAGCCGTCGATAGTTCGCCAACCTCTTCCATCAACCACATAAACGTGCCGGCAACGCCGCGTTCTACGTCCTTTTCAACATACATTTTGCGTATAAGTTGTTGAAAATCGACGATCGACAACTCGGCGCCGTTTCTACTTTCCATATTCATTTTCTACGTTATCAAACTTCTAGTATGCAAATTTAACGCGTTAAAACGCAACCGTCTTACAAAGGCGATTGCGTTCGTCGTTACATACGACCGCATCCAAGGCGCCTTATTATATCCTATGTCTGGATAAAACGCTAGCGCCCCAAAAAACGATCGACTTCGTTACGCAAAAACGACACGAACGCCCTACGAACGTCGTTCGCTTGCTTTTAATACGTCGAATCCGTAATCACTTGGCGTCGGCATTGTTAGATTCTTCAAACAATCTGGAAAACTCCGGCGTCGCTAGCACGTCGACTTCGTCGTTAGAACGCAACTCTTCGACCTCTGGTTTTACCGTTAAAAGGATGTACTCCAACGGTTCGACGCCCTCCTTGCGTATTCGCTCAAATATTGGCGGCGCCTCCTTGCCCAAAACGCATAAAGCGCTTGCTAAAGCGTCCGCGCTAGTCGCGTCGGGAGCCATAACCGCAGAAACGCAACGTTGCGTCAACGGTTCGCACGTTCTCGGGTCGATTATGTGGGAATACCGAACGCCGTCAATAACCACGTATCGATTGGCGTCGCCGGAAGACGCTATGCCAACGTTCGAAAGCGCGCAGTAAAACGCCGGTCTATCGAGCAAAGAAGCGACGCCTACAATCCAACCGTCTTGTCCCGGAGGAGGATCGCCTATTCTTAAATCTCCGCTAGCGTCGATCAACACGGAGGTAATTCCGAACTTGCGCATTATCTCCAACGATTCGTCAAGAGCAATACCTTTGGCAATCCCCCCAAAATCCAAGCGCGCCCCGTCCTCCGTTTTAAGACCAGACTCGCTTAAATCCCAAACGTTTAACCCAATTTTGGTCTTTGCCGACGCCAAAACTCCTTGCGGAGGTCGTTCGTGAAAAATTCGACTTCGACGCCAAAGTTTAACGATCGGACTAACGGTAGGATCAAAAGCGCCGTCTGTCAAAACGCAATATTTTCTTGATTCTTCAAGAGCGCGACGTAAATCGACGCTAACTGCTGCATAATTTCCCGTTCCTCCAAAATCTCGACAAGCTCGAATTACCTCGCTCTCGGGATCATAATCGGAAAGAATCGCATTAAGTTCGTCAAAGCGTTTCCAAACTTTTTCAACGGCGCTATTTACTTGGGTTTCATTTGAAGCATACGCTAAAATCCGAACGGGCACGCCCATTTTTTCGGCGTTAAACTCATATCGAGTCAAACCCGCTTCGTTGTTTTCACGTACGTTTAGCGTTGGTTCTGACGCAAAAGTAAAACAACAAGACGCAACAACGGCTAAAACACGGAGAAAAACCGACTCCTTAATTATTCTCCGTATATTCAAACATTTAATTAAATCGGCGTCTTTCGACATATTTTCACACGCTCCTCTGATTCAAGTCAACGGCATAATCACGTAAGAATAGCCGTCCGTCGTTTCAAAAAGAGCGGGTTTATCTGGTAAAAAATAAAACGCCACGTTTTCTTCGGGCGAAACGCAACGGAAAAACTCGTTAAGAAACCGTGAATCCAAGCGCAACGAAGTCTTGTCGTCTTCATACGCGATCGGAATATTCACGTTCGATTCGCCGACTTCTTCTCCTGCCGCCGCCACATTAACTTTTCCAGACTCAAAGTGGAACCATACGCCGGGTTTTTTTTCCGTTGCGACAATCTCGGCTTGGCGAACGGCGCTAGCCAGTTGTCCCGCAATAAAAATTACGTTTTTTCGCCCGTTTTTTTCGGGAATTATCGCGCGCCAGTTAGGAAATCTCCCAACGATAAGATTAGTCGAAATAACGACGTTCCCAATTTTAACAAGCGCGCGTTCTCCTTTAACGGCAATCAACGCTTCTTCAGAATCTCCTAACGCGCGTTCCATCAAATTCAACGTTTTGGGCGGGAAGATCGTCTTATTTTCCGAGAGATGTTCAGAAGCGGATTCGACAACGCGGACTGATTCCGCCGAACGTTCTTGAAACGCCAGTCGTCGTCCGTCCGTCGACACCGCGCTCATTCTATCTTGTTCAAAATTAAACAAAACGCCGCCAAGAGAATAATGGGAATTCTCGGAGTCTGTCGCAAAAGAAGTTCGACGAATCAAATCGCCCAAGGATTTCGTTGCAATTTTATGGTATGAATTAGCTTCAAAACCTTCGACTGGCGGAAAATCTTCACTGGAACACGTGGAAAGACGATACTGAAAATTCGTTCCTTGAACAGTCAAGGCAGTTCCTTCTAACGCTAGTAACAACTCGTCGTCGGAAGTTTCCGCCAAAATCTTGCGAAGCAACTTAGCGGGTAAAATAGCTTCGCCTGAGTTTTCCACGACAAATCCGTCGTCCGACGCCAATTCGCCTCGCGCGCCAATTTCTCCGTCGGTTGCCATTAAGACGACGGTTTTTTCATCGGCCGTCATTTTGACGTTTAGCAACGCGGGTTTAACGTCGCGCGTTGCCGTAAAAGAGGATATCAACGTAAAAAGCGGTAAAAATTTATCGCGACGACACCGAATCTTCATAATATTTCCCGTTTTCCTGCTTCTTTTTTAACATAACAAAGTATGCGACAAACGCATAAAACTTTGTATAACAACGTGTTTTAACTAGCGTAAGTTTCACAAACGCCGTTGGCGCTTGAAACGCAAGGCTTGCGACAATATAAATATCGTCTGCAAACGTCGCTCTCAACACAACGTACAAGGCGATTCTATTTTATTTGGGAAAAATTTTCAATATCTACTACTCTTTACTTCTAAATATTTCAGACTACGCAACGAGACGTCTCTATTATTTAAAAGGTTTGTAAGCGTTCACAGAGAAACGGCGCGATTATGAATAGACGCGTTGATTTTAAACAAAGATTAAAAAGTGGACGCTACATATGCACGGTTCTTGTTTTTATTTTTTTAAAGTCGTCGTCTTAATGCAACGCAACGCCGTCCGTCGACATATAGTCGGCAATTTTTTGCAAGACGGCGTTCGTTGCTGATTCGCCTGCGTTGCCTTCCGTAAAACGCTTACAAGGGTTTTCTGTCTTTCAAGCGGCGAAACGAAAAACACAAAAAAAAAGCCGCATATACGCACTGTCATATTTAACAGACAAAACAAAAGCAACAACGCCTGCCTTAGGAAAATTTTACTAATAAATATTATATTTAATATATAGATACAATAGTAATAATAGAGATAAATGTTTTTTTGTAAGCAACCTTAAAAAAATGAATACAACCTCTATAAACAAACAAGATAAATGTAAAAACCTCGTGTTTAAAAAGCATATTTTACTAGAATATTTAATGTAAAAAGACGTTTTTTAAACGTCTGTAAAAAACATAAAAAAATATTAAATAAAATAAATTGTAAACAACTTTCAAAGAATAAACAAATAAGCAACAGATTTACAACATTAGAATTCTAAAAAAATAGACAACGGTTGTATTTTTAATAAGTTGTTCTTTTAATGAAATTTGAATAGAAATACTTTACATAAAATTTAGACAGACCAGATTGATGAACGCTTTCGCAGAATTCTACTCGGTCGTATTGGCTTTTAGAGCGGGGATAGACATATTTGAGAATAGGTCTTGAATTTCCTATTGACGAGATAGCGTTCGGAATCTGCGTCCTATGTTTCGTTGCCTTTGAATCTTCTGTAATACGGAAAACAGAGGAACCTTTATTTCCTTCGATCCGCCAACGTAATAAGGAACAACTCAAGAACGACGCGTAATTGTTGTAGAGGAAATCAGGAACCTAAAACAGAAGAAAAGGGGTGGAAGTATCTGACGTTCGAGGAAAAAGGACGACTAATCGAGAATGAGTTTTCCAGAACGCGCGTCGATTTTTAAGTAGAACGATCGAGAATCTAAAGTCAAAACGACAATTAAAATATTATCTCTTCCTTCTAGCGGCGTAGCGGCAAAGTATGGAACAGACTTGGAGGACTTAGAGAGAATATGCTCAAAGTCGTTCGTTTTCAATTTCCAAAGGAGCTTTCCTTGAGATTGAGGATCAAACGCAAGAATCTGATCCGTGTAATCCGACGAGGGGGGATTGAGCGCCGGGCGTAAGACGACGTCCGTTTGGTTCTGTTCAGATAGATGAAAATAAACTCGTCCAAGAATTTCCGTGAACTCAATATGAGAGCCAAACAACGGCGAGGCGTCCCTACGATCGGATCGCTTCGTGTCAAGCTGATTTACCGTTAAATCGACGGGGACTCGATAGACGATTCCTGAAGAGGACCACTTAGGAGAAAAGCAACGTGAATCGAGGGCTTTAATTGTGCCTTCGTAGGGGTCGACGTCCCAAATAACGTCGTTTGAAAGAAACAATCTTTTTCCGAAAAAGGGATTGTTTGGCGGAACGATATGATCGACCGTTTTTACGCTTTGCAACAGCGGGTCTTTACTAAAGGCGGCGTCGAAAAAAGACGGAACGTGTAAACTTAAGCCCGATATTAATAAAGCGTTAAAAATTTTTTTCATCAAGTTGCGATATTGAAACGTCTTAACTTACGAATTAACTCGATTGGAGTTCTGTAGCGTTGAACGAAGGTCTGAACGCGAGAACAAATAATACGCTACTCCAATTAAAGCGACTCCAACTGTGGAAAGACGATAAATTACGCCTATGGTTACTCCAAAGCCGTTTTCGTAATAAGCGCGTCCGGCAATAGGGAACAAAGGGTAAAGTTCGTCTAAAAAGTATTCGAACGGACCTGCTGAAAGAGGGATCATTGAACCTGTGTTGGCCGAACAATACAAAATTAGATGGCTGGTAAACGACGGCGCTTTTTGAAAGACTCCGCAGGCGAAACAGTACAAGGATGCTGCAAAGAAAATATGAACGGCGAAAGTGGCTAAAAAAGAGTAAAAAAGCGTTTTTTTCTTATTGCGATAAACAAGCGTCGCTTTTGTTAGGTTTTCAAACATCGAACCCAAGAACGGCGTCTTAGACGCCGTTTTTATACGCCGATTATTGGCGCTTATTGGGACAACTACCCAAAATAGGAATATCGTAGCCGCTATAGTTAAGAATACAAGTCCAAAAGAGACTAAGTTTGTCATAGGCTCGGAACGTCTGTAGAAGCCGGTGAATAAGATCACGATTAGCCCTAAAACAAACATTGCATAAAGGCCTAAAACTCTATCTATAACAACGCTAGCGACGGCGCGATCTGCCGAGATTTTGTTTTTTTTGATTAATAAAATCGATTTTATGGCGTCGCCTCCGACAATGCCGACTGGCGACAAATTAAACATAAAACCTAAAAAGCCGAATTTCAACGCGTCGGACAGTGATAATTTAGCGTCTAACGCTTGTACTAACGCTTGCCAACGAACGATCGTTATGACGGTTGCTAAAAGATTTAATATAAAGCCTAACGTTAGTAAGAAAGGATTGAGAGAGCGAAGATTCAATTCAGAAAAGGCGGAACCTTTAAGCGCGCGCATAATCAGCCAGCCGAAAAGTCCGACTATCAGTAGCGCTTTTATTGCGGTTAATAAGTGTTTAGGCATATTGGGGGACGTCATAGCGTTTAACGTGAAAATCGACAAGTAAAATAACGCGAGTTTATTTTACACCCTTTTATTATGAGTTCAAGTAGCTAGAATGGAAGCGAAGTAGGGGGCGCGGAGAGAGAATACTTTTAAATCGTTCGGGGAAAATAGCAGATAAAATCGTTAAAAGAAGAAAAAAAGACGTTAGGACGCCTAATTATTTGAGGTTGCTTTCTTTTTTTAAAAGAGGTTCTTTAATTTGCAAGATTCGTTGTTATAATGGAACGTACAGCGTTCTTGTTTTTTTGATGAAAAACACGGTTTAACGAAGCGTTTTTTTTCATAATTTCGGGAATTTGAATTGTTATTGGAGCGCGCGGAGCGGCGTGCGAGCGTTCATAGGAAATTTAAGGATGGGTACGAGAAACGTAAGTAGAGACACGGTCGAAGCGATCGTTCGACAAATTCTTCGCGAGACTCAAGGTTCGACGACGAATGTTGCAAGCGCCGTCGTAGCGGCTTTAAATGGAACGAACGCCGTTGGAACGAACGCCGTTGAACAAGCGATTCAACCTCGTAAATCGGAATTAGTCGTTAGTATTTCCGCGAGACACGTTCATTTAACGGACGCCGACGTTGAAACCTTGTTTGGCAAGGGAAAGACGCTGACGAAAATGAAGGATTTGTATCAAGACGGCTTTTTTGCGGCAAACGAAACGGTGATGTTGATTGGACCGCGCAAAAGAATGTTGCCTTCCGTTCGCATTTTAGGACCGACTCGTAAGGAATCGCAGGTTGAACTGTCTTTCACAGACGCCATTTCGCTTGGGCTTGATCCTCCTGTTCGCGAGAGCGGCAAGCTCGACGGAACTCCAGGGTGCGTTTTGGTGGGGCCGGCGGGCGTCGTAGAATTAAAGAAGGGCGTGATCCGCGCGGCTCGACACGTTCATATGGCGCCGGAAGAAGCCGCTTATTACGGCGTCAAAGATAAGGAAATGATGAAGTTGCGCGTGCAATCGGGCGTCTGTTCCGTTGTTTTTGAAGACGTTCTGGTTCGCATTGGTAAAAATATTAAGTTGGAAGTTCATTTGGACACGGACGAAGGCAACGCCGTTGATCTTGAACATGCGACAAAAGTTGAGTTGATTAAATAGAAAGTTTAGGGCGCTAGGAAGTTTAGAGCGACGTCAAAAATTAAGGACGCCGTTCGTCGTTCCCTACGTATACTGAGTCTCGTAAGGTTGTAATTTTCGTTCGTTGAGCTGAACGATTTGTTCGTAAGAGTCGACGACTTTCATTTGATTTGGAGAATTGTAATGGCAAAACCGATGCAAGCGCTTGGAATTCTTGAGGGCAAGGGATTTGTTACCCTTTTTGAAGCGACAGACGCGATGATGAAGGCTGCGAACGTCGAGTTTCTTGGCTGGGATAAACCGGGTAGCGGAATCGTCACCGTTTTTGTGACCGGCGACGTCGCCGCCGTTAAAGCCGCTACCGACGCGGGCGTTGCCGCCGCTTCTCGTATTGGCGAGATTACCGGCGTTCAAGTTATTCCGCGTCCGAATGACGACGTTGAAAAGGTCTTGCCGCAGATTAAAAAAGCCGCCGCGACAAAGTGAATAATAACGAATTTCGAAATTCGTTAACGCGTCGCGTTGGCGCTAGAATATAAAAATCACCGTTCCATATATTGAAGGAAATAACGAAATGAACGACGCTATTGGATTGATCGAAACGAAAGGCGTACTTGCGCTTGTGAACGCTACCGACGCTATGGCGAAAGCCGCCGACGTCGAGGTTGTCAAACGTGTTCAAATTGGCGGCGGTCTTGTTACGACCGTTGTTCGAGGGGACGTCGGAAGCGTTCGCGCGGCAGGCGACGCCGGCGCCGCCGCTGCGGAGTCGGTTGGCGAATTAAAAGCCGCTCACGTCATTCCTCGACCGGCGGAAGGTTTGATCGACGCTTTTACCGCGTGACGCTTTTACCGCGCGACGTTTTTACCGCGCGACGTTTTTACCGCGCGGCTCTTATTAGACGCTTCTTATTAGACGCTTCGCGAAACGGGTTGTTTTTGCGCTAAGGTGATAGTAATGAAAATTTTAGTTGCTAATTTGGGGTCGACTAGCTTCAAGTATAGTCTTTATGATATGGACGACGAGCGTTTATTGGCGCGCGGTCGCGTCGAACGTATTGGCGAGGATTCAAGTCCTTGTCAAATTACGATCGGCGATTTCAAGAAAGAAGAAAACGTATCGGCTCCTAATCACGGCGTCGCCGTACGCGAGTGTCTTCGTCAGTTGACTGATTCTGAGAACGGTTGTATCAAGAGCGCCGAGGAGATCGCCGGTATCGGTTTTAAAGCCGTTTTTGCAAACGGGTATACGGGCGTGCAACCCGTTACGGACGATTTGCTTGCCGCTATGGAGGAGTTTAACGCCGTGTTGCCGGCGCACAATCCTCCGTATGTTCGCGCAATGCGGATGTTAAAGCAGGAATTGCCCGAAATTCCGTTAGTCGCCGCTTTTGAAACGGGGTTTCATCAAAATATTCCCAACCGTAACCGTTACTATGGCGTTCCTTACGAATGGATGGAAAAGTACGGCGTTCGTCGATATGGTTTTCATGGAGCGAGTCACCGTTACATTGCGACTCGTTGCAGGGAAATTTTTGGCGAAGACAAGCGTATCATAAGTTGCCACCTCGGAGGTTCTAGTTCCGTTTGTGCGATTGCGAACGGAATAAGCCGCGCGTCGAGTATGGGAGGGAGTCCTCAAACAGGTCTGATGAACAATAATCGTTGCGGCGATTTTGATCCCTTCTGGTGTTCGTATTTAATGAAGAAACTAAACGTTTCGTTAGACGAACTGCTGAAAACGTTGGCAACGAAGAGCGGGCTTTTAGGGCTTAGCGGCGTGAGCGGCGACGTGCGCGACGTTGACAACGAAGCGCGAAACGGCAACGAACGCGCTAAGTTGGCGTTAGACGTGCTAGTAGGGGATGTGCGACGGTATCTTGGAGCCTCGCTTGTCGAGCTTGGCGGCGCCGACGTGATTTCGTTTGCCGGCGGAATTGGCGAGTTCAGAAACGATATTCGCGCGTCGGTTCTTGAAGGACTTGAAGAACTTGGCGTTGTGCTGGATAAAAAAGCAAACGACGCGACCATCGGCGTTGAAGCGAAGATTAGCGCGCCCGAAAGTCGAATTCAAGTTTGGGTCTTGCCGACTAACGAGGAGATTATTGTCGGTCGTCAGACAAAAGAGTTGTTGGCAAAGCAGAAGGCGTTCTGAGCTTGAGCGTTAATACGATCTAACGTTTTGTCGGCGGTATTTTGTCGGCGATAACGTCGGCGTCTCGAGAGAAAACGACAACCAAAGGGCGTTTGAGATGTTTATTGGAAAAATAGTCGGTTCCGTAGTTGCGACGCAAAAAACGGAAGCGATGCGCGGTTCGAAGTTGATGATGATCGAGCCCTATGTCGTCGATCCGAAAACGCGCGATCGACTGATTACGACGAGTCGGTCTTTGGTTGCCGTCGACGTAGTTGGCGCCGGCGAGGGACAGTTTGTTTTGGCCGTACAGGGGTCGAGCGCGAGGATGACTCCTGAAACCAAGCCGCTTCCCGTCGATTGTACTATAATCGGCGTAATCGACTCGGTTGTTTTACAACGAACGTCATTGCCGTTAGAGTAGTCTTGCGTAAATTTTAACAGTTAGGCTTAGGCGGTAAATTATTGTCGACGGTGGATTATATCTTTGCACGTAGTCGTAAGAAAAATATTTTTGAGAAGAAATTTCAGCGAGAACGGCGATGTTTCGACAATACGACAGGCGGAGTCGGAGAACGGCGAGCGCGTCGCGGCGGAAACGAAACGCGTTAACCGACGAAGTGAAATTATCGCGTTCTTTTCATAATAGGAGCTGTGAGAAAATGGCGGATGTTAATGAAGCGCTAGTACGAAGCGTTTTACAGGAGGTGTTGTCGCGTCTTGGCGGAACGACGTCAAACGCGGTAGGCGGCGACGCTCCGAAAAGTTTTGTAGGTCGTTACGGCGTTTTTGAAGATCCAAATGAAGCCGTGTTGGCCGCGCGCGAGGCGTTTGAGCAACTTTCTAGACGAACGATCGCGGAAAGAAAGAAGATGCTTGATCAGATTCGACGCATCTGTATAGAGCAAAGCGTCGAATTGGGTACGATGGAAATGGAAGAGACGAAAATTGGTCGTCTTGAACATAAAATTGACAAGCTGCTAAACGTCGGTTATAACGCTCAAGGCGTCGAGGCTCTTTCGTCCGAAGTATTTAGCGGCGATTATGGACTCACCGTTATTGAACACGCTCCTTTTGGCGTTATTGGCGCGATTACGCCCGTTACGCATTCGCTTCCGACGATCGCGAATAATTCGATCAATATGATCGCCGCCGGAAACACCGTCGTTTTCAATCCTCATCCTGGCGGTCGAAAAATTGCGGTAGAAGGCGTTAAACGTTTCAATCAAGCTATTTACGCTGAATTTGGAATTGATAATTTAATGGCCGTTATTGCGACGCCTACTCTTGAAACGGCGGACGTTATTTTTAAGCATCCTAAAGTCAATCTATTAGTGGTAACTGGCGGCGCTGGAGTCGCTAAGGCGGCGATGTCGCAAACAAAACGCGCGATCGTTGCCGGACCTGGAAATCCTCCCGTCGTCGTCGACGAGACTGCCGATCTTGATCGCGCCGCGCGTTCGATTATTTTGGGCGGCGCTTACGACAACAATCTTCTTTGCTTGGCGGAAAAAGAGGTTTTTGTCGTCAATTCTGTGTTTGACGCAATGATGGACGCTATGGAGCGCGCGGGCGCGGTTCGTTTGAACGCGGCTGAGACCGACGCTATGACTCAAAAAGGTATCGTTAAGGTCGGCGAAGGCGCGGCGCGACACGATGCTCCAAGTCGTGAATTTCTTGGAAAAGACGCGTCGGTTTTAGCGGCTGGAATTGGAAAGAGCGTTTCGGACGACGTTGAAATGCTTTATGGCGAAACGGAGTATGAAAATCCGTTCGTTCCTGTTGAACAGATGATGCCGTTCCTTCCCTTCGTTCGTTGTAAGGACGTTGATGAAGCTATTCAACGCGCGTATGAAATGGAACACGGGTTCCGACATACCGCTATGATTCATTCGAATAACGTTGTGAATATGACGAAGATGGGTAAATTGTTAGACACGACCATCTTTGTTAAGAACGGACCTAGTACGGCTGGAAACGGCGGCGGCGGGGAAGGGTACGGTTCTTATTCGATCGCCGGTCCTACCGGCGAGGGAATTACGCGACCGTTGACCTTTACGCGTAGTCGTCGTTGCGCTATGGTCGAAAGTTTGCACATTTTAGGCAAATAACGGTTGAAAATCGACGCGTCAGACGCTAATTTGAGCTTTTGACGCGTCGTGTTTTACTTTGCTGACAACGATAAATTGGGAAGACGGGTCTGCTTGGAAGGAAATTCGACGAGCGCCTTCTATTGGTAAATTAGAAAAGAAGGAAACGTAAGGTATAAGTTGGACGTATACCGAGGTTAGGATTGATGACAATTCGGAATTTTGATTGGGCGTACTTTTGGGAGACCGCTAATTATGTCAGTTGGTATGAATATCTGGCTATGATTTGTTTTGGTTTCGGATGGTGGTTTTCAGTCAAAAATTCTATAAAAACCAAACAGGTAGCCGGAAAGAGTTTTTCTTTTTTATGGTTGGTTATTCTGGGTTGTTGTTGCGGGATTTGTCACCACTTATTTGTGGATTTAAATTTTAAAATTTTCTTGTACGTAGTCGTTTTGTACGGCGCCGTTTCGGATTATTGCGTTTGTCGACGCGCGTCCTTTGAGCAAAATATTAAAGATCGCAAGAAAGTTATTGCCAAACTAGGAGAGCGCGACTGGAGTTACGGTAGCGACGCTTATAAAACAACGAGAAAACGTGAACATAAGTCGAGTCGTCATAAAGGAAGCGTTCATAAATATTCAAAGAGCGGCGTTCGAAAGGAACGTTTGGAAGACGAGAAAGGCGCCGTAAATAATTTGAACATAGAAGAAATTCAGTTTGACGACGTTAACGAACAGCGTGTTTGAGGGGTTGTTTAAATAGAGTCGCAAGAGATGAACCGAGCAAGAGTTATTGGTTATGCGACTTCTGTGGTGAAGCATAAGTCGTTGGAAGGACAAAAATTATTGATAGTCGAGCCTGTTTCGACGAACGGCGATAAGCCCGAAGGCGATCCGACGATAGTCTTCGATAAGTTGGGCGCAGGAATAGGCGATTTGGTGTTGATCACTAGCGACGGTTCTTATACGGGCAACGAGATTATAGGAACGCGGAAGACTCCGGCGCGTTGGGGCGTTCTTGGAATAATTGATTCGGCGAAAAAAACAGACTGATTCGAAATGGATAATTTGAATTGGAATTTGGACGAGCTTGTCGACAAGATAATGGCCGACTTGCGCGATAGCGACGCGGGACGGGATAAGTTTGATATAAGCGTCGCGTTAACTCGCGATTTCCGTTCGGTTCAGTCCCAAAAACTAAAAGATTGCAAGTTGCAGGATCGCTCGACTTCTGATTGCGTAAGTAGAGCGGCTACGGAGATCGATCTTCAGTCGGACGAGATTTTTACGTTAAAAGAACGCGTTATTTTTGAAGAAATTGTTTGTAAGTTAGCCTCTCAAACCTCAAGTAAGTCGTGGAGAGTTTGTTCTAACGCCGTAGTAACGCCGTCGGCGAAAGACGAGTTAAAAAGAAGAAATATTGAGCTTATATTTGGCGAAGGGACGGGCTCTAGCAACTTCAGGAAAGACGTTGCAAGCGGTACGGTAGTTCGTAAAAATCGCGCGACGCTTTCAGCCTCAAACGTGGGGGGAGCTTCGTTTTTACCAAAAGAAAAAAACGTGAGTCAGACGATTCAAACGCGAATTCTTCTGGCGAATCATTTGTTGGAAACAGAGAGAATTCCGTCAAGCGTATGCGATTATTTGTCTCGTAATTCTTCCTTGGTTGAAGTTCGTTTTTCTTGTTTAAAAGAAGCGTCGCGTCAGATATGGAACGAAATAAATAGGGACAAGTCGTTAAAAGTTGTTTTGGTTACTCGCGACAGTTCCGTCGCATCGATCTGGTGCAATAGATTGTCCGGCATACGAGCCGTCGTGGCGTTTTCATACGATCAAGTTGGCGCCGATTTGGAAGCGGCGAACGCAAACGTTGTGATCGTGGATCCTTCTAGGGTTGGAACTTATCAGTTTAGACGAATTGTGGATTTTTATTTACGTTTAAAGACAAAGTAGGCTCGCGTATGAGAATTGGACAGACGATCGGCAAGGTTGTGCTTAGTCGCGTTCACCCTTCGTTACGCGGGGCGCAGTTTAAATTAGTTTTGCCGTTAACTTTTAAAGATTTAACGGAACCAGAGCCGCAAGAAACAGCCGAGGTAATTGGAGAGGCTGAACGCGCCGTTAAATTGGAAGACAGCGAGCGTGTTAGGTCGGCGGTCAACCGTTTGAAGCAACAGAATTTTTCTCGTAAATGGGGAAACGAATTGGTCGTTTACGACGATTGTTCGGTAGCGATCGACGAATGGGTGGCTTTCAGCGAAGGAGCGGAAGCCGCTGCCGCTTTTGGAGCGAATCCTAAGCCGATCGACGCGTTTCTTGGAGCTATATTGGATTCGGTTGTTATTGATTATGCTACTGTAAAATCATTGACGAGCGGCAAGTTATAAAGCGAAGGGATCGTTAAGGTTTGTTGTTTAACGGAAACGACGTTAAATCCTATTAAAGAAATAAGAATGAACGCTTAAAAATTTGTTGAGTAAAAGTTGCGTATAGACGTTATATTTTTTGGCGTTCAACGAAATCGATCAAAATACGAAATTATACGTTTGGGTAAAAACGGGAACGGCGTCAGATTTGGGGTTGACGTTGTTTGTAGTTTTTTGTAGCAAAAGGAACGACGCATGCTCAATTTGCATCAAGTTAAAGACGATATCTGCGACATTGGGCGCAGGTTATATAATCGAGGTTTTGCCTCTGCTAACGACGGCAATATTAGTTACCGAATCGACGAAAATAGAGTCGTGTGTACTCCTACGCAAATCTGCAAAGGTTTTATGAAGCCCGAGGATCTTTGCATTGTCGATATGGAAGGAAATCAAATTGCCGGGACTCGCAAGAGAACGAGCGAGATTTTTTTGCATCTGACGATTATGAAGGAACGTCCTGAAGTTCGTTCGGTATTGCATTGTCATCCGCCTTATGCAACGGCTTTCGGAATTGCGAAGGAAGCGATTCCCCAATGCGTATTGCCGGAAGTCGACATCTATATGGGCGACGTTCCTATCGCGAAATACGCTATTCCCGGAGGTCAGGAATTTGCCGACACTGTGTTGCCTTATATTCATAAGTCTGACATTATCGTGTTGGCGAATCATGGAACGGTTAGTTTGGGACCGACCGTTGAGAAAGCTTACTGGCTTACGGAAATTCTCGACGCCTATTGCCGTATTTTGATGATTTCCCACGATCTTGGTAAGACGAGTTACTTTAGCAAAGACGAAGCGGAAGCGTTGCTTCAACTTAAGACGAAGTGGGGCATTAAGGATCCTCGGTTGGCGGCGGAAAATTGCGAGTTGTGCGCCAACGATATGTTCCGCGATAGTTGGAAAGAAACCGGCGTCGGTCATCGTGCGTTTGATCCCCCTCGATTCCGACGTAACGATCCGGAGCCTCAGCCCTGCGGTTGCGCTTCCAATCCTATTTTGAACAATAACGTTGAAATTGGTAAAGACCCGCAAACCGAAGCGTTGGTCAAGGCCATTGCCGACCGCGTTGTTGAAATGATCAATAAGAAGTAACGGCGATCAAGTAAATCGTTAAGACGGAGATTGGACGGAGACCACGTTGTTGAGACGCGCGTTTCCGTTTTTTTTTGTTTGCTAGAAAGGCGACTGATATGGGACATAGAGAAAAAAGACGTCGAGAAGAAGTACGAAGGATTATAGAAAGGGAAGGGGTAAACGGTTATTTAATCGTCGATCCCGTCAATGTTTCCTATCTGACAGGATTTACCGGCGGCGATTCATATTTGTGGATAGGAGACGTCGGTTGCATTTTATTGAGCGATTCACGCTTTACTGAACAAATTAAGGAAGAAGCTCCTGACGTTGACTTCGTTGTCAGGCGTAGTGGAAAAAAGACGATCGGATTACTCGAAGCCGTAATGAACGATTCTGAGTATTCGTCAAAATTGCCGAGAAAAATTGCTATAGAATCGTGTTCGACTACGGTTGAACTGTATCGAATTTTAGACGACGAATTTCCTATGATAGAATTTGTCCCGCGTCAATACGACGTTGAACGATTACGTGAGATTAAAGACGAAGAGGAAATCGAACGTATTAAGTCTGCGATCAGGACGTCAATACTAGCCTATCGAAGCGTTATTGTCGACGTTGCTTCGGACGCCACTGAAGTTGACTTTCGAGACGAACTTGAATTTCGAATGAGAAGAATTGGCGGAGACGACGTCGCTTTTCCTTCTATCGTCGCTTATGACAAACGAGCCGCTTTACCTCATGCTGTTCCTTCGAATGGAACTTCGATAAAAGAAGCGTCGTTGGTTCTGGTAGATTGGGGGGCGAAACAAAACGGCTACGTTGGAGACTTGACTCGTACTTTTTTGACGACTCGCGGACAAGAGCAAAGGGAATTTTGTTCGGAATTTAAAAAGATATTTGACGTCGTTTTAGAGGCTCATAATAAAGCGATCGAGGCAATGAAGCCCGGCGTTCGGGGGGCGGACGTCGATAAGATAGCGCGCGACGTAATTTCCGGCGCTGGATACGGCGAGTTTTTTGGGCATGGTTTAGGACATGGAATAGGACGAGTCGTTCACGATTACGGAGGGCTTTCTCCTCGGACGGATACTATATTACAAACTAATATGGTTTTAACGGTAGAACCTGGAATTTATTTGCCAGGCTGGGGAGGAATTCGAATAGAGGACGACGTGTTAATAACAGAGTCGGGCGCAGAGATACTTTCCAAGAAACTTGCCGCCGACGAGTAACTTAGTTACTTCGACGAATAAGTTTTGCGGCTTCGAAATCTCGAGTATTGAAAGTATTTTTGGGAATTGAATAGAGCGTCCAGAATAATTTACGACTCTATGTTTTATTGAGAAATTGGGGTTTTGACTTTTTTTATAAATAGAGAAATCCTTTTTTACAGACGTTTGTTTTTTCGAGGGAAAGAAAAAAAGATTGACAAAACGGGAGTCGATACCTAATCTGTCGGAAAATTCAGACTAGTTTGGATTTGATTTTCTGATGTGAAAGACAAGAACGGCAATCCTTGAGCGCCTAATAACCAAGGTTGGAAGGCGTTTAAATTCCCCCTCGAAAACGATTATTATTGCTTATATGAACTTTTAAGTTAGCTTTTCAAAGACTATGTAAAAGTTTATTTGGCGTTTAGAACCCAGATTGGCAAAATAATCGTCATACGACGCGAAATGATTAATAACGACGTAGCTTCAATCGTAACTATTGAAGACCTTCAACAATACGTATATGGCACGTTATGCGCGGATAATGAATTGTTGTCGGACGCTTTTCCAAAATCAACGATCCCGCTCCGAAATTCAAAGGGAGAAATATGCGGTTTAATGTATTGCGTGTCTGGACCGCGCACCGTTGAATTTACCGCTATTTGGGAGAAGAATAATAATCGTGTTTTCTTTTACGATCCCAACGGAAAACGATATCGCCAGACAACGTTGGAAAATACGCCCGTTGGAGAGATAAAGTACGAGAACGTCTCTAAGACGTCGTAACAAAACTGCAGTTAAACGGTCGGACTCATTAATTCGACCGTTTAACTGCGTCCCGTAACGCCATACCTTAGGCGTTTCTTTACTTATTCGTCTTTTTTACAGGCGCTTTGGATTTAGGGGCGTCGTTCTTTGTCGTAGCGTCGTTCGTTTTTTTAGTCGTTTGCGACTTATCCCCTTGAACGTCTTCAGAAGCCGAATCAACCGGCGCTTGCGAAGCCTTTTTCGCCTCTTCCGCCTTGGCTTTTTCAGCAACTTCGGCTTCTTCCGCCGCACGGCGCATTTGCGCCAAGTATGCGTCTAATTGTTGAGCGAGTTCGTTGAGTTCGTCGCTGTCCGCTCCCTTGCAGAAATTGACGACGGATTCAAACGTTTTATCAAACAACGCGGAATCGTTGTTTTTGGCTCCGATTATATTGATAGACTGTTGCGCCATTAATAACGCGGTGACAGAATGGGGAGCAAGGACGAGATCGTTCTTAAAACGTTCAAAGGTTGCCGAAAATTCTTCTAGCGTTCCGCCTTTTTCTGCAATTGCCGAAACTTCGCCGACAAAACGCGCAGCAAAGACTTGGTCGACGCCGTCGGAAAGTTCTTCAATTTTTTTAACTTCCAAACAGAAGTCTTTATAGAGGTCAAAGGATTCTGGATTCTTGACGACCATTTCTGAAACGACGGTTAATTTAACGCGTTGCAAGCTAGTTTTAAGAGCGTCGTCAACTCCAAGTTTAATTTGTTCGTCAATATATTTTACCAGACCTTCCGTATCGTCTTGAAGACGAAACGCCGTAAGTTTCATACCGATCGCGCGAGAACGTAATTGTTCGTTGTCGCCCGCTTCTTTAGCAATTTCGTCGGCATAATCAGAAAGCGCGGCGATGGCTTTAGGGTCTTTTTGAGCCGCTATTGTAAGGAGTTGCGCTTTCACGGAAATTTGTAAGGAATGAAGCTCTTCGTCTTTTTCCTTAGAGAGTCTGTCGACTAAATCGTTTAGTTTTTCAACGGCTTGTTCGTCAGGATCGCCTTGTCCAAATAGATATTGAGCGCGTAATTGATAAGCGACTTTTTTAAGATCAAGCGAGAATTTACCGTCTAAAACTTGAATGAACAACGCTTCTGCCGCTTCGGCGTATGCTCCTTTTGATTCGGATTCCTCCGCTTCTTCTTGCGATCGTTCAACTTCGTTGGCGATAACAAGAGCGACGAGCTTCATCTCGTAGGCTTTTTCCTTAACTTTTTCAGATCGCTTTTCGTCGTTGACGACGCCTTCGCAAAAAGTCAGAATCTCGTCGTTGAAATTACCAGATTTTTGAACTTCCGTAATAAAAGAACGTCCCTTGACTTCGATGGCGAACATTTGAAGTTCTTCCTGTTCAAGCGCCAAGGTTTCGTCGATCAACTCGTTAATTTTTGCTTGAGAATCTTCGTTCGAAGCCGCTAAAACTTGAAGCTTTAATTGATACGCCTTAATTAACTCGTCGCTTGTCTTAGCTTTCTTAAGATTTTCCTCGACGAATTCGTTTAATTGCTCGGCGGCGTCTTCGTCAACGTGCGCGCGCGTCGTGAGCGCGACGACTTTCAATTGCGTAGCGCGTTCCGTTTGTTCCGGCGTCAAACCTTCCATTGCAAAGAGATGGTCGGCAACTTTAAGACACGTTTGAGAAAACGCGTCGACCAGTTTGTAAAGATCCGCTTGCGATTTGGGTTCGGGTAATTTATCTTGCAAAGACTCAATGAATTCGAATAGCTCGTCGGCCGTAGCGTTTTCGGGCGGCGCTAACAGAGCGGGATCGATGTTGATCGGTTCTTCCGGCGCTTGGGGCGCTTCTAACGTCAAACCGTCGAGCGACAAATCAGAGGGAAGAGCGGCGTCCGCGTCTTGAGCGAATACGACCGCCGACGACGAAATCGCAAGAGAAGCAAAAAAAGCTAGAAAATATGGAACGTATCTTTTCAACATCTATCAATTTCCTTTTACATACGTTGCTTGCGTTACAACGTATTGATCGTGCGTTGTTCTTCAATCCATACGTAGCGCTCGAAAACGACGATTTTATTTGACGGTTAAATTAATAACGCGTCAAATCTTGCAGTCGTTCCTTTGATTGTGAAGCGCGGAACGAAACGCGTTAATTTTATCTTAAGTATGAAAAAATCATAGGCGAATATAAAAAATTTTAGATTTTTTTTAAAGTCCTTTAAACTTCGGTAACAAACGCCTTTTTAATTCAAATTATGAATTTATTAGTTTTGAATTTTTTTGAAATAGACAAGATTTGAGTTGGAGTAATTATGGCGTCGACGGATACGTCAAATTGTTCCGCCGGGACTTTGTCTACTATTTGACAATCAAACGCCAGAGCGACGATTAACATAGTAGGAGAAGCCGTTGCGAGACAACGGTCGTAATACCCCGCGCCGCGTCCTAATCGACGACCTTGTGCATCAAAAGCTAAACCGGGCGTCAACATTATTTCAATAGAATCAGAAGCGACGATGTTGCGCGGATTATTACGCAATTCCTTTAAGGGCTCTAAGATTCCGTATTTTCCCGGCGCCAAATCAGGAAAACAACCGTGTTGTTCGTCGGATAATAGCGGCGGATGCAATCGATAAAACGACAACGTGTTCCCTTCGCAAAAAGGAACGGCGACCGTTCGTTGAGGAACGGCGGCATATGTTTGTTTATGGAATAAACTAGGAAGAAAGGGTAGAGTGGGAAGTTCGTTTTTGAAATCCAGATAAGTAGCGACAACTTTTGAACTTTCAAGGTTTATAACTTTGCAAAGGTTGTTGTAAACTGCTAACGACGTCTCTTTATACGAATATTGTAATGATCGTAAACGCGTTTTAATCTCTAATCGAAGTTTCTTCTTTTGTTCATAGATATCCAATTTAGTCGCTCCTTGTTCTTTCGTGTTTATTTATAATCGAGACGTTAAAGTCAAATCAAGGATATGGATTTCCATTTTACCGCAATTAATGAGTATGAACAATAACGTAACGATGTAAGTCGCTTTTTTTTTACGTATTATTTTGGTGAAATTTGAACGAAAGGCTACGTTGAAAAGAACTTCCATTGAAAGATAATTATATCGGGAATAGGACAATATCAAATATGAAGCAACGATTTTGTCTATACTTTGTATATTTATTACGTTTGTTTCACGTGAAACATTGCCTTTTAGTAAAATTTAAACGAGATAATTCAGAAACGTTTGCGTTTATGAGATTAAATTCCAAGCGTTAAGACGCGTTAATGTTTTATTATGTAAAATTTGTTATTCATAGCGAAATGGAAAAGAACTTTTTTGAAAAGTTTCGCAACTGTCGTTGATTACTAAAACAAAGACGTCGTTGAATTATATTGTTAATGTTGGGACTTGAGGTATAATGACGCAAGGTTGAGGTCTCGACGTTGAGATATTTTTAAGAGCGTCGAAGAGCCGTCAAAAACAATTAGGAAATGTTTTTCAGTCGAGCAAGGGAATAGCAATGGCTCCGTGTGAAGATACAAAAGTCGATAATAATTGCGATAAAGGTTGTTGTTGTCATAACGATTCGTCTGATTCCGAGTGCAAATGCGCTCATAGCGAAGGGACGAAGGAACAGTGTAAATGCAAAGAGCAAAGCACACAGAACGAACAGTTCGATTTTAATCAAGATTTCCCTATGCCCAAACCGACGTTAATTACTTTTGCGACGTCATTGGCGCAACAAGCGATGGTTTCTATGGGGATTTTGCCCAATCCGATCACTAAGAAGTCTGTGTTTATGATGAATCAGGCGTCGTTTTTAATCGATACGATCGTTATGATTATTGAAAAAACGGAGGGAAATAGGACGGAAGAGGAAACGAAGACCCTTGATAACGTCGTTCATGAATTGCGAATGCTGTACGTTGCCGCGATGAATGAAAAGAAACGCAGAGAAGAAACTGGAAGTAAAGTCGAATAGTTTTTAATTTTACCGCAGTTGCGTTTACTAAGAGCGTCTCATTGAAAAACGTAATCGTTACAAAGCGTTGACGATTACGTTTTTTCTTTTTTGAGTCAAGGCGTTCATACCTAATAACGTCAATAAAGACAAAACTTAATCGCCTTAACTATTACGTTGACAGCAAGACGGAAAGTAAGAACGCGAGAAAAAGAATTTGACAGACGCGATAGAAGAAAGAGGAACAGATTTGATGAAACGATTTTGTCATAAATAGAAAACAAAAACCCAAACGCATTCTTCCCCAAAAACACGCTTGGGCTTCAATAAGCAAAATCTAGAAAGCAAGACGCAATCTAAACAGATCGTTAATCACATTCCGCCGTAAGAACCGACGGTAGACGGATATTGCGAAACGCTAGAGCCCTGATTAGGCGTGCAAGGATCGCATGGAGAACAAGTTGAAGGCGTACAAGGATCACACTGAGAATATGCGTTCGTAGCGTTCATCATTACGACTTCGTTTGTCGGATACGCATTGACAATTCTTGGCGAAGAAGAAGCCAACGCCGAATCCGATCCCACAACGGCGCCTTCGCTTACCGGCTCGACATTTGCATTTCGATTAAATAACGCGCAACTGCTTCCCGAGCTAGGAACGCGAGAACCGTTTCTGGTGAAACAACTGGATCCGCTCTTACAACCGACAAAAATAGGGGAAGCAAGTAGTACGATTAGCGAGAACGTAAGTAATTTTTTCATTTCTACCACAATCCGTTCAAATAACATTGAACTTCTGGAAACGCGGACGCGTTTCCTATGAAACGTCTCCGCTGGGAAGCGCCTACGCAAGCGATACGAATTTTTCGCCAACGTAATAGACGCGACGCTTTACGCGCGACCGAAACTTATCGCGTCGACACGCCCTGCCTTTCTACTAAATGATAATTCGTTATGAAATTCTTTCAAACAGATTTTCTTTAGTTTTCTTTCTTTCGGGTATTTATTGGAAATCAAAAATCGGTTGAATCAATAAAACTGAAATTTCTGACCATAGTGAAAGCTATTGACGCAAATTATGAGTTTAAGATTTCCGTTATTGGGGACGCTTGAAAACGCGTAACCTTCGAATGAAAAAGCAAGAGTTATTTCCAGAATAGGAACGTTCCTCGCTTGATCCTTCGTATTAGCGACTTCATATAGTTCCAAGGCAACCGTTCAGGGAACGTCGCGCCAATTTTCCAACGTTACGTTGATTCCATAATAAGCATAACGTAAGAATCGCCGCGCAGTTGCTTGCAATAAGTAGTTTGTATGCAGACAAACGACAAAGTTTCGAATAGCTTATGCTAAACAACTTTTTATGCGGCGTTTTGTACGAAGGACGTGTTCTTGAAAAAGTTTGCAGTTATTTATAAATTCCGATACGCCGATTCTCACGTCGATTAAGACTGCTTGTCGGGTTGTTCCTCTTTGAAAAACAAATAATTGGAACGCGCCAATTAACACTAAACAGTATGACTTGATTTATAAAACAGACCGTTATAGTTGTTTTTATAGGAATAAACGGAATATGTTTTTTAATTTTTTTGTTTTGTTTATTTATTGATTGTTTTGCAATTAGTAAGGTCGCCGTTACTAGGACTGAAGGCGTACTTACTTTATTCGCGCGACGTACAGAAACTATTGCGCGCGTTATAAGGTAAATATCAAATCGGATAATTGAAAACGGAAGGCGGGCGGTTGGCGTCGTTGTTTCGACCTAGGTCGGCGTTCTCGATTTATGGAAGCGTAAATTGTCGTTCTGTCGTTCAGTTTGAACGCATAGTTCGTTTAAACGACGTTTGTTGTTGAAAATTAAAGGTGTTTCAATGCGTAAGTATTGCTATAAATCCTTTGCCTGCACGGCGTGCGGCGTTATGCTTTTTTTGACGGGACTTGTCGTTTTTGATAGTTCCAATGTTTCTTATGGACGTTCTTGTCCAGATATTTTGACCTACTTGATCAACGAGAGCGAAAATGAGTTGTCTTCGAGTTTCCCGGAGGACTTTCCTGAAAGTGAAGCGACTCCTGAAAACGTTGAGGAAACGTTCGGCGACGATTCATATTTGTCCGAAGAATTGAACGGAGACGACGTTGCGAACGCGTCCGACGACTTGCCTAACGGCGTTTTGGATACGAGACGTCTCGACTTCGATCAAACAGAATATTTAGGGAACGTAGAGGAAACGCCCGTCGAGGAACAATTTTTAGAGGATAAGTTGGACGATGAATTATCGTACAGTCTTGCGGACGGAACGTTAGAATATGATTTAGACGACGAATCTTTTGATTCCGATTTATCCTTTGCGACTAACGACGTGGAACGCGCCGACAATGATTTGGAGGTTCGTTTATTTTCTGACGATTTGAGCGACGACTCTACGTATGACTCTGGAGAATTTTCGCCGGACGTCGACTCGTTTCTTGAAAACGACGTTATAATCGAGGAGGAAATCGATTCTCTAATTAGTCAGGTTGAGTCTGTTTCAACGAAATTGAGCGAAGTTCTTCAAGAGGCAGACGAGGCGAATTTAGAGAACGGAGCGGCTGACGACGATTCGCAAGAAGATTCGAGCGTCGGTATTCGAACGTCCCTTGACGAGATTTCGCGCGAGGAAGAAATTAGTCTTGAGGACTTGGCGATCAACGACAATCTACAAGAAGATTTAGGCGTTGAGTCTCAAGTATCTAAAGAGGAAATTTCTCAGGCAGAGGAAAATAACGGCGTTCTGACGACCGAAAATCCTTTGGTGAGCGTTACTGAGGAAGGCGACAATAAATCAGACGATAACGTCAACGTAGAGAACGAAACCGAAGAGAGCGCTTCTGTTGTTGGAGAAAACGATATTGTCGCGTTGCCGAAAGAAATTGAAGAATCTCTTTATGAAGCCGACCTACGAACGGACGACGATAAGAGCAACGGCGTTGAAATCGATCCGTCCTTCGAAGAAAGCGCTTTAAAAGACGAGCTAGCCGATGCGTCTGAACAATCGACGTTTGACGATGCTGAAAATCTTCTTGACGAGGATTCGTTGATCGAAGAATCTTTGAATCCTAACGCGTTGGAGATTGAGGAAATCAATAAGGAATACGGTTGGGAAGCCTTGGAGACAAAAGTCGGGGTTGTTTCAAACGATTCCTTCATTGGTTTTGATTCTAATGTTCATTCAAGGAAAATTCCAGAGAATCGTCTGAACAAGCAATATGCCGAACAAGTTGTCGGCGCTTTGACGAACGAATATTGGATCGTCGGCTCTAATGGTTATGATTATTACTTTTGGAAATTTGAAAACAACGTTTGGCGTAATTGCTCTAGCGACGAGTTTTTTTCAACGGACGATCCTCAAAGAACGACGATTATCTGGGCGCATGGTTACCAAACAGATATGGCGTCGGCGTCCCAAGGGGGGGCGTATTTGAATTCTCTCCTTAAAAAAGCGCATCAATCCTCCAACCAGAATAAACCTTATCGATTGATTGTCTGGAAATGGGAATCCGAGCGTAATATGGCGCGAATTCGGGTCGACGCCAAAAATAAGACGGCGTTGGCGAATTGTTCCGGCGTTTCGTTAGGTAAATTTATCGGTAAATTCAATTCGTCCGACGACGTGCGCCTGATCGGTTTTAGTTTTGGAGCCCAAGTTGTTGGATCGGCGTTGCAGTACCTTGCCACATATCCAAACGACTATTGGAGAAACGACGTTCAACAAACTCAGAACGAAGGCGTGGCGCATTCGGGAAGTCGGAAAAATGCAAAATCGGGAAGCGTTTCGTTGATGTTGATTAGCGCCGCATGCGATACCAGCGTTTTCAATAGAGGAGGAGCGTACTTTTACGGCGCGACAATTCCGACAAACGTAATGAACGTCTTTAACCCGTATGATTACGCTTTGCATTACTATCCTTTTGTTTCCAACGTTAGATCAGAATCGTTGGGCGTGCAAACTGTTAGCGCCGACATATTTCCGAATACTGGAGGAAACGTCGTCAATATAGACGTAAGCGAATCGGTAGGAAGAAAACATTCTTTCGTTGACGAAATTGGCAGTATTCCTATTGAAACGTTGGCGACTTTTTTCTTCTAAGTCGCGACGATCTATTATTACGCGGTTACATTGAATCTTATGTCGACTAAGGCGACGTTTTCAACAGAGACGTCGCCTCTTTTAATTTAGAGTATTCTAAGACGGGGTAAATTTTTTATTCGTTATTCAAACTAAAACGTTGCTACTATTTGTCGCTTTGCTCAATATTTTATTACCAGCGATCATATCGCGAGAGTAAATATGCGTCAAAAGAAGGATTCTCTTTTTAGAAAAAATTGTTTGGCGCTACGTCAAGCGAAGCGCCGTTCGCTCGTCTAAAGACGAGCGGCTTATCGCGCGGCGTTTGCACGCCGATTCGTCCGCAACGCTTTTCCGTGAACGCTTACGAATTACTTTTGTTTCACGTGAAACATTATGAGACGACGCCAAAAGTATGAGCCCTAACGTTTAAGAATAAAATAACAAAACTTGTAAAATTGAGAGCGACGTGCGTTCCTACGCAAGTCGCGTATTGACGCGTTTGATAATAAATGAATCCGTTCCAAAGAGCAAATAGAAAAATAGGAATAGGAGCGACGATCGCGTTGGGAAATATCTTTTGAGCGATTACGTTTACCCCTAAAATAATCGGAGCCGCTATTAAATAGAGAACGACGCCCTGATAAAAGTCTTTGAGTAGGTGAAAACAAGTTTTTCGAACGCCTTGCGTTTTCATTGAAAAGGAATAATCGCATCCAATATCGCGCAATTTTACTTCGTAATATCGACGTAAAATGAAGACGCCCAAGGCTAAGGTTATCGAATTGGACAAAATGGAACTTGTCGTCATATTAAACAGAACGTCGCAAGATATTGGCGCGTTCGCCGACTCAACGTCGCCCGTGTGAAGTAAAGCAAATATTAGCGCAGACGTTCCTATTGCTAACGCGCCTTTCCAAATAGAGGGAATTTTTTTTGTTGAAATCGTCTTTTCAAACGCTCCTTGAAGAACGACTCGAAAAATAAATTCTTCCGTTAAAGGAGCGACGCAAACGACGGCAAGAAAAAAACAAAACGTCGCAAGAGGAAAACGAGACGAGCCGTAAGAACGAATTAAAAGTCTTGCCATAGGATGTTGCGTGGCAACAGAACGATTCTTGTTTTTTGTCTCAACCTGCGCTGAGACGTTTGAATCGTCTTTTGACGTCTCTAAAATACTGTTCGAAATCTCAACGTCTTGATCGGATTGCGACGTTGAAACGGCGTCTAAATTTAAACTAGGAACGGTAAGACTTGTAATTTTCAGGGAAATTGTCGGCAAGAGAACGACGTAAAGTAAGAATAGAATTACGGCGACGTCGACGCCCCACGGAACGTTTGATCTGAAGACGTTTTTTTTGCAATGAATTAGATATTTAAGAGAATTGTTTCCAGAAAAACAAACGACGGCGACGCATATTGCGAAAAGTAAGGTAAATTGCCATACTAACGAAGAAGAATATTCCATTATTGTCGACGGCTTAATCGTAAAAGGGAATCTCCGACGTTGGGTATTGTTACGAATTTTTGATTGCGTGGAACGCTAAATTAATTTTTTATCCGCAAGAATACGCAATACCCAACGGGAGAAATTTTGTCTTTTAGAATTTGTATAGACGCGCGTCACAATTAGATTCAACAAAAGGTCGTTTTTGTTGATTCAACGGTTGCGCGTTCATTTACGCTATTTTTTATTCATATTGATTGCCGCCTTGATATAAATCCATCCGGAGTACAACGTCAAATAGACGACGACGTAGAGGCAGACTAGGAAGGCTATTTTTAGCCAACAAGGGACGACGACGTTATGTTGGGGCAAAATCAAAATGAGAAAACCTAGCGGTAAATCGACGCATTGCAAAGTCGTCTTCCATTTGCCGATCCATTTGGCGGAAAAATCGCCCCCGCTAGATTCGACCATTGAACGCAACATTGTGACGAACATTTCGCGCATAATAATAGCGACGACCATCCAAGTCGCCAGTCCGTAAGGAATTTTGCTTAAAGGACAAGCGCAGTTTGAACAAGCGTCGCCAAACAGGTTGTGAAGTTCAGGAACGGCGGCGAAGTAAATGAAAGTTCCGCAAACTAACGCCTTGTCGGCAAAAGGATCCATAATCCTTCCAAATTGCGTTTTTTGATTAAATTTTCGAGCCCACCACCCGTCTACAAAGTCGGTAAGCGCGGCGACGATAAAAAGTACGAGACAAGCGCCATACAACTTGAACGGGAATATGGCGAAGAGGATAATCGCCAAGACTATTCGCGCCATCGTCAAGACGTTGGGAACGTTCCAAAGCGTCGCGTCGGAGTATTGTTGTTTGTTGTCCATAATACGGATCCTTATTTGCGAGAGACAAAAGGGGTTCAGACGTCGTGAAAAGCATCGACGTTTGAAAGATTAGCCAAAGCTTGAATCAACGCTTGCGTTCCTTTACGCGCGCCTCCTTGCGCGATTAGCGCGAGGTAGAGTTGTTTAACCAACGCAAGACCTGGCAACGATAATTTCATTTTTTGCGCGTCTTCCAAGGCGATTCCCATATCCTTGACAAAATGTTCCACATAGAACCCAGGCGCAAAGTCTCCCTTTAAAATTCGCGGCGCCAAATTAGAAAGCGACCAACTACCGGCCGCGCCCTTAGAAACGGATTCCAAAACGTTTTCCATATCGAGTCCGGCTTTATAGGCGTATAACAACGCTTCGCATACGCCGATCATATTGCCCGCTATGAGAATCTGATTTGCCATTTTAACCCGTTGACCAGAACCGGGCGCGCCGGCAAATCGAACGTTTGTTCCTAAAATAGAAAACAAAGGATTCAGTCGTTGAGCGACTTCGGAATCGCCTCCGATCATAATTGAAAGCGTTCCCGATTTTGCGCCAATATCGCCGCCCGAAACGGGCGCGTCGAGAGCGTCAAAATTTGCTTGAATCGCAGCGTCGGCTATTTGCGCCGCAAGTTCCGGGGAACCTGTCGTCATATCGACGTAAACGCGTCGCGGATCATCTGTGGAAATTTCAGGACGCTTCCAAGCTGATAAAACGCCTTTTTCTCCAAAGAATATTTCGCGAACGTCGGAAGGATAGCCCACCGTTGAAAACACAACGTCCGAAATTTGAGCGACTTCAAACGCCGAATCTTTCCACAAAGCGCCGTCTTTCAACAACGATTCCGCTTTAGCGCGGGTACGCGTGGTAAGCGCGAGCGGATACCCGGCTTCAAGTAATCTTCGAGCGCAAGAACCGCCGATTACGCCCGTTCCAATCCAACCGACGCGAAGTTTCATATGATCGCCTCTTTGCATTGCTGAAAAAACTGACGTCGCGTTCTCTAAAGCCGTTAAAAACGCGACTTGCTAATTTCAATAAAAAGTTTCTGTTTGAACGCGTCGAGTCCAAAAGGAAGGACGTTCAATTCAGAAACGAACCGTATGCGTCTATGATCGTATAACAATATTGTGTTCGACGTTTAATTAGAAGTCAAGCGTTTTGTGTTGAAAGAGAGGTTTTTTTGAAAAATATGAAAAATTTAAAAAAGACTACTTGCCAATGTTCTTTTGTTTGATAGAATACTTCTGTCGTTTGACGGAAAGCGATTGAATTTGTTTGGTCGCTTGTCTTGCGTAAACGCGGGTGTGGCGGAATTGGCAGACGCGTCAGGTTGAGGGCCTGATGGGAGTTAATCCCGTGGAGGTTCGAGTCCTCTCACCCGCATAACCTCGGGCGCATATGCGTCCGGGGTTTTTTTGTTTCTTGTACGATTTTGTTTCTTGTACGATGCGAGGTTTCCCCGTTATTTCCTTGTTATTTCTATTGTTCTATTTTTCTTTTATCTTTTAGACTTGAAGGGGACTTGAATAATTGCTAGAATCGACGAATTGTTTTCTTCTT
The DNA here is from genome assembly GCA_045599865.1 of Thermoguttaceae bacterium. Classification (GTDB taxonomy): domain Bacteria; phylum Planctomycetota; class Planctomycetia; order Pirellulales; family Thermoguttaceae; genus RUG369. The sequence continues at coordinate 52,735 of JAZRWW010000179.1, forward strand.
TATAAAGCGTTTTGGAACGCAACGCGCGGAGAATCAAATTTTTTGCGGAGACGGTTGAAGAAATTTATTGCTCGTTCGTCTCGATAGGTTGGCAATATGCGTATGAGATTGATAACGTTCGTCCTTTTAGGGACGGCGCTTTGCGGGTGTAAATCGTTAAATGAGAATCCTAAAAACGAACGTTTTTGGTTTCCCACGCTCGAACCCCCTTCTAAGGCTGAAAAAGCCGCGCGTAGCGCAAGTTTTCCCGACGGCGGCGATCCCTTTGTCGACGCGGAAGTCGGACCTCGTTCTTTTAATACGCGTCCTCGTAGCTGGGATATTCAACGTTCTAAGACGACGGACGTTTTAGGCGGTTCGTCAAAGTAAGTCGACTTTTTAGAATCGCGTTCAATTTTCCTTGTTTTGGCGTCTTTTTATTTATGCCTCTTTGTTTTTTTCGAAAAGCGTGTTAAGCGCTCTTTCCTTTTGTTGGAAAAAGTGTTATAATCGCAACGAGAGGCGCTCTGTTTTTCTGCGATTCCATCCTGTTGTGTGATCGAGACTAGAAACGAGCGTTCTTTGCGAAGCGTTCTCGTTTCGTTTTGCCTATGAAAGCGCGAACAACGGCGCTTGCCATTCCCCCCTTTGATAAATGATAGACTAGTTTAGGAGACGTTCGTTATGAAACGCGTCGCTGGTTCGTCCGTTAAAAATAATGGTTTTACCCTTCTGGAGTTGCTGATTGTTTTGGCGATCTTGATCGTTATCATCGGCATTTTGGGAACGACGATTTGGGGTTCGTACAAGCGCGCGCTTATGCGAGCCGCTACGATTCAAATTACCGACACTCTTGAAAGCGCCGTCGCTCAATTCAAGATGGAATTTGGGCGTTATCCCGAACAGCGAGAAGGACTTTATATTCTTGCCGATATGGATAATCCTGATCCTAACGCTGGCGTTACGCAGAATATGGGCGTTAATCAGACCGGCGGCATGGGTATGAATAATCAAACCGGCGGTATGGGAATGAACCCCGGCGGTATGGGAATGAATCAAACCGGCGGAATGGATATGATGGGAATGAATCCCGGCAATATGTCAGGAAATATGGTCGGAAACAATCAGATGCAGATGGGCGGCAACGCAAAAGTTTACAAACGTCCTAAGATTGTCGAACCGTTTATCAAAGAAAAAGATTTGATAGATCCTTGGAACAATCCGATCCTTTACGAATATCCTACGACTAAGGGATCCGGCACCAAGCCTGCGATTTGGTCTTGCGGTCCCGATGGGGAAAATAACAACGGCGAAGGCGACGATATTATCAACTGGGATCCAGAAGATACTTCCGGATTGCAACGCGCGCAAAATGCGGCGAATAACGGAATGAATATGAACAACCAATTTGGCGGGATGAACAACCAAACCGGCGGAATGGATATGACCGGCGGTATGGGAATGAATCAAACCGGCGGAATGGATATGACCGGCGGTATGGGAATGAATCAAACCGGCGGAATGGATATGACCGGCGGTATGGGAATGAATCCCGGCGGAATG
>JAZRWW010000180.1:0-3082 GCA_045599865.1 Thermoguttaceae bacterium
ATAACGGCTTGCGCGTCGCCTTTAGTTTGACAAAAGAATAAAAACCTTCTTCTCAATGAAATAATATAAAAAGAGCCGTTTTGCGCTTTTTGCCCTCCAGCGCCCTCAAGGCGCCTAAGGGCAAAAAACGCAAGACGGCGACGCGAAGCAGTAGAAAAAAAATAAAAAAAGGGGGGAAGTCGGGGGGAAATTTATTTCCCCCCGACTGAAATTTAATGGTTGTATGGATTGTAGAGATTATAATAAATATTAATAATAAACGGACTCGTTTTAATGCCAATAAAGAGATTTTATCGTAGTTTTTTGTATTCCGCATCTTGTTCGTCGGGCGAAGAGGAAGCGAATTGCTTTATAGCGACGCACGAGATTCTATCTTGCGAACGCAAGGTCGTCGTAACAAACGACGACGTTAAAATACTTCTCCTCTTCGAGTATGCGGGCGAATCGAACGAATTTTCTCACGCCGTGAAAAAACAGTACGACAAAAAGCCTTGGTCTCGCGACGTCAAGACGATTAAATTGAATTCCGACGAGGAACGCGTCTATCGTCTTCTTTGCGAGCGTCGACGCGCGATTACGAACGAAAAAGGCGTTCCCCCTTACAACGGCGGCACAAATTTCGATTTGCAACAGATCGTTCGTTTGCGTTGCGCGTCCAAAGCCGACTTGAAACAAATTAAAGGATTTGGCGAGGCCAAAATCAACGATTACGGTTTGCAATATTTAGCGATAATGAGCGCGGAAATTCCAAGTTTGACGCAAGAGACGCCCTTTGACGAGTCTAAGAGCGACGACGGATCGGCTTCCGACGCTTCTTTGTATGCGGTCGAATGAAACGCGTCGGCGATCTTATTCCGCGCATTGTCGCGTTTGACAATCTTCTCTTGGCTTGGCGCCGCGCGATTCGCGGAAAACGCGAACGTTATGACGTTTTAAACTTTTCGGAGGATTTGAAAGGGAATTTGACGAAGATCGGAGCGGAACTTGCCGTCGGTCGTTATCGTTGGGGGAATTATTCGCAATTTGTGATATTCGACCCTAAGGAACGCGTAATTTCCGTTCCACCTTTTCGAGATCGCGTCGCGCAACACGCGATAATCGCGCTTTGCTCGCGCGTCTTTGAAAACGCGCAAATCGATCAAAGTTTTTCTTGTCGTTTAGGAAAGGGACAAACTCGCGCCGTCGATCTTGCCTTGTCTTATTCTCGTCGTTTTCGTTATTATCTCAAAATGGACGTTCGCCGGTATTTTGCTTCGATCGACCATTCCGCGTTAAAGAGTCGTCTCGCCTCTCGCTTCAAAGACGACTTGCTTATTCGCGCTTTTTTTTCCGCCGTCGATTCCTTTGAAACGGAGCCGAACAAGGGAATTCCGATCGGCAGTTTGTTTAGTCAATATTTTGCAAACGACTACCTGACGCCCCTTGATCGTTTTATCAAGGAACGCTTGAAATCAAAGGGGTACGCGCGTTATATGGACGATTTCGTCTTGTGGAGCGACGATAAAAACGAATTAAAACGCCGGAGAAACGAAATAATTCAGTTTGCGCGCGACAGGCTCCTCTTGACTTTTAAGGAAAGCGCGATAAACTCGTCTTCACAGGGACTTGCGTTTTTAGGAACGCGAGTTTTTCCCGACGGCGTTCGTCTTTCGAGTCGAGCGCGTTTGAGATTTCGGCGCAAATACGTCGAGATTATGGGCGAGCTGAGCGACGGAAAATTATCCGAAAGTAAAGCGGCGGAACGTTTGCAGGCGCTCTTTGCGTTTGCGTCTCGTTTCGAGTCCAAAGCGTTTCGTCTTCGCGTTATGGAAGACGAGGAAAAAAATCGTAGGGTCTTTTCGCGTATTGCGCGGGGGGAGTTGGAACAACAACCCGGCGAACTGTCGTTGCGCCTACCGCAACGACGACGTTCCGACGAAGCGGAACGCGAATAACGGCTTGCGCGTCGCCTTTAGCCCGTCGGTCTTACGGAACCGTAGCGTTCGAAGAAGAAGGTCGTCGAACAGATTTTTTTCCTGTTCGTCGTTCGATTATTTCTAGCGGCGACAAATCCTAACAAGGGCGAAACCTTAGTAGCGGTTATGCGAAAGGGAGGCGCCCTTTTTTTGTTGGAAACTTGGATTTTGTTGGAAACCTGAAAAGCGAAGAGTAATCGCACGTTCAATATTCTGAGCAAGGTTTGCGTTTTGAATCGCGGCGGTTATTTTGAAATTAACGCGTCGGTTGAAGCTTTGTGTAACTTTCCGCAGTCGCTTGCCTTTTTTTAAAATATAAAAACGCCGCATTTGCGCCGTTTCGCCGACCGACGGCATTCGCTCGTTGGTTTTGCATAGCTTTCTGCAAATGATCGCAAGAAATGAGGGGATTTTATGAAGAAAGACGACGACGATTCCAAGGGACGCGCCGACGAAGAAAAAGAATTGGAACTTTTGCGCGAGTATTTTAGCCAACTTGTTCAATTAGGAATCAATTTTCGTCAAGACTGGGTTTTTCGCATTGCGTTTGGGCGCGTCGAGTCGATTCCGTTTTTGCGCGGAATGATCAACGGCGTCTTTCGCAACGCCGACGAGCCGCTTGTCGACTCGATCAAAATTAAGAATCCTTTTTCTTTTGGCGTGCCTTACGGCGTTAAAGACGCGATATTAGACGTCGCCGTCGAAGACGAATCAGGAAATCAATACGACGTCGAATTACAAACCTGCAATCACGAGAATTTTCGCGAGCGTATCGTTTATTATCTTGAAAAGCTAGCGGCGGGGCAGTTGGCAAAAGGCGAAACTTACGATATGTTGCGCAAGGTCGTAGGAATTGTGTTTGTCGATTTTCCGATTTGGTCGGAATTGGACTGCAAAAAAATTAAAAATCTGACGCCCGACTTGGAGAAAAAACTGAAAGAGACGCAATTTGAAACGATCAAATTAATGTCGATCGAAAATCGCGTCGTTTTCAGCGATTGCTTGACGATCCACTTTGTGCGAATTCCCCAAGTCGGCGAGCCGTTGGCGCCCAATATGCGCGATCCGCACCTAATCGACTGGTTGAAGGCGTTTCGCTTCCCCGACTCGACTTCTGCGGAAGAACT
>JAZRWW010000181.1:0-1371 GCA_045599865.1 Thermoguttaceae bacterium
ATCAATGTTCTGAAGAATCCGTTAAAGAGCGCAACCTGTCGGGACAGCTCTATAAAATTTGGGAGATGAAGAAGCCGCGCGTGAGCGACAACGAGTTCCTAGACACAGACACGGGCGCGCGCGCCTTAGCGCATTATATCGGCGTCGAAGCCGGAGTCGGAAAACCCAAGCCGCGCAATATAAAATGGGTTGAGTCGGCTTGGTAATAAGGAGGCAAAATGCAAACGAACGACGCGCAAGCGTTCCTAAATTCATTAAAGCCCGAAGACGTTCAATCCGTCTCGAGCGCGGGCGTTTCTATTTCGTTGCGCGATCCAGACGACGCGGAAAGAAAAAAATGGGAATTGGAACGCGACAAACGCCGCGCAAATTTCAACCCGTTTTTATACGGGAACTTCCGAGACAGAAACCAGCGACGACACTAACCAATGACAAATAAACGCCGAAAAACGCGCGTCAAAACGACGCGACCAAACGAAACGAGCGCCGCCCGAAAAACGCGGTTTGTCGGTTCTTTTTCCGCGAGGGCGGCGCTCGATTCAACGGCGTCAAACGAGCGAACGCTCGAATATTACGCGGACGCGATCAACGAGCCCGCAAGCGAAACGTTCGATCAAACGACGCGCGAAACGGCGCAAGCAAGGGGCGACCACGAATTTTTAAACGACCCTAATTTTTTCGGCGCTTGTCGGAAAATAGCCGCGTTGACGTTGGGGACTGGCGCGGCGTTGAAAATTTCCGGACCTTTCGTCGGTTACGGCGAGCCGAAAATCGAAGACGTCGCGAAAAAGGCGCAATATCTCGAGCGTCAATTCAAGCGATTTTCGGACGCGCTCGATTTGTTGTCAGATTGTCGGTTACTTTTGTCGGAACTTCTGTATTATGGCGAAGCCTTTATTCGCAAAGTTCCATCGCGTCAGACGGTCGACGGCTTCAAATACGCGTTTATCAGACCAGACCGAATAGCCGACCCGCCCGGAGTAATATCCAATCCGTTAGTAGAGGACGGCGTTTTATATGATCGCGACGACGACGCCGCCGAACCGATCGCGTATTATGTACGCAAAGAACGACTCAACCCGCTTCTTGCAACCGCGTTTGAATACGAACTCATACCAGCCGGAGAAATAATCCACGTTTTCGAACGTATCCTGCCCCAGCAACGACGCGGAGTCCCGGAGATTCAAGCGGCGCTCGGATTGATACGCGAGTTAAAACTGATTCGCCGTTATGAAATCGAAGCCGTCAAAAAAAGCGCGCAAACCGCGCTTATCCTTCACACCGACGCGCCCGAACTCGTCCAAAGCTGGACGAATCGGACGAACGACGACGGCGCGCTTGAGATCAATACCGGCAAAATATCGTCGACGG
>JAZRWW010000182.1:0-10160 GCA_045599865.1 Thermoguttaceae bacterium
AAAAAGAAGACGACAAAACAGGAAACAAAACCAGTTGAAATATCTGTGATTGGAATCAACGTTTTAACAAACGTTTTGAGTTCAAAAGGTTTGTAATTGGAACAAAGGAAAATCAGATAAAATATCCAGCGATAAAACAACCAAGCTCCGACTAATTTCATAAATTTTCGCGCCGTTATTTCAGAACGACACATATAGTAGCCCGTGATGAAAACGAAACAGTCGATTCCAATTTTGCCCCAAGCGCCGCAGACTAACAAAAATAACGAACGCCAACACAACGGATTAGGATTTGCGTATATCACTCCGTCGGGCTCCGTTAAGCCGGAATTCACGACGTAGTGGTGCATTACGATTAACAACATTGCGACGATACGAAAGAGTTCAATATTCGAACTACGAGGCGCTTTGTTTGTTTGTTTGTTTGTTTGTTTGTTTGTTGCGGCGTCATTGTAAATACTGTTCTGTTAAGAAATTTTGGAGTTTCTGCGTTTTCGACGATCATTGAAAACGCAGAGACTATCCAACGGCATTAACTACCCCTAACGGGGCTCCCTACGCAAGCGACGAAGTCGTTTGATTGCGACCGTCCGCAGTAATTCGAACGTTTTGATTACGGATTTTGCGGACGGATTTATAAAAGCGTTATTTTCGCGGCTTTAAATCGAACGATTTCCAATACGCGCGATCCGTTTCATAGGCGTCGATCGGCGTTTTCAGATCGAAATCTTTGGGCAAAATTCCGTACCGAATCATCGCTTTCACGTAAGCCGGATTCGGAACGAACGGCTCTGTTGAGAATCGATTACTCTCGTTGAGAATATAATCGCGTCCTCGAACGACGCCGGCTAGAATCGTTTGATAGTCTTTGTCGTCGACGTTTTCAAAGACGGGCTTAGTCGTTCCTTTCGCGTCGGTTTCTTGGCATTTTCCTAAGCCGCCCGATTCTTTCGCCAACGGGGCGCGCAAGATTTTAGAACGTTCCGGGCGCGACAAATTGAAGAATTGATGCCTTTTTCCGCGACTGACGTCGTGCGAACAACACCGGGGTAGAACCGTATTCGGATCGTCGGGCTTATGGCACGTTTCGCAACGTCGAATAATCGCTTCTTCCATTGATTTCGTTTCGCGCCATTCTTGGTCGTTTCGCGTGTTCTTGTTCATATAGTACCAGCCGATCAGCCCTGAGCCGTTCGCGGCGTAAGTTCCGGCGTAAGGCGCGCCGACTTCGAGCCAGTAACGCAACGTTTTCAGCTCGGCGTCGCTAAATTCGACGCCCTGATGACCGTCGCAAATCATTTTATATAAACGACTCGCTTGGCTTCCTATGACGTAAGGCTCGAAATCGCTGACGGCGCGATTATGGTTGTCGCCAAAGATTTGTTTAATTCCTAAATTGTAATAACTAAAACTGAACATTGGTCCCCAGTCCGACGACAGATCGAGTTCTCCGTCCGTTCGTTCGTCGTTATGACATTTTAAACAATGTTTGTCAAGCAACGGCTGAATATCGCGCGGAAAGTCGTAGACGTCGGGAACCGCCTCGACGGGCTTGGGCGCGATCGGCTTGCCCGCGACTTCGAAGACGTGTTTTTGAAAATCGACGCCCGGCGTTTCGACTCGCGTTTCGTGACAGCCGATACAGGAGGTCGTTTCGCCCGCCATTACGGACGTGAAACTGTGCATTCTTTTGACGGCGCGTCCTTGCTCGTCCATTGCGACGAACAAATAGCTTCGTCCGGCGGGCAGTTCCATAGCGGCGGCGCCTTCGGGCGTAACGGGCACGGTTCCGACGATGCGTTCCAGCGTAAAGGTTCCGTTGAGCGAAATTTGATCCATACCGCCCGAATAATGAATCGGCTCGGGAAGCGTTTCAAGAACGAGGAGTTCTTTGACGGTTCCTCGCGGGACGTCTTTCATACGTCGGCCGGCGTAAATATCGGAGAGAACGAGCGTGCCGGTCGTTTTTGCGGAGTCTTCCAGTTTGGCGATTTGCGGTTCCGGCACGCGCGCTTTTATTTGGCGCGGTTCAAAAATTTGAAAACCGGCGTCTTTTTCCGCTTGGGGAAGGGAATAGATCGTTTGATCGTACCCGTCGCGAGAGATCAGAAGCAACGCGCTTCGACTCGACGCCATAAACGCGTCTTCGGAAAACGCCAGCGGATCGTAATACGCGTAGCCCTTTTTGACAAATTCCAGCGCGTCGGGATCGTCGGGACCAAGTTTCGGATTAATAACGCAAATCGCGCCGCGATGGTCGGTTAGTCCGTGCCCCGGAGAGGCGATAGCGACGATTTTATCGCTTTCGGGTATCGGCTGAGCGTCGATATAAACCGTGCTTGGCGTTTTGTTGCCATAGAGAACCGACTGGCGCGTTCCGTCGGCGTTCATAACCCACAAATGATGATAGTCGACTTGCGAACGGTCGACGTATTCCCAGCGCGTGTACATTATTTGCCCGTTGGGCAATACGGCGGGCGTGTTGTCTTGCTCGATATTGAAAGAGAGCGGGCGAATATCGCTTCCGTCGGGCTTGCAACGAAAGATCGTCGCGACGGAAGTCAGCCAACACTGCACGAAACGCTTGGCGCGCGTCGAACAGAAGACGAAATCTCCGTCGGGCAAATATTGCGGCTCAATATCGTCGTAGTCGCCCGAGGTAATTTGGCGAAGATTGGCGCCGTCGACGTCAATTTCGTACAAGTTGTAATGTTCCGTTCCTTTTTTTAGGTAGGAGAACAAGATTTTTTTTCCGTCGTAACTGACGGCGGGATCGCGAATCGAGCCCTCGTCGTCTTTGAACAACGTTTGGACGGCGCCGGAATTGACGTCGAAGACGCGCAGTTCGCCGCCGCCGTGCGGAGGGAACGGACGGTCGTCGACTTCAAAGGTCGGATAATATCCGAAATTGGCGTACCAGTGCGGATCCGTACTCGGCTTTCTTATCGCGAAAACGATTTTATCGACGTCTTTTAGGGCGTCTTTTTTCATTTCCGCGAGGAGATTCAGCGGCTCGAGCGGTTCCGGCTTCTCGCGCAAAGCGACGTAGTCGTAAAAGAGCCAGCTTCCGTCTTCAAGGACGATTTTGAGCGAATTGACGCCCTTTTGCACGGCGCCTTGCGGTATTTTGATTATAACGTTTCCAAATTGCCCGACCTCTTGAAGCGAATCGAACCAATTTTCTTTTTGCCCTTCGCGGCAGACAAGCGGAACGCGGATTTTTTCCGATTCGACGCCGTTGGTCGAGACGCAGATTAACGACTGTTCCGTCAAATGCGTAAAAACCACCCCGACGACTAAATAAAGGGGCGCGTCGTCGTAGTCGCGCGGCGATTCGAATTCGACCTCGAACGCGAATCTCAAGCCCTTCGCGTGAAATTCGCGCGTGCTGAGATGCATTGGGGACCAGTCGGAGGCGACGTTTTTTCCAACGACGTATTTGAGAACGGTTTCGCCGCGTTCTTCGCGTAATTTTTCCCAGTCGCCGAGCCCCGGCTCAAATTCGGCGCTTCGCGCGTCGGGCGCGCCTATTTGAAACAGGACGTCCCCGGAGTCTTGCGCGAAGGCGTTTGTCGCGACGACCAAGCCGAAGGCAAGGACGCAAACAGACGACGCATAACGAAGCGTTTTTAGCATAATCGTTCCTTTCTATTTAAACGGTCGATCGTCGCGACGTTTGGCGACTCCGTTATTTGACGAATCCGACGCGGCTGACTATCGCCTTGCCCGCGCGAATGGGGAAGATAATTTCCAGTCGTTTGAAGGCGCCTTCGTAGCCTTTTACTTGCGACAAGTCGACGCTTACGACGCGCGCGGTTCCGTCGAATTTGACGGGCGCTTTGACGGTCAAATTCGAACGACCGGGGTATTTTTTCGCCTTTTCCGCGCGGTCTTTTTGGACGCTCTTGGCTCCTTCGGACCAGCCTAGATAGTCGATCGTATCGGAGGGCGCGACGGGCGAGAGGCTAATTTCTAATTCGTCGTCGATCGGCGCGTTTGGATCGTCGCTCTTCAATTCGAGCGCGATTTCGAGCTTTTGGGCGTTTTCCGCTTTCCAAAAGATTTGGGGCGAACGCGCGACGGCGGGATCGCGCGGATTCAAATTAATCCGCAACGCGTCCTTGATCGGGAACCCTTCGTCGGTCGCGTTGTTGTAGACCCAGTTGCGTCGATCCGACGCGAAGACCCATTCGGGCGTCTCTTGATAATTATCCTTCGCAAGTTCGTAGACCGTCTTGCGAATTTCTTCGAGCGAGCCGACGATAAACGTCGCGCGATAAGTTCGCTTAATGTTCCAGTCGAGAATCGTGGTTTCCAGCGGCGCGATGTAACCGGTCGGTCCGGATTTGGTTCCAAGAGGTTGACCTTTCGCGGCGTCGCCTCCGTGAAAACCGGCGGTCGTATGCGTCGAGAAGGGCTGATAGACGCCGACGCCGAAATTGTCGTCGTCGACGAGCGCGCTCCAACATTCGGGCGCGTAATAATTGACCCAAGGCCAGCCTTTGCCGTCCCCTTTGTCGACGACGACGGTCGGCGGTTCGTTTTCATAGGGTTTGTCGCCAAGATAGGAGACTAATTTGTACCAAGGCGCGTTCGTGTAGAGCGCGGGCGTCTCTTGACTATTGCCGCCGTAATCTTTCTTGTCGGAACGATTATTAATGATCGTCGCGTCAAGTTGGAACCCGTTGTTTGTCAACTGATAACGGCATTCGAAGACGCATTCGGCGGGCACGCCGCTATGAGGCCAGAGCATCGGATGCGTTTTAACGAACGCTTTGTCGCCCGACGCTTCAAATTCGAGGACGCGCGAGCCGTATCCGCCGCAGTCGCCCGACTGAATCGGGTTCCAGCCGAGCCCCGCCCAGCTTGGGGAGGGTTTTTCGCCGTTTGGTCCGATAAAAGGACGCGGACCGGAATAATACGACAGCTGAATTTGACGCCCCCAGTCGAAACTGTTGATCATATTCCCGGACTTATTCGCTTTGTCTTCCAAATAGACGACGGCGCCGCCGATAGAAAGGTCGAACCCGACTTTTACGCGGTCGTTTTCAATGTAACGAATCGGCTCGGAACCGAAATCGAAGACTTTTTCGCCCGTTTCGACGTATTGGGGCGTCCTCGTTCCGCTTTGCGCGCAGGCGAAGGACGAGAAGGAAGCCAGAACTAGCGACGCGCAGAACGCCGACGCTAGGAACGCGTTAAGGTATTTTTTAATCATAACGTCTCCTAATAAAAATGATTGCGATATTAGAAAAAAAACACGAAAAGACGCCCGACATGTACGCGTCGAGCGTCTTTATTCGCCTCATTTTTTAGGCGTCGTGCAACGGTCGACCAAGTAGACGATCGACATATAAGGAACGCCGCCGTTTGTCGAGAGTCCGACTTCGCACGTTCGGCTCGTCGAATAACCCGCGACGATTCCAAGTTCTTTAATTTGCGGCTCAAGTTTTCGTAACGCGAAGGCGTTGACCTCGGGACGCGTGAAACCTTTGTCCCCCGCAAAACCGCAACAGCCGACTTCTTCGGGCAACGTAACCTTTGTCGAGCAACGTTTTGCGAGTTGAACGAGAAGTTCCGTCAGTTTCATTTTTCGGGTCGTGCAAGTCGCGTGAACGGCGATCGGTTCGTCTATTGGGTGGAAATCCAGCCTGTCGACGAGGAATTTTTCGATAAACTCGACGGGTTCGTACAACTTCAGACGCTTGATTTTTTCCTTCATTCGATACAAACAAGGGGACTGATCGCACAGCACGGGATATTCGCCTTCGTTGGAAGCGATCCAAAGCGCTTCTTCCAGCTCTTGCGTCTTTCGATCCGCGATTTCCGGCATTCCCTTGCTTTCCCAAATCGTGCCGCAACAAAGGTTTTCGTAGCCCGGCGGGAAGACCGCCGTATAGCCCGCTTTTTCGAGGAGCCCGACGGTCGTTTCGACAAGGGGCTGCTCTTGCTCGGAGCCGCCCATCGTTTGATTGATGCAACTTGGGAAATAGACGACTTTGTCAATTTTCTTTGACGTCGGGGCGCTTGTCTTCGTCGTAACAAATTCGGCGTTCTGAAGTCGCGACGCCTTGATTTTAAACGGCTTAGGCAAAGAAGGCGTCCAGAGCGGGAATCCGAATTTATGAAGCAGACGCCCGACGGCGACCGTTCCGCCCTTGCCAAGGACGACGCGTCCGAAACGCGCCAATCCCAAGACGGGACGCAAGCCGGATTTGATCGTCGATAGTTTCCTCGCGGACAAATCGCCCAATTTCCAAGCGCGACTTCCGACGGGCGCGTTTTCGGCGCGCAAAACGTGCGTCAACTCGCCGACGTTGATTCCCATCGGACAGGAAGTCGAACAGAGTCCGTCGCCCGCGCAAGTCGCTTCGCCGGGGACGCGATACGCGCGTTTGAGTTCGTCTAATCGCGCAGGATCGGAGCCGTCGCGTTCAAGTCGCGATATTTCGCGACGAACGACGACGCGTTGACGCGAAGACAGCGAAAAGCCGCAAGTGAGGCAATTTGGCTCGCAGAAACCGCATTCGATGCACTTGTCGACAAGCGGATTCGTTTCGGGCAACGGCTTGAAATCTTTGACATAGCATTCGGGATCGTCGTTGAAAATAACGCCCGGATTGAGAACGTTGTTCGGATCGAAGAGTTTCTTGAGCGCCTTCATCGTCGCGTAGGCTTTGGCGCCCCATTCTCGTTCGACGAAGGGCGCCATATTGCGTCCCGTGCCGTGTTCCGCTTTGAGCGAGCCGTCGTATTTCTCGACGACAAGTTCGACGACTTCGAGCATCAAATTCTTGTAACGATCGATCTCCGCTTGGGAGTCGAAACGTTGATTTAAGACGAAATGGAAGTTGCCTTCAAGCGCGTGTCCGTAGATTACGCCGTCTTTATAACCGTATTTGTCGATAATTTTTTGAAGTTCGACGGTCGCCTCGGGCAGAACGTCGAGCGGAAAAGCGACGTCTTCGATCAACGCGGTCGTGCCGGACTCGCGCTCGCCGCCGACCGTCGGGAAGACGCCCGAACGCATCGCCCACCACGCGCCGTATACTTTCGGGTCTTCGGTAAATTCGACGGGATAGAGCAACGGGAACCCTTCAAGAGCGGCTTTGATTTCGGCGATTTGTCGCGCTAAATCTTCCGGCGCGTCGGCTTTCGTTTCCAAAAGGACGGAAGAGGCGTCGGCGCCTAAATCCTTGATGAAATCGGGCACGCTCGGCGAGTTTTCGACGGAACGCAACGCTTTGCGGTCGAGAATTTCCGCGCTGACGACGGGCGTTTTCTTAAGGATTTGCACGGCGCGGCACGCGTCGAAGAGCGAATCGGCGTAAATCATCGTACTCGCGCATCTTGCGGGTATTTTTTCCGTCGTCATAGTCGCTTCCGACAAAAACGCCAGCGTTCCTTCGGAGCCGACGAGTAGGCGCGAAATAATTTCAAACGGATCGTCGTAAGCGATTAACGGACGTAAATTCAAGCCTGTTACGTTTTTAATGCGATATTTTCGCTCGATTAAACTTGCAAGTTCGGCGTCGGCGCGGACGGAATCGCGAATTTCGACGAGTCGTTTTAAGAACTCCGGCTTTTTTGCGGCAAATTCTTTACGAGAATTTTCGTCTCCGACGTCGAGGATCGTTCCGTCGGCGAAAATCATACGCGCCGAAGCCATTACGCGCTCGCTGTTGGCGTGCGTGCCGCAATTCATACCCGACGCGTTATTCGCGACAATGCCTCCGACGCGGGCGGCGTTGATCGAAGCCGGGTCGGGCGGAAATTTGCGTCCGTATTTCGCAAGAATCTGATTGACGCGTCCTCCTAAGACGCCCGGCTGCAACGCGATTTTCGCGCCGTTTTCCAAGACTTTATAACCGTTCCAATTCAGCCCGGCGACCATTAAGACCGACTTAGTGGACGACTGACCCGAAAGACTTGTGCCGCTGGCGCGGAACGTGATTGGAACGCCGGACGCGTTCGCTTCTTTGAGAAGCCGCGCCGCTTCCGACTCGTCTTTAGGAAAGACGACGATTTGAGGAATTTGTCGATAAAAACTGGCGTCCGTACCCCATGCGAGCGTTTTTAGCGCGTCGGTAAAGAGCCGATCTTTAGGAATAACGGAGGTTATTTTTTGATAAAACGCTTCGATTTTCGGGTCTTGAAATTTCATTGCAACTTGACCGTTAATACTAGCTTAATTTGACGGGATCAACGACGCAAAACGAGGAGCCGCCGCGCTTGTCGGCTCCTCTTCGTCATACGGATTATAGAATTTCGCAAGAAGCGATTCCTTCGATTTCGACAAGCAAATCGTCGCGACAGACGTCGGCGTAGGTGAAAACGACGGGGACGCCTTGCAGGCGCTTTTCGCATACTTCGCGAATAACGTCGAAATGCTCGCGTTTTTTGACGTAAACTCGCGCGACGGCAAGATCGTTTAACGTCGCGTCGAAGCCGTCGACTCCGTATTTTTTCAAGTTGGCGCCTCCGATAAGCGCGGCGATATTGTCCAACGTTTGGTTCGCTTGACCGGCGGGATCGCCGATAAAGACCGTTTTTTGGTCGACGATACTCGCGGTGCCGGAGACGTAGACGGCGCAACGTTCGTTGAATTTGACGGCGACCGCGCGCGAAAACTTCGGACTCTTGGGACTATAAAACTCGGCGTAATCGAACGCGGGCGTCTGATTGGGATTCTCGATCGGCACGATTACGACGTCTTCGCGTTCGGTTTTGAGCGCTTGACAACTCATCGAGACGTCGACGTCGTCGGCGCCAATGCCCGTGCTTGCGGGATAGATCGCGCCGAGCGGAACGTTTTTCGGCAGATAACGCTCGATGAAACGCGTTCCGTAGAAGAAATCGGAACGCGCGCGGTTCAGTTCTTTATAGCGTTGCGTTTCGCCTTCTTCAAGAACGATATGACCTTGGTAGAGCCACGTGCGAAACACTTGCGGGAAGAGAAAGCCGTTCGCTTCCACTTCGGCGCGCATTTGTTGGAACGCGTCAAAGGAACGCTCGTAAGACCCGCAAGGCTCCGCGCTCGGATTGAACCCGCCAAAGAATCCGAATTCCGCACCCGCGTATTCGGCGATCGACGCGCGTTCGCCGCAGTCGTATAAACTAACGGGAATCGAGTTCTCGGAATCGGCGGAAGAATTGATCGCCGTCGCCTCCAAGACGACCGCGACGGAATCGTCGCAAGGCTTTTGCGGAATAAAGGTCGTCGCTGGCAGAAGCGAGCCTTCCCAAACTTTGCGCATAATCGAACGAACAAGCTGTTTGTCGCCTATTTCGCGCAAAAAGACGTTCAGTTTGACGACGCAACCTTGCGCGTCGACTTCCTCCAAAGCCGCGTCAAGACTTTCAAAGGCGGAAAAAATTTGCGTCCGCGCGTTTCCCGCGACTTTGGGCGTCGCCAAACCGTAGAAATAATCGACCCCGTTTTTATCGACCAACGAATAGACGCAACCTTCGACGGCGCCTCGACGAAGCGTCGCGTTTCCTTTTTGCTCTTGAAGCATTGACTCGTCTCCCATAAACTACAAAAATAGCGCGTCTCAACTGCAGACGCAAACTCGACCCTTCTATTTTAGCGCTAGTTTGAGTCCTTTTCAAATGAAATATCGATTTAATATGAAGATATTTCAAAAAAGTTTTAGAGGACTTCAACTTTTCGTAAGTTTGTCGCTCAAACGTCGACGAGAAAACATCAAGAAATAAACGGCGTCAAGAAATAAACGGCGTCAAGAAATAAAAAAACCCAACGCAAAACGTTGGGTTTTAAAGTACCGAACCCCGGAGTCGAACCGGGATGCCCTTGCGGGCAGTGGATTTTGAATCCACCGCGTCTGCCTATTCCGCCAGTCCGGCAAGGCTTTTGCAGTTGATCGCCTCAACTGCGCGTAATCATACCTTCAAAAACGATTTTCACAAGAGGCTTTTTTTTATTTTTTGAAAGAAAGATAAAGAATCCGTTGTAAGTCTTTGTCTTCAATAAATATAAAAATCTGTAAATTTAACGCGACGACGTAGAAAACAAAGGCGTTCGTTCAAGGAATCCGCGTATCGTTGATACGCAGATTTCGTAATCGTTCACGAAAAGTATTCCCGAAAATTCGACGGTTGAACTTAATGAAAGCGTCGCTCGGGGATTCGTTTTTCGC
>JAZRWW010000183.1:0-5409 GCA_045599865.1 Thermoguttaceae bacterium
CGCCGAAACCGACGCCTCGTATTTTTCGCTTCCGCGCGCTTCGACGACAAATTCGTATTCGCGATTAGGCGTCAGATCGATCGCTTGATAAGTCGTTCCAGACGAAACGAACTCGTAAGTCCAAGCGGACTCCGACGCGAGTTTGTAACCGACGCGATACGCGCTCGCGTTTTCGATCGCGCCCCAAGAAACGGTCGCCGTCGTATCGGTCGCGCTCGTCGATTCGATCGTCGGCGCCGCAAGTTTCACCTGCGGAACGACGCTCGTCGACGCCGAAACGGAACCCGTATAATCGCCGGTTCCCGTCGCGACGACCGTTAACGTCGAGTTTACGTCCTCTAACTTGACGTCGTAATAAACGCCGGACGCTATCTGATTCGCAAGGTCGGAACCGCGATACCACGCGTAAGACGCCTCGGCGCCTTCCGGCAAAAGCCCGACCGCGGTCAACGTTTCGCCGACTTTGACCGTTCCGCTAATCGACAGGCTATTCGCGCCAAGGGACGTTTTAGACGTCCGGACGCTCGTCTCCGAAGTATTCGAATCTTCGTACTTGTCGTTTCCAAGCGCCGTAACTTTAAACGAGTATTCTCGATCGGGCGCCAAACCGCTCAAATTATGCGAAGTTTCGGCGACGCCGATCGTCGTCCAGTCGGCGCCGTTCGAAGAATATTGCAATTCATAGCCGGTCGCGCCGAAAACGGCGTTCCAAGAAACCGTTATCGTCGCATCGGTCGCATCGGTCGCGACGGTCGGCATATCAAGTTTTACTTTCGGAACTTCCGCCGTCGGCGTCGCTTCGACGGTTCCGACGTAATCGCCGGTTCCCGTCGCTTTGACGGTCAACGTTTTGCCAACGTCGTCGATCGAAACCGTATAGGTCGCGCCGGTCGCGCCCTGAATCGGCTCGTCGCCGCGACGCCATTGATATTCGACGTTCGCGTTTGTCGGGTCGACGCTCGCCGTCAGCGTAGCGCCGACTTCGACGTCTCCGCTAATCGCAACGCTCGTCAATTTCGTTTGAAGCGTCGACGCGTTCAAAATATTCGAAAATTCAGAGTCCGCGTAGGCGCCGTCTCCAAGCGCTTCGACGACAAATTCATATTCTCGATTAGGCGCAAGACCGTCGACTTGACAAGACGTTCCCGTCAAATTGTCGGCCGCCGTCGTCCATTCGCCCGACGTCGCGAGTCTGTAGCTAACGCGATATCCGCTTGCGTTCTCGACCTCGCCCCAAGAGACGGTAATCGACGCGTCGGAAACGCCGGTCGACGCGATATTTTCGGGCGCCGCAAGTTTCACTTTCGGGACGGTCTGCGTCGTCGTATAACTCGCCTTCCCTTCGTAACTATCCGTTCCGATCGCAACGACGGTCAACTTATAACCGACGTCCGCCAAATCGACGACGTAAGAATCGCCGGTCGCGTCCTGAATCGGCGCGTCGCCGCGATACCATTGATAAGTCGCCTTGGCGCCGTTCGGAAGCAGGTTCGTCGCGGTCAACGTTTCGCCGACTTCGAGCGTTCCGTTAATCGCGACGCTCGTCAGCGCGGTCGTAACCTTCGCCGACGTCGGCGCGCTTGCGACGGCGCCGCCATAGTCGCCGGTTCCCTGCGCTTTTACGAGCAAGTAGAATCCGACGTCGTCCAGAGTCGCGGAATACGTTTCGTTAGTCGCGCCTTCAATTTCCGCTTGATTTCCGTCGTCGTCGACGCGATACCATTGATAACTCGCCGTCGCGCCCTCGGGCTGAAGGCCCGTCGCCGTCAGCACGGTTTCAGATTCGAGCTTGCCTTCGAACGTAATCGAAATATTCGTCAGCAAATTATGCCACTGCGAAGCGCCCAAAGTCAGACCGCGCGAGGTTTCAAACGAATCGCCGTTGACGTCGGTCGTCAGTTCTTCTTTGTCCTCTTCGGAAATCAGCGAGGCGTCGCCTTTGCCGATCGCTTCGGAATCTTGCGCCGGCGAGTAGTCGCCGCTCGACGCGTCGTTGAAGAGCGACATTGTCGTTTCGTCGTAAACAATGCAATCGTCCGCGCCAAAATCGTAAGTCGACAACACGTTCTTGGCGTCGATCGTCGCGCTTTCGGATTTCACAACGTCGGAATTACTCGAGTCGTTCGACGCGTTTTGAGCGACGATCGAATTCGTCAGCGTCAAGTCGCCGACGACGGAAATTCCGCCCCCGCGTTCCGCCTCGTTGCCCGCGACGGTCGCGTTGGAAAGCGTTACGACCGCGCCCGCGCCCGCGTAAATTCCGCCGCCGCTATTCGCGTCCTCGCTCGGTTCGTTCGCCGTCGTCGCCAAAACCTTCGGCGGCGCGTAATACCAGCCGGGATAATAAACCGGGATCGGCGCGTTCGTCGGAGCCGACGTTCCCGCTTGGTTTTGCACGACCTCGGTGTTTTTAAGCGTCACATTCGCGCTTTCGCCCGTCGCGCCTTCCTCGGCGTAAACGCCTCCGCCGGAATACGCGGCGGCATTGTCTGAAATCCTCGTGTTTGTCGTCGTCGTCTCACTCTTTCGAACGGCGTAAATTCCGCCGCCGCGTTCCGCTTGGTTTTGGAACGTTTTCGAATTCGTCAGCTTAACAGTCGCGTCTCGGTCGACGTAAACGCCGCCGCCCAATTTGGCGGAATTGCCGTAAATCCACGAATTCGAGACTGTTACGGTCGTTCCAGAAGACGCGTAAATTCCGCCTCCGTTCGCGTTCGTTTTACCGCCGGCAATTTTCAGACCGACGAACGAAACGGCGTCGGCGCCGGAACCGACAAAGAAGACGCGCGAGTTTTCGGAGGCGTCGATCGTCAGACCGGGCGTTCTATCGACGGCGTCGTAAAAATTCGACGCGTCGAACGTCAGCGACTTGGCAATTTCCAACTGCTCGCCGTTTAACTCGATCGTTTGACCGCGCAACGATTCGGCAAACGTAATCGTATCGCCGACGGACGCGTACCGAATCGCCTCGCGCAACGATACGACTCCGTCGTACTCGTCGACGACGTCGGAGGTCGTCGTTACGACGGTCGATTCCGCTTCGATCACGCTGAAAGACTCCGATTCGGCGGTTCCTTGGTAGTCGCCGATTCCGACGACAACGAGCTTCCACCCGGCGCCCGCGACGGTCGGCGCGTAAGACGCGTAATCTGCGCCTTCGCCGACAAACATAGGCGTTCCGTCCTTCGTCCAAACGTATTGAACGGTCGCGTCGTCGGGCGACAGATCGCTCGCGGTCAACGTTTCGCCGACTTTGGCGACTCCGTCGACCGAAACGCTTGAAACGTCCGTTCGAAGCGTCGAAACGCGGGTCGCGCCTTCAAGCGACGTCGCGTATTTTTCGCTTCCAAGCGCTTCGACGACAAATTCGTAAGCGCGATCGCGCGCAAGACCGCCGATTTGATACGACGTTCCCGTCAAAGCGTCGACCGTCGTCCAGTCGCTCGACGTCGCGAGTTTGTAGCGGAGACGATAGCCGCTCGCGTTTTCAACTGCGTTCCAAGAGACGGAAATAGTCGCGTCGGTCGCTTCAGACTTGCCAAAGGTCGGCGTCGCAAGTCGTACTTTCGGCACGACCGCCGTCGTATCGTCGACGGTTCCGACGTAATCGCCCTCGCCCGTCGCGACGACCGTCAACTTCGAATTCACGTCGTCTAGCTTGACTAGGTAAGAAGCGCCGGTTCCGATCAGACTCGAACGATCCTCGCCGCGATACCACGCGTAGGAAACCGTCGCGCCGCTCGGCTGAAGCCCGCCGACAGTCAGCGTTTCGCCGACTTGAAGCGTTCCGAAAATCGAAACGCCCGTCAGGTCCGTTCGAAGCGTCTTCGCGGTCGATTTTTCCGAAATCGCCGACGTTTCGTATTTTTCGCTTCCAAGCGCTTCGACGACGAATTCGTAATCGCGATTACGCGTCAAATTAGTCGCTTGATAAGTCGTTCCAGACGAAACGAGCGCGTAAGTCCAAGCGGATTCCGACGCGAGCTTGTAACCGACGCGGTATCCGTTCGCGTTGGCGACCGCGTTCCAAGAGACGTTCGCCGTCGTATCGGTCGCGCTCGTCGATTGGAGCGTCGGCGTCGCAAGTTTCACTTTCGGAACGACGCTCGTCGACGCGGAAACCGCGCCCGTATAATCGCCGGTTCCCGTCGCGACGACCGTTAAAACGGAATTCACGTCGTCCAAAGAAACGTCGTAAGAAGCGCCTTCCGAAACGACGGTCGAACCGCGTTTCCAAACGTAAGAAACCGTCGCGCCGCTCGGCAAAAGACTCGACGCCGACAACGTTTCGCCGACTTCGGCGGTTCCGCTAAACGAAACGCTCGTCAATTCCGTTTGAAGCGTTGACGCGTTCAACGTCTTCGAAACCGCCGACGTTTCATATTTTTCACTTCCAAGCGCTTCGACGACAAATTCATATTCGCGATTGCGCGCAAGAGCGCCGACTTGATACGACGTTCCCGTCAAAGCGTCGACCGTCGTCCAGTCGCTCGACGTCGCGAGTTTATAGCGGAGACGATACCCGCTCGCGTTTGGAATTTCGTTCCAAGAGACGGAAATAGCCTCGTCGGTCGCGCTCGTCGATTTGAGCGTCGGCGCCGCCAATTTCACTTGCGGAACGGCCGCCGTCGTATCGTCGACGGTTCCGACGTAATCGCCCTCGCCCGTCGCGACGACCGTCAACGTCGAATTCACGTCGTCCAACGAAACGACGTAAGAAGCTCCGATTCCGATCGGATTCGAACGATCCTTGCCGCGATACCACGCGTAGGAAACCGTCGCGCCGGTCGGCTGAATTCCGCCCGCCGTCAGCGTTTCGTCGACTTGAAGCGTTCCGAAAATCGAAACGCCCGTCAGTTCCGTTCGAAGCGTCTTCTCGGTCGATTTTTCCGAAAGCGCCGACGTTTCGTATTTTTCGCTTCCAAGCGCTTCGACGACAAATTCGTAGTCGCGATTACGCGTCAAATTAGTCGCTTGATAAGTCGTTCCAGACGAAACGAGCGCGTAAGTCCAAGCGGATTCCGACGTTAGTTTGTACCCGACGCGGTATCCGTTCGCGTTTTCAATTTCGTTCCAAGAGACGGAAATCGTCGTATCGGTCGCGCTCGTCGATTCGAGCGTCGGCGGCGCAAGTTTCACTTTCGGAACGACTTCCGTCGACGCCGAAACTACGCCCGCATAATCGCCGGTTCCCGTCGCGACGACCGTTAAAACGGAATTCACGTCCTCTAGCGAAACGACGTAAGAAGCGCCTTCCGAAACGACGGTCGAGCCGCGTTTCCAAACGTAGGAAGCCGCCGCGTCCTCGGGCTGGAGCCCCGACGCGGTCAGCTTTTGACCGACTTGAAGCGCTCCGCTAAACGAAACGCTCGTCAATTCCGTTTGAAGCGTCGACGCGCTCAACGTCTT
>JAZRWW010000184.1:0-9914 GCA_045599865.1 Thermoguttaceae bacterium
GTCATTCCGCTTACGGAATATGAAACGTTGTATTTTTCCTCAACGAAAACGACGACTTCCTTTGCCGTTGCGGGAGCAACTTCGTTAAGATATTGCGTCAATTCGGCTTGCATTTCCGAATTCAAACGTGATTCACGACCGTGACATAAGTTAAACAGAAGCCCATCGAGTCCTAGACGTTTGAACGTGTAAAAGTATTGGCGAACAGTTCGTTCGTCGATCAAAAGCGCTTCCGCGACCTTAGACGATTCCCAGCCCTGACTCAACAACACGACGGCTTTAATACGGTCGGCAACGGCGCTGTCGCGCGTTCGTTTATGAACTTTACGTAACTCGGCGACTTGCTCAGGTGAAAGTTGATATGAAGCCATAGGATGGTTCCGAAAAAGTAGGGGGAAGGTTATCTCCTATAGCATTTTGACAAAAAGAGTGGAAAAAGTCAAGTCCGAGGAGTATATTTTGACAAAAAGAGTGGAAAAAGTCAAGTCCGAGGAGTATATAACTATTTAAGTCTGTTTCTTGCGCCCGAACCCCTAATTCGGACGACTCCTCTTCCGTGTTATCATCAGTCGAAAGAGAACTTAAAGAACCCGTTCCCAAAGCGCTATCTATTTTATCATTAACATAAGACTGATAATCGTTTGTTTTATCATCCCAATAATTTTTATAATCGTCCTTAGTTTCGTCCCCAACCTCTACCGTTCCATCCGTTCCTGAAATATCCTTCCAATCGTCACTAGGATCTGTACGATCACGACGCTCACGAAACTCTAAATAATCCGGCATACCCCCCCCGTCATAATCATAACTAACATAATTATATATCGGTTCATAATAACTCAAAGAAGGAGTTCGATAAGGCAAATAAGAATCACCAACTAAACCCCCCCTGGCTTTATGGCTAGACTCAAAATAATAAGTATTATTCCAGACATTCCAAGCCGTCCGTACTGATTCTACAAAACCCGTCACAGAATCAACATTAGACGCACCATAAATCTGGTTAGTCTGAACATTATAGATAGCTTTCGAAAAAGAATTTCCATAACAACTAAAATAATCTGCATCCATACCCCATGGCGAATTCATATCAACCCACTGAAAAGGCATTCCCCACTGCTCATTAGTCAAACGTGTTGCTACACCATCAGTTATTTTTACCGTCCCCGTCGATACAATAAACTGATATGCACGAAAATCCCCATCACCATCCAAATTACTACGATTCGTAGATAAAATTTGAGTTATACCTACAAAATAATCATATTTATCTATATCAGCGCCAACGCCACGAGGGACAACGTAAATTTGACCTTGCGGCCAGTAAGCATAAAGAAACGTATGTTCACCCTCTTGTGAATCTGGTATCTCATTAAGAGGATCAGACACATTTAAATCATAACTTTTAGGCCATTGAACACCCATAACAATATCTGGATACAATACAAATACATCAGTCGATGAACCTTGTATAGGGTTAGTATACGAAAAAGAATAAGGAATATTCTTTTCTTCCATAACCAACTTAAGAACCGCTCTTTCTTGATCATTAGGATAAAATATCGAACTAAAAGACGAAGCATAAACAGGACACGAGCAAAACAAAACCAAAAAAAAGAAAATCCGTCTAAACATCTTCAGAAAACCAACTACAAAAAAGCATAAAAAACGCAAATAACAAAACTATCAACCAAGCAAATAAACTAATCAACCCCGGAAAAACCCTCGCGCCAAATCATAACCAAGGTATAAACCCAAACCAATAACAACGTTATCCAACTCTTGGATTATAACGTCAAGACGACTAACAATTTGCTCGAACTGCTCCGCATAATCCGTTAACTGTTCGGGTTCCTCTTGCGCGATCACAACAGACCCTAAACAAAAAAGGGCGCCGAAAAACAACGCCCTTGTTATATACGGATTTACACGGGCTAAAATACCCGATAAACTCATAACATCAACGACCCAAGAACCGACGCATTAAACGCCAACCAACAAAGACAAGATAAACAGAAATACCAACAGCCAAGCCGATACCGATCCAAGACACAACCTCACTCAAAATTGAGGTTTGGAGCCCGGTAGTATCAACCAACGAAGTAATCGTAGGCTCGGCAGGAGTTACCGTAGTAGAACCTCCAGTACTATCTTGTGCAAACAACAAAGGACAATACGTTACCGCAACCGTAGCCGCGGCAACACTAAACATCATAGACCAAAGCTTAATTTTTTCCCACATCCTAAACGTCCTTTCTCATATCAAGAAACACAGTAAAAACTGACCTTGCGGCCATACCAATAAAATACAAAACAACATAGAGGCTAAAACCAGCAGAAATAGACGTCAAAAAATTCGTCGACATTACCAGCCCCCACGTCGCCTACTAGATTTTCCCCAGAACTCATCACGCCGACGCTTCGCCTCCTGCCAATCACGGCGAGCAGACTTAACAGAACGTTCATAGTTTGATTTATTTTTACTCTCTATTCGATCTGAAAACGTCCTAGCCGTATCATAACGTCCGGCTTTAATCAAGCGCCCCGACGTAGAATCCCACGCGCTCATATTGCCTTTCAAAACAAAATATCGAGGCGCATAAACTGGCGCAATAAATTTTTGCAACGGAGGATAAAACACCGCCGCAACGTTCAAAACGATAATCGAAAGCGCTATCTCAAGTCCAATTTTCCAAAAAGACTTTAAAACATTAAAAATCTGATATGACAACGACGACAAATCTACAATTTTTTCTACGCCTACTGGCGGCGGGGGTTCGGGATAAGATGATATAAAACCCAACACAACTGCCGGATTCGTTGCGAAAAGTTGCCTAAAACCATCAAACTGCTGTGAAGTACCAACTAAAAAAGTCTTCGTTCGAGTATTATACACAACGAGCCAAGACCTTTCTGAACCATCTAAATTAGTAAGAGTCCCCGCAAGATTACTGAAAAAACCATCCGTACTACTAACTTCAGACATTTCAGTTAAATTAGAATTAGTCAAAGCGGTAGAAGTAGTTTTTAAGCTAACATACACCTCATCAGACGACAAATTTCGATACAAATTTTCTCTTGTAGAAAGATCATAATCAGCCGCAATAACATAACCGACGCAAAAAAAACTAAACAAAAACAACAAAAACAACAAAAACTTAAAACGGTACATCATAATTTAACCTCTCATCTTCCTTAAATTGAGATTTAATATCATCTAAACAACTTTCTACATTGTCAGTTTCAAAAACATAATGACGCGCTCGTTTAATTTTATATTGCCGATACATTAGCCGAAAACGCTTGTCTATAGCGTCAATAAGTTCCTGTCTAAACTCATCTTCCGTCAATTCATTTTCCATTATTGCCAACTCCGTAGACAGACAGCCTAAACCCTGTAAAACAAGGGCGCGGGTATCGATCGTTTTATATTGACGAACAGTTAAACGCTGGTCTGAAAGTAACCCTTTACAAAAGACCTCTTGAAAAGCGTCTTGATAATGTTTCCAAACGTCGGAACAGGCTTGTTTATTTTCACGACCTCGGACTTTATCAGACGAAAGAACACGGAACCACTTGACCGTTAAATACTCTATAATAGCGGGTAAATGATCTACAAAGTCTTGTACTGTTTCCAAACCAAAACGCTTAAGAGCAGGACGACGAAAACGAAATTCTACACGCGTTAATTGACGGCGCTCGTCTATGATTGATGAAAGATCGTCTAACTTTTTCTCATTTTTCTTCTCAAGACATTCCAACATTTTATCGTATATTGCTACTTGCAAATCACAACCGCCCCGAAACGACGTTAAACGCAAACCGCCTGCAGAATTTTCCGTATAAAACGCCGGTTTCCTAACTCGAGTTACTACACGACCAGAACGAAAAGCCGCCGCGAATTCGTCAAAATTTACATTCGCCGTTATTTGCAAATCGACGCGACCAAGTTTTTCTTGTGTTATGACAAAACCTGCTGTCGCCAAACACGTAACAATCTTGTTATGTTCCGTCTCAAGATCGCTATGTACAAGCGACTCGTAACCATAAACTATTTTAACGTCGGGTTGACTGTCGGTTTGCAATGCGTTTATCAACAACGACACGCCGTTCGACGTGAGATAGTATCGATATACTACCGGCGAACCTTTGGACGTTACGCCTTTAGGATGCATTAACCATTTTCGCCCGCCAATGTTGCAATAGAGGGGGAGGGCGTTTGAGTTTTTCAACGCTTTTTTAGCACGTCGTTTTATTTCAGTCAATTCGGAATAAAAACATTCGCGTTCAAACGTGTCGCCGTCAAACCAGACCCCCTTAAACGTTTCTTCCGAGCCGCCGTCGAAACCGCCAAGAAACTGAAAATTACCGGGAGTTTCGAAAAGGGCGTCGGGCGCAGGGTTACTTATAGCCCCCCCTGTTAGCATATGGGGGGAAGATAAAACGGCGGGCGCGGCTTCTTCCGACGCTTGGGGCGCCGTTGAGCCGCGCCGCCGATCTTGGGCAATATGTGCCGAATCCCCAAAATCGACGCCCGCCGCCGGATCGCCGGGAACGTTACTTTCATTGACGCGAAGACCGCGCCCGACTTCCGATTCTAACTCCGCCTCAAAAGACATTACGTCGTTGTCGTCACAAGGCAACATCTCGATTAGATTAAAATCGTTGCTTTCAAAACGCAAGCGTTCAAACAGACAATCCGAAAGACATTTCATAACACTACACGCAGTCTTATCTAACTTTTGGCACATACTCAAAAAGGAACGCGTTGTAAGTCCTTGTTTTACAACTATTTACGCCCAACCGAACATAATAAACATTATCGGACGTTGTTGCTTATGCGCGGGGGGCTTTGAAACGCTCTTGCACGCCGAGACAATCGTCAATTTCCCTTGAACGATTAATCGAATAAAGCGCCCGGTCGTCGTGAAAACGAATCGACGAAAACGGATCGGCTTGAACGCAACCTTCCAGACAGAACCGCGAATTTTTTTCGACGGCTTTCCGTGAACGTTTGAGAAATCGACGCGCGGGAAAATTTCTAAACTAATTCGTCTTCATAAATTTCTATAAATCTTTTCAAAAAGAGTTTGTATATCTTCTTCTCTTGAGTTATAGTTAAGACGAAGTGGTTTTCCTCGTTTCGTTGAGGCTTTGCCAGAATTTATATTGATAGAAAGACCAATAGGATTAAAAATGAAATCAACACGATCGACTCGTCGCGAGTTCCTTCGAACCGCCGCTTTTGGCGCGGGCGTCGGGCTCGTCGCTCGTTTTGACGCTTTCCCTTGCCCCGCGATCGCCCAAGACGCGAATACGCTCTCGAAATTGAACATTGCGCACGTCGGTATCGCGCGTCGCGGCGCCGCTAGCGTCGACGGTTGCAAAGGCGAAAATCAAATCGCTTTTTGCGACGCCGACCAGAAATTTCTCGACGCGGCGAAAGCAAATCATCCCAACGCTAGCTTCTTTCAAGATTTCCGCGTAATGCTCGAAGAATTGGGCGACAAGCTGGACGCGATCGTCGTCGCGACCGCCGACCATACGCACGCGGCGATCGCGATCGCCGGTATGAAGCTGGGCTTGCACTGCTATTCTGAAAAGCCGCTCGGACACGATATTTATCAAATTCGTCGTATGCGCGAAGTCGCGCGCGAGAAGAACCTCGTCACGCAAATGGGCACGCAAATTCACGCGGAAGAGAACTATCGTCGCGTCGTCGAATTAATTCGATCGGGCGCGATCGGAACCGTGAAAGACGTCAAAATCTGGTGTTCCAATCGTTATATCGGCGTTCCTAAGCCGACGGAAAAAGTCGCTTGTCCCGCCAATATTAATTGGGACGTTTGGCTCGGTCCCGCCGCTGAACGCGACTACGATCCGCGCGTGATTCCCGGCACGTGGCGTATGTATTGGGACTTTGGCAACGGCGCGATGGGCGATATGGGCTGTCATTACTTCGACTTGCCCTATTGGGCGCTCGGACTCGACAAAGTCGATCCTATTTCCGTCGAAACGACGTCGCCTAATCCGGTCGACGAAGAAAAGTGCGGATACGACCTTACGGCTAAATACGTCTATCCTTCGACGACGGAGCCGGGCGCCCAGTTGACGCTCTCTTGGCAAGACGGCAAGGCGGTTCCCGAATGTTTGAAAGACCTCGGACTTGAAAAATACGGCGCGGGCGTTCTCTTCTTCGGCTCCGACGGAATCCTCTTCTCGACTTACTACGAACACGCGTTGTTGCCCAAGGAGCAATTTGAAGGATTCCAGCCGCCCGCTCGATCGATTCCGAAGTCGCCGGGACATCACGCCGAATGGATCGACGCGATTAAACGCGGAACGAAAACGACGACCTGTCGTTTCGATTATTCGGGCAAGATCGCCGAAGCCGTCTTGTTAGGTTGCTTCTCGTATCGTTGCGGTCAGAAGCTCGAATACGACGCCGCGCAAATGAAAGCGACAAATTGTCCGAAAGCCGATCAGTATATTAAACAGTACTGCAG
Organism: Thermoguttaceae bacterium; assembly: GCA_045599865.1. Taxonomy (GTDB): domain Bacteria; phylum Planctomycetota; class Planctomycetia; order Pirellulales; family Thermoguttaceae; genus RUG369. The sequence goes on from JAZRWW010000184.1 coordinate 6,507, forward strand.
ACCCGGCTGGGAAGTTTGACGTTGATTAGAATTTAACGTCGTAAAAGAGACTTCAAATAAAAAATCCCCGACGAACGCCGCAACGCTTCGTCGGGGATTTTTGTTTAGCTTTGAGTTGGAAATCGAAGCGTTGTTAAACGGACGCAAGCGATTTTTCAAAGAGCGGAAAGAACGACTTTATCGACGCGCGCCCGCTTCTAAATATTCGAACGGCTTGAATCCCATTTCGAGCGCGGGCGAATTCGGCTTCAAATGGAAATCGTTGGAATCTGGATCGACAAACAACGGATCCGCGACTTTTCCGCCAAGGTCTTTGCCCGTCTCTTTTTGCCAATCTTCGTAAGATTTTCCGCTAAACGTCGCCTCGCCGCCTGCGTTAAACCACAAGTTGTTACGGTATATAACCTTAGCGCGATCCGCGCTATATCCGAACGCGACGCCTTCTTTCCAATAGATTATGTTGTTTTCGATCGTGTCGGAAAGGTGTTCTTCGACTCGAGTAACGGCAAGTTGGTGCGGCGCGGCTCCTGCGTGGGCGGGATTCGTGCGGCTTCGCGCTAAAATGTTGTTTCGAATAACGTTTTCTTTTCCGTAATGCTGGTGGAACGAGCCGTCGGTCGTGTCGTAAACAAGGTTGTTTTCGAATAAAATTCCCTCGCTGCCTTCGTCGGGATAAAGTCCCCAGCCGCCGTAAGCGTAGGAGCTGACGTCAAAAACGACGTTGTTGCAAACGCGCGTGCCGATCGACGTTCCAAGCGTATAGACTCCGCCCATATCGGACATAGCGCCTTGCCCAATGCGTCCGATACGATTGAATTCAATACGATTGCGGAACGCGTGTCCGCCGTTGTAACCCCAAACCCAACCGACGGAAACGCCGGTATAATAGAAGTCGATAATATCGTTATGCAAAATTTCGATTTCTTCGGTGTTTTGCCCGATCCAAACGCCGACAGCCGACGCAAAAAAACGACCTCCGCAGGTTAGACGACAATCCTCGACTTTATTGCGAACGTCCATTTTTCCGCCGCCAATTCGCACGGCGCCCGCGCCCAAGTCGGTGAAGTCGGTTCGCAAGACTTCGCAGTCGGAACAGTCGCGCATTCCGATACCGTATTCGCCGATGTGCGCGACGTCGCAGTCGGCAAAGACGACCTTTTGGCAATTTTCCAGCCAGATAGCGCAGGTCGTGAAGAACGCCGCTTGAGCCGGTTCAAATTGGGAGGGACCGGGCAAATCGAGCGAGCCGGTAATCGATTCGTCGAGCGCCGCGCTCGCCATTACGTTGCGATCTCGCGGGGCGTCGGAATAGACGAAACGAATATTTTCAAAACGAATATCGACGTCGGTCGACTTGCCGTTCGCGTCTTTTCCGCCGATCGTAAGCAAGCGTCTGACGCCGGGATAGGGCGCGACAAAACGAGTCGTTTCGATATTTTCGCCTTTACGCGGTCGGTAGTAGACAAGTCCTTCGTCGCCCGCGTAGAACCATTCGCCGGGCGCGTCGAACGCCGTTCGCAGATTCTCCAAATAATACATCGACGTATCGCGCCACGGGTTCCAATGTTTCATCGGGGCGCCTTGCGCTTTTAGCGCGCGCGTCGCTTGGTCGTAACCAAGTAGAATACGTCGCGTCGTGTCCCAATGATGATGAACGACAAATTGCGCGAATCGCAGTTCCGACGCTTTGATATTCGCCAAATCGAGCGCGTCTAAATCGCCCTTTTTAGCGATAATCGCCTGCGCGACGCCGTTTTCCTTTGCGGGCTTTTGAATCGAGCCGTCTTGCCAGACCGATTCGGGGCGTAAGAAACCTTCGTTCGGAAAACGCGCGCGGATCGCTCGATTTTCGCCGACGAAAAGTTGTTCGAAATAGAACGTCGCGCCCGCGACTTGAGGCAATTTGGCGACCCAAATAGTCTCGTCGGCGTTTGGAAATCTTTTTTTCTGATCCGACGTCGCGATCTTCCAATCCTTGATATCGACTCCGGCGCTAACGACCGTTTTCCCCGCCGTTCCGACGTAGCGCGTATGCGCGTCTTCCGCCGTCAACTGAAAAGTCGCCGTGCGAACGAATTCTCCGGCGCCAAGTCGCACGACAAACTCGCCCGACGCGCCGGAAGCGCGTTGAGCGCGAATCAAATCTCGCGCGCGTTCCAACGTTTTCAGCGCGTCGGTTTCGCTCGCGCCGGAATTCGAGTCGTTTCCGTCGACGGAGACGTAATATTCCCGCGCGCCGTCGTCGGCGAACGTCGCGATAGGATCGCATAAGAAGGGCGTCAACGCGAGAAGCGCGCCGACAATTTGCGCAGTTAGTAATTTTTTCAAAGGAGGCTCCTTACGAATATCAGGTTAAAACAACGTCGTAAATTATGGAGGCGTTTAAGGGCGCTCGACCGTTTTTCGAATAGGGCGTAGCCTTCTCGCCTTAAATTGAATTGACGACCGATTCGAAATCTTTCAACGACTATCGCACGCTAGCGGACGTCCGTTCGTATTGTAACGTCTTCAAAGGAGAAAATCAAGAAGCGAGTAAGAAATTTGCAACCGTATAGAGCAAACGACGTTGGTTTCAACGTTTTCAAGACGTCAAAAAAACGACAAGATCAAATCGTAAGGGCTTGTAAAGGACGTTTTGTAAAGTTATAATACGGGCGCGCTTGAGACGCGACTTTCAAGCGTCGTTTGGCGTCGTCTTGTTTTAAAGCAGGGAAACGCCGTTTGGATCGTCTCGTATTTTTTGATTCCCTGTGATTTTTTGACGTCGTTATGCGCAAATCTAAAGAACGGTCGACAAATTCTGTTTCCTCGTCGCAAAATACGCCCTCGCGCGTTTTCCCGCTTCTCTTTTCGATATTGCCGCCTCTCCTTCTCCTTTACTTTCTATTTATGCCCTTCCCCAACGCGGGCGCGCCTCGATACGCGCTTTTGCTTCAGCCTCTCGTCGACGCGGAGTTCGTGCAAGTAATTTGGTTTGGCGAGAATTTGCCCGACGCGCCGATCACGGGCGAACGGCTCGTCGCAACGGCGTTAGGATTCTTCGTCGTCTTTTCGGCGTTTTGTTTAGGCAGTCTTCAATTACGATCCTTCTCATATCGTTTGGCAAGTTTCCCAAGTGAAAAAATCTTTTTTTCAACGACGTTAGGGTTAATCTTCTTTTTGATCGCCGCGCTTTGCTTGGGGCTTTTAGGCGTCGCGAACCTTCCCTTTATAACGTGCTTCGCGTGCGTCGTGATCGTCGTCTTTTTCGTTGTTGGGGCGCGAAAAAAGGGCGTTTTTTTCAAGAAGGCGCAAGAAGAGCCCCGAAATCAGGTCGAGCGCGGACGCTTCTTCCTTTCGGCTTGTCAGATAGTCCTCGCGATTCTCTTTGCGTCCTTTTACGTCCTTGGCGCGTCGACGCCGCTGTTC
>JAZRWW010000185.1:0-1198 GCA_045599865.1 Thermoguttaceae bacterium
AGAATCAAGGTCGTGCCGCTAAAAGGACTCGTTTTTTTCGCTTCTCGCAACGCGTCTAGCGCGTCCCAAGTAAGGCGCGTATAAATCGAGCCGACCGACGCCTCCGGCGCCGCTAAAAGCGCGTTTGCCAAATCGACGACAAATTTAGGCGGACAAGTCGGAACGTCCCCTTGTAAATTCACGATTACCTCGGGACGTTCCGGCAAATTCGAAACGACTTCCCAAACGCGATCCGAGCCCGAATGACAGGAATCGGAAGTAACGACGACGGGCATGCCGTGCGTTTCGCAGAATTTGACGATTTCGCCGCTTTTCGAGGTCGGCGAAGGCGTCTCCGTCGCGACGACCGCGCGACAGTCGGGCAATTCTTGACAGGCTCGCCGCGCTATGTCCCAAACGCGTTGTAAAATCGGCTTGCCCTCGAGAACCGCAAGCGGCTTGCCCGGAAAACGTTTCGAACCGTACCGTGCCGGTATGACGATAATTACTTTCATTGAACTATGTCCGTAAACAAGCGCGCGTCCGGCTCGAAAACTCGACGTAACGACGCGCCAAAAATCCGTTAAAATGGGTTGTTCGTCAAATTTGTAAGCGTTCACGGAAAACGACGCGCAAGAATCGCCGCGAAAGCGGCGCGCGAAAGCCGCCCGCATTACGGGCGGATGGGTTGCGAATGTTCGCGCTTCTGGAATCTATATACGGAACGGATTAGACGCTCAATGAACTCGTTTGTCGAGAGTCTCGTAAAATTCCGCCCATCCGCCTGCAATGCAGGCGGCTTTCGCGCGTTTTTCGCTTCTGCGAAAAACGAATCACCGAGCGACGCTTTCATTAAGTTCAACCGTCGAATTTTCGGGAATACTTTTCGTGAACGATTACTCAAATTTTAACGTTATTCTTCAATAATAAAGGGAACGTCGACGCCCTTTTCCGTCGGACGCCAGCCGATTTTCACGCGCGACAAGAACCAGCTCTTGCCCTTCGCGTCGTTGCCTTGGTAGAAGAGCCACGTTTGCCCGTCTTCGTCGCAAAATACGCCCGGATGCCCCGATTCCGAAGAATTCCATTGTCCTTGAGAACCGTTCGTCATAAAGGGAACGTACCATAATCGCACCCAATGAACGCCGTCGGAACTAATCGCGACGCCGACGTGTTGCGGGTCGTTGTTGTAACCGCCCGCGTAAAACATATAGAGCAG
>JAZRWW010000186.1:0-2382 GCA_045599865.1 Thermoguttaceae bacterium
GACGCGTCGACAGTGAAACACGTAAAAAATTGGTTTGGCGCTACGTCAAGCGAAGCGCCGTCCGCTCGTCTAAAGACGAGCGGCTTATCGCGCGGCGCTTACGCGCCGATTCGTCCGCGACGCTTTTCCGTGAACGCTTACCTTTCGATAAACTCGATTTTCCGTAAACGGGAGTTTTTGGGTTTGTCGGATAATTTCGCTTTGATAACGCGCGCGTTTTTGACGGCGCCGATCCGCCCGTCGTTGACGGGCGGCTTATCGCGCGCGCCTTTCGGCGCGGGTTTCTGATTCCAACGTTTTTTTGAAATAGTCGCGACGTTTCCTCGGTTTAAATCGGCGACTTTATTTTGAACGAGTCGAGTTTAAAGGGCTTGTAAAGTAAGTTTTGAAACGATATAATAATCTTTTCGGAACGAACGTTTCGAACGTTGGGCTTCGGCGGTCGACAAGTTTTTGCCGCGCAGGCGCTTGCGACGCCAAAGTAGCGCCTTTCCGTTGGAATTTCTCCGGCTCTTCCGCAAATAGAAGAGCGCGCAGACTCGTTTTTCGACGCCGCGTTCCGGCGTCGACGGAGACTATAGACAATGCACAAACTTAATCGTCGTCGATTTCTTGCCGCGAGCGCCTCGGGCGTATTCGCGCTTTCGTCTTGCGCTTTTCCCTCGCCCGCCGTATTTGCCGCGCGTCCGAAGGACAAACTCCGATTTGGACTCGTCGGTTGCGGCGGTCGCGGCGCCTTTTTGACGACGTTCTTTCCTAATATTCCCAACGCCGAAATCGTCGCGCTTTGCGATCCTGATTCCGTTCGTCTTGCCGACCTTTGTAAAAAATTGCCGAACGCGAAGAATTGCGGCGCCGATATGCGAACCGTCTTTGACGTTCCCGACGTCGACGCCGTAATTATCGCGACTTGCAATCATTGGCACGTTCTCGCGGCGATTTGGGCGATGCAAGCCGGAAAAGACGTCTATCTTGAGAAGCCGATTTGTCTGAATTTTTGGGAAGGCGAACAGCTCGTCAAGGCGGCGAAGAAATACGGAAAAATCGTTCAGATCGGAACGCAAATGCGCGCCGATCCGCAACATCACCCGGAAGCGAAGGAATTTCTGCGCGAAAAGAAGGAACTTGGCGAAATTAAGTCCGTCTGCGTCGGGCGATTTTTTGCGCGCAAGGGAATCGGCAAGCGTTCGACGCCTCTTGTTCCGCCTAAGACCGTCGACTACAATCTTTGGCTCGGTCCCTCGCCCGACGTTCCGCTTTATCGGGACAATTTGCAATACGATTGGCACTGGTGTTGGAACACGGGCAACGGCGAAGCGGGCAACTGGGGCGCGCACCTTCTCGACGATTGCCGCAACGACGTTTTCGGCGACGAAATCGGCGCGCCGAAACGCGTCTTGGCGGGCGGCGCGCGTATTGGATACGACGACGCCGGGGACACGCCGAACGAATTTTTCGCCTACTTCGACACGGGCTCGATTCCCGTCGTTTTCCGCATTTCGAACCTGCCCGACAAAGCTAATCCGAAAACGGCGGGCGCTTGCGCCGGACCTTCGAGCGGATACGTCGTTTATTGCGAAGGCGGTCGTTACGAGAAGCATTGGGGCGGCGCGGTCGCCTTCGACGCGTCCGGGAAGCAAATGCGCGAGTTTGCCGCGACTTCCGAACACGCCGGACCTGGTCCGCACCTGCGCAACTTTGTCGACGCCGTTCTTAACGACGACGCGTCGCGTTTGACGGCGCCGCTTAAAGTCGGTTTCGAAACGGCTACTTGGTACAACGGCGCCAATACGGCGTATCGACTCGGCGAGCCGTTCTCGAAAAAGGCGGTTCTCGACTTGACCGGCGGCGACGAAACGCTCGAGCGCGCTATCGGCGAACTCGAAACGCACTTGACGGCGCAAGGAATCAAAATGAACGCGGATACTTTCCGCGCCAGTCGTTTTTTGGAATACGACGGAACTTCCGGCATTAAGGGCGAATACGCCGAAGCCGCCGCAAAACTTTTAACGATTAATTATCGCGCGCCGTTCGTCGTTCCGACGATCGATTGATCGATCGACGAACGCGTCTATTTCGTATTAAATTTGGTAATCGTTCACGAAAAGTATTCCCGAAAATTCGACGGTTGAACTTAATGAAAGCGTCGCTCGGCGATTCGTTTTTCGCAGAAGCGAAAAACGCGCGAAAGCCGCCCGCATTGCAGGCGGATGGGCGGAATTTTTCGAGACTCTCGACAAACGAGTTCATTAAGCGCCTAATCCGTCCCGTATGCCGACGCCAGAAGCGCGGACATTCGCAACCCATCCGCCCGCAATGCGGGCGGCTTTCGCGCGCCGCTTTCGCGGCGATTCTTGCGCGTCGTTTTCCGTGAACGCTTAC
>JAZRWW010000187.1:0-22401 GCA_045599865.1 Thermoguttaceae bacterium
CCCAGCGCCTTCCAGAGCGGGACGCCTTGTTGGCGCGCGTTCAAGTCTTGCCAAGCGAGTTCGATCGCCGCTTTGGCGTGACGATTGCCCTTAAGGGACGCGAAAACGTCGTCGAACGCCGCCGCTTTTGCGGCGCTTTTCATTTCGGCGACGCGTGGAACAATCTGGTCGCGCAACGTCAAGTAAGTCGCTCCGCTCCACTCTTCCGTCAGCGTCGGCGAGGCGCCGGGCGCGACTTCGCTCCAACCCGAACACCCTTCGCTTTCCAATCTCACGACGACCGTTTGGCAATAGTCGACGGACTCGTCGGCGACTCTCGCGGGCTGTTTCAAGGGAAGACGAACTAAATATCCTTCAAGGCGATCAAAGCGCATTTTTGAACTCCGCAATTATAATAAGTTTAACAGGACGCCGCGAAAACGCCGCGTGCGTTCCGACTTATTTTACCAAACGACGCGCTTGTTTCAAGTTCTGGGTAGTTTTTAATCGATCCGCGTCGGAAAGAAACGAGTAAATTCCGTTATGCGGCAAACAAAAGAAAAAAATTTAAGTTATTTTTTGAAATATCTCAATTTTTTTAACAAGAGACTTGTGTTTTTTGACGAATGTAACGATAGCAACGAATAAATTTTAGTTTTTTACTGAAATTTTTATGATTTCGTAAAGTTCACAAGTTCGTCGTAGATTCACGAGAATCAACGCAACGCTTGTTTTCGATAGGTTGAGTCCTTTTAGTAAGCTAATAGAAGTTTAAACGACGACGTATGCGTCGCGTCGTTGGAGGAAACAATGAATCGTCGATTATGGGGTTTAGCAAGCCAAACGGTCGCGATCGCCGTTCTTTGCGTTTGCGCTTTTGATATGCCTCGCTCTTTTGCCGTTGGACAAGAGACTGATCTTGTCGATCTTGAGCGCGTCGTTGCGTCCGACGCTGAGTCGAAAGCCGTCAATAACAAAGAAACGCGCGTCCGCGTAGCGCAACCTTTAAATTCGAAATCGAATTCGGATAATTTGAACGTCGTCGATTCTAACGACGACCAAGTCGCGCCGAGTCCCAAAAAAAGAAATTCGGCGTCGCTTCCGCAAGTACAAAAAAAGCGAACGACTTCAAAACGCGCGCGAAAAATAAACGTTCCGGCGACCCTTGGCGCGACTAAATCCACGCGCAAGAGCGAGCAAGAACTTGATAAGATTTTCGCGTCTCGAACGACTTTGGCGCCAAATTTCGTTCAATATGGACCAAGCGCGCGCAACGATTCGAATTCCGACTCTTACAGTCTTGGTTCGTTCGAAAGTTCCGCGCAAGCGAACAATGCGGAGCCGATTTCCAAGAGTTTCGTAACTAACGCGCCTTACGTCGAACGACGCGGCGGGGTTCGTCAGACGAACGCGTTGAGTCCGGAAGCGATCGAACCGGCGGTTCCCGATCGTTATCCTTTGTTTGAAGAAGACGCGTTGACTCAAGAAAGCGCGCCGCTGAACGAAACGCTTGGGACGTCCGCGCAGGAAAGCGCGCCGACCGCGCTGGAACGAATCGAATCTAAACAAGGCGTTCCTTCGGCAAAAATCGACGTCGTTCCTTCTCCCGAGCCTCAAAATCCTTTTATTCAAGACTTGACGGACGCGACTAAGCCTGAAAACACGTTTACGAAGGCGGAAACGCCTCGTATCGATCCCTTCGTCTCTCCTTGCGCGACGGGAACGCGCGCTTGCGGCAACTTTGCGACGTCCGAGTTCTGTTTGGGTAATAGATTTACGCGTTACACCGGCGTTTTTGCCGACGTCGAACTACTTGGTTGGCAAACGGATTCGATTAAGCAGTCCTACGCAATTTCCGTCGACGACGAAGCTCGCGTTTACGACGAACTTTCTTTGACGCCAAGCGGAACGGGGTACCGCGGGCGACTTGGGTTGCGAACGATAAGCGGATGGGATTTAACGTGTGTTTACACGAATTTTGAGGCTGATAAAAGAGGGTTAGTCTCGGGGAATTTGTATCTTTCCTCGGGTCAAAACGTCGACGTAATCAAGGGCGAAGCCGACGTCGAACTCAATATTTACGACCTCGAAATCGGTCGCTGGATCACTCGCGAGCAATGGGCGGTTCGTCCTTTTGCGGGCGTTCGTTGGGCGCGTTTGAACCAAACGCAAAGCGTCGATTCGTGGAACGTCGCGAGCGACGGAGGGAAGTCTGAAGCCGGTTCGAGTTACGCGACGACGGCGAGCGATTACGAGTCCGTTTTCGCGCGTTCCAACGCGGAAGCATACGGCTTGCGACTTGGCGCCGAAGGCTCGATCGCCCTGTTCAGAAATATAAGCGCATACGGCAAATGCGCGGCGACGATCGCCGTCGACGACGTCGAGTATCAAACCGTTTCAAAGAACGTCCAAGACGACGCGAGCGTAATACGACGCGCTAAAAAGAGTTGCGCGGCTCCGGGACTTGAAACGGCGCTTGGTTTGGCTTGGCGTCGCGGCGGTTTAGAAATCAAGGGCGGATACGAGTTGAACGTCTTGTCAAACGCTTCTTGCGTAAACGGCAAATCGTCCGACTTTGCCGCGAGAGGATTCTACGCGGGCGTCGCTTGGAATAATTGACGTAAATCGTTCAAACGCGTCGGACGCAGGCGCCTTTGGACAAACGCGGGACTTGAAGACGCGCAAGTTCCGCGTTTTTTATATCTGGAGAAATTCGCGTCGTATGATAATTCTATTGCGTTATATTGTTAAATTCGTTAGACTCAAACCGAAGGGGCGTTGGACTATCCCCTTTCGTCGACGGAACTTTACGCGGGATCAACCTTGCGGTTCCGACGACGCGGAATGTATGTCGACGTTAAAGGAGCTTCTTATATGTCGCGTCGAATGTTAGCGTTAGGAAAGAGCGCCGCCGCGTTCCTAGGTTTAGTTTTGGCTTGGGGCGCGCTGGGAGCGACGTTTGCCGGAACGGATTCCGTCGCCGCGTCGAACTCTGAAAAAAGTAAATTCGCGCAAGAGATCGTCGTTCTTGAATTTATTGAGAAAGACGTTCCTCAATGCGAGCGAACGAATCCATTAATAGACGAAATGCGACGAAAGGGGTACCCAATCCAACTCGTCGAACGCGCGACCGGCGGAGACGTTCTTTTTGAACAGTACGACGTCGAGAATACGCCGACCTTCGTTTTTCTAGTCGACGGTAAAGAAACCGAACGTTTAGTCGTTGAAAAAGAGTCGGTTACGGAAACGCGCGATCGTCTGTTGGCGCTTTTCCGTAAGAGCCGAAACGAGATTTCTAAGGGGAAAGAAATCGTAACGACTCGAAAACAAACCGTAACGACTCGAAAAGAAACCGTAACGACTCGCGGACAAGTTCTCGAGCCTGAGCGTTTCGCAACGAGCGGCGCGCAATACAATCCTCCTCAACCAAAATACGGACGAACGGCGCCTATTTCGGCAAAGCGCGACGCAACGCCGTCTATAAACGCGCCGTCTATAAACGCGCCGTCAAACGGCGTCGGCGCTCCGCGCGAAGCGAATTCTTACGGCGTGGAAAGGTCGATTTCTCAAGTTTGTCCGACTCAAGTTCGCGCCTTTGTCGGCGCGCGCGGTTCGAACGAAGAACGTATCGGAAGCGGCGTCGTCGTTCACTATAACGAAGAGTACGGAGAAGCGCTAACGCTTGTGCCGGCCGCTCTTTTTGCCGGAATTAGCGATCCGACAAATATGACGAACACGACGCTGGATATTATCTCCTCGACGTCGGGCGCTCGGGAAAACGTCGCGGGACAATGCGTTTTTTGCGACGTTCAAGCGGGTCTTGCCTTCGTGGCGGCGCGCGTCGCGTCGCCGGTCGCGCCCGTCGCTTTTTTACCTACGAACGACGCGCCTCGAGTCGGGGAAGCCGCAGTCGTCGCCACGTTTAACAACAACAACGAATTCGTGCCGACTCAACGCGAGATTATGAGTTGCGATTTTGGCTCGTTCCGTCTTGCGAGCGGCGACGGCGCGGATCGACGCGGGAGCGGAGTCTTCCTTGTTCGTAACGAGCGACTCTATTTTTCTGGGCTTTATACGTCAAACGACGAGGAAGGGCGCGGAGTCGTCGCTTCGATCGCCGCCGTCAATCAGATACTGCTCGCCAACGGCAATTTGACGACCGTTTATCGCGACCAAGTCGCGGGCAAATACGAAGCGTTGACTTTAGCGCGATCAGACGCGCAATTTTCTTCGCCTTTGCTCGATTCGACGTCGCGCGTCGATTCAAACAAGACCGACTTAAGCAAAGTCGACTTAAGCAAAGTCGATCCTTCGACGAATATGTCGGACGTTTTCGAGTCCGCCGACGTCGAGTCCAACGCGTTGAGCGCCCTGTCCAAACTTCCGAACGGCGAAGAACGAATTTCACGCGATCCAACGTTGCGTCTTGATTCGCCCAACGCGCCGACGCTCGACGCCGCGTCCGTGTTCGCAAACGCGGGCGGTTCCATTCCTCCGATGCAAACGTCTGTTTCCGACGTTCCAAGCGTGTTGAAAAAAACGCCGGATTCGGACGTCGCCGCGAAAGAGACGGAAAACAAGATCTCCTATGAAAGTTCGATTTCATTAGCGACGAACGAAGGATGGGCGCAAGACTCGCGCGCGCAAGAAATTCCCGTCGTTTCGCGCGAATTTGACGGCTCCGCCAATACGAACGAGATTCGTTCGACAAATTACGCTTCTCGGCAGAACGACAGGATGGCGACGGCGATCGATCAAGAGACGCGTCTTTTTGAATCGAGTCTTGACGAATTGCGCCGTTTAAGTTTGGAAGGCGCCGAAATTATTTGCATCGTAAATTGGGGCGCTAGTTCCAACGAAACTAGAGCGCGAGAGACCGAGGTTGTTCGTCTGCCGCGACGAAAGTCCGCCGTTGCGACGAATTCAAGACCGTTCGAATTTGCGCTTTCTTCAGGAGAAACGCCGTCGACTCGCGCGTCTGAAGAAACAAAGTTTGCGGCGCCTAACGCGCCTCAGTCCCAAACGACGATAACGGGCGTTTCCGACTCGGGATTCTTCCGTTAATCTTCAGTTTAGGACGTTAGGATTCAACGTAAGACGACGTTTTTTGCAGTTCTTTCAAATCGTCGTCTTTCTTTTTATTAACTCCGTAGCCGTCTTACGCGCCCTTTCCCTCTTTCCTTGATTAAAAAAATCGTTATAATACGCCCCAAGGTTTGTCGTCTTTCGTCGCGTTGGAGTCGAAAGGGACGCGTTTTATTTCCTATTTTTGCAATAAACAACGAGGTCGACGAAAATGAGCGGGAACAATACGAGATCAAAAGACGACGAGCGCGTTTTGGTCGTTCCTACGAGTCGATTTCGAGAACTTGGCGCGTTTCAGGGCTTTTCGAAGGAGGCGTTGAAACGTTGCGACGCGCTGTTCGATCCGTCTTGCGTTCGTTTTATGCGCCGCGGCGAGGCGGAGCGCGATTTTCGTTTTAAACAGTTGATACCGTACGTTCTCTTTGTTTATCGCAATCCCGATCGAAACCAAACGGAAGTTTTTACCTACTTGCGCGGCAAAGGACAAGGAGAAGAACGGTTGCGTTCTCGTTGGAGCGTCGGCGTCGGCGGGCATATTAATTCCGACGATTCAAGGCTTTCCAACGAAGAACAAGCCGATTTGTTTACTTTGGGCGCTATGCGCGAGATTACGGAAGAAGCGACGCTAAACGCTCCGATGCGTTCGTTTCGCAAGGTTGGATTGGTCAACGACGATTCTACGGAAGTAGGACGTGTTCACTTAGGCGTCGTGTGCGAGGTCGAACTGGAACGTCCAGAAATGCGTTCGAACGAGCCCGATTTATTGGAAGCGGGGTTTAGGAACGTCGACGAGTTGTTGCGAGAAATAAACGAACATTCGGAACGTTTTGAATCGTGGTCGGTTCTGGCGTTGCGCGAACTTTTTGAGAACCCTCGATAAAGAGCAGGCAATTATGAGCGAATCGGAACGGCGAGCGCAAAAGACGCTTCGCGGGGACGGACGGAACGTTGACGAAACGCGCGCGATTAAAATTCAACGCGGATTTACCAACGCGCAAGGCAGCGTGTTGATTTCTTCGGGAGAAACCGTCGCGCTTTGTACGGCAAGCGTCGTGGAAGAAACGCCCGAATGGATGAAAAAAGGGGAAAAGGCGACGACAAAAGGATGGGTTACCGCCGAATATCGTATGTTGCCCGGAAGTACTAAAACGCGCAAGCCGCGACAAGACAGACCCGACGGAAGAGCGACTGAAATTCAACGTTTGATAGGCAGGTCGTTGCGCGCCGTTTTAGACGCGGAAGCGTTGGGCGCTAGAACCGTTTATCTTGACTGCGACGTCTTGCAAGCGGACGGAGGAACGCGAACGCTTTGCGTGACGGGCGCTTGCGTCGCCTTGATTGACGCGCTCAATTCGATACGCGACGCTTTGCCCGATCCAAACGTTTATCCGTTGCGCGACTCCGTAGCCGCCGTAAGCGTGGGAATCGTCGACGGAACGCCTATGCTTGATTTGCGTTATCTTGAAGATTCCGCCGCCGACGTCGATATGAACGTCGTCGCGACTCGAGGCGGTCGATTTGTCGAAATTCAGGGAACCGGCGAAGAAAGTTCCTTTGACGACGCGCAACTTGCGGAAATGTTGGCTCTTGCGAAAAAAGGAATCGTTCATATTTCGGAACTCCAGCGCGAAGCGCTCGGCGACGCTTGGCCCTTCGCTTAGTTGCGGAGAGTCCCTGATCTTTTCAACGACTTATTAGGAATCTTATGGAAGAATTATCGGTCGTCGTTCTTAGCGCGCGCGTTATTCAAAGCGTTTTAGGTCCGAGCGACGAACATTTGCGCAAAATACGTAAAGCCCTTGGCGCGCGCGTCGTCGTCGACGCCGAAAAAGGCAAATTGTTTGTTCGCGCCGAAAATCTTGAGACGGCTCGTCGTTGCGCGTATTTATTGGAACAGTTGCAACGTTGGGTCGATCGAGACGGCGAGCCCCTTACGACCGACGACGTTCAAAGGGCGATAGACGAAGTCTTGCGCGGCGAAACCGTTTCGCGGACGCGTCCTTTTGAAGTCTACGGCGGAAAAACAATTCGACCTAAAACCGCCGGACAGGCGAAATATTGCGAGTTGTTGCGTCGTCGCGAGATAGTCTTTTGCGCGGGACCCGCCGGAACGGGCAAGACGTATCTTGCGGCCGCGCGCGCGGTCGAAGCGTTGCGACTTGGCGAAGTTCGCAAAATCGTATTAGTTCGACCCGCCGTTGAAGCGGGCGAAAATCTTGGCTTTTTACCCGGCGATCTTGCGGAAAAAATCAATCCGTATTTGCGCCCTCTTTTTGATTCGATCGCCGATATGACGCAAGCCGATATGTTGCGGCAATTTATTGAGGATTCTCGCGTCGAAATCGCGCCTCTGGCGTATATGCGCGGTCGAACGTTAAACGAAGCTTACGTTATACTCGACGAAGCTCAGAATACGACCGTCGCTCAGATGAAAATGTTCCTGACGCGCATGGGATTTAATTCGCGACTCGTCGTTTGCGGAGACGCGACTCAATCCGATCTTTCTCGACGCGTTAAAAACGGTTTGACGGACGCGTTTGAACGTTTGCGCGAGATCAAGGAAATTGGATATCTGTCGTTAGAAAAAGGGGACGTGGTGCGTCATTCGCTCGTTCAAAAGATCGTCGACGCCTACGAACGTTCTTTTGAGTCTGAGGATTACGTCGGTTTGGGCGCAACGGAACGTCGAACGAACGGCGAGCGACTTGATTCGGCGCCGCGTTCAAACGACGATTCCAGCGATTTTTCAACGCAAGAGCAAGAGCAAGAGCGCGAATTCGACGCGCCTAACTTTTTATGAGGCGAGAGATTATGTCCGCGTCAAATTCCTCCGAGCGCGTTAGAACGCGCGCGCAACGCGTTGCGACGAGAGTTTCTTACGTCGGCTTTCAAGAGAAAACGCGACGTTTGCTTTACGAAGACGGAGGGTTAATCAAAATTGGGCTTGTGTTGTCGACGGCGCTCTTGATTTGTCTCGTTTGCGGCGTGTGGAATCCTTCGCCCGATTATCGATTGTATTCGACGACTCAACGCGACGTGGTAAGTCGCACGTCGTTTAAAACGTACAGCTCCGACCTAACCTATGCGGCAAGGCAAGAAGCGCGCGCTAGAACGTTGCACTATTACGTCAACGATCCCGCTCCTATAGAGGAAGAAAAAACCAGACTCGTCACGAAAATGCAGGAATTACTGGCGACGCCGGATTTTTCCTCGTGTTCAAAGGACAGTTTAGAATTCCTCGACGGTTTTCTCTCAAAACCGATAAGGGAAGACTCCGCGTCCGTCGCTTTTGAAAAATTAAAGACGTTTTTTTCCGACGACGTTAACCTTGCCGGGTTTA
Organism: Thermoguttaceae bacterium; assembly: GCA_045599865.1. Classification (GTDB taxonomy): domain Bacteria; phylum Planctomycetota; class Planctomycetia; order Pirellulales; family Thermoguttaceae; genus RUG369. The sequence continues at coordinate 8,405 of JAZRWW010000187.1, forward strand.
AACGATCGCTTGATCATATTTACGCGCCGTTTGTCGAAAAGGGCGTTTTACATCAATGGGGTTACGACTCGGCGCCCTTGATTGGAGTCGGAACAAGCGACGGAATTTCGACAAACGAAGCGACTCGAAAGATTATGGTCTACGACGTCGGAAAAAAACCGGCGACGGCGCGCGAAGAAGACGTCGCGACCGTCTTGTTGGGAGGCGCGGCGACCGGACGACGCTTAGTCGCTAAAAATTTCGACGATCCCGACGTCGTGCGTTTGCTTGCGGAAAAGCTGAAAACGTCCGTGCCCGAAACGTTAAGCAAAGACAACAAAACGACGCGCGAGATGCAAGATTTCGCTGAAAGTCTTGTCGAGGACGTCTATTTGTCTTACGACAAAGGCGATTTATTGCTGAAGGCGGACGCGCGGATCAGACCGCAAGAGTACAAAATTCTTCTCCAAGAACATCAAGCGTTTGTCGCGCTGCGTTCGTGGGGGCAACGACTTTCGAGTTTCTTCGACGTTTTCGTCTTGATCGCGTCTCTTTTGTTCGGAGCGCACGCGCTCTTCTACAAAAAGCTCATTGTGAACGAACTCAAACCGCAACAGCGTTCGGTTCGCGAATGCCTTTGTTTTTTAGCGTCGATGTTCGTTTTCGTCTTGATCGGCAGAATAATGCAAGTCGAGTTGTTTAGTTTGGGCGCGGCGCCGGAAATCGTTCCGATGTTGGTTTTCGTACAGTTGACCGCGCTTGCTTCGACTTGGGACGTCGCGTTGACTTTTGGCGTGATCGTAGCCTTTATTCTTTCGCTTTCGGGCAGTGGAAATATCGACACGTTCTTTGTTTTCGTCGGCTCGGGCGTCATCGTCGCAAGCGCGTCTTGCAACGTCCGTACTCGTCTGCAACTCATTGGCGTCGCGTTTCTTTCGGGCGTCGTTTCTTTTCTTGTCTCGTTTGCCGTCGGATACGCCGTCAACGACCGTTCTTTCTTCTATCTTGAATCGGTTTCATACGGAGTCTGGTGCTTGTTGGCGGGATTTGTAACGTCGGGCGTTCTGCCCGTGTTCGAACGCGCGTTCGGAATTTTAACTCCAATGCGGCTACTGGAATACGGCAATCCTTCGCATCCCTTGCTTTTGGAACTTAATCGTCGCGCGCCCGCGACGTCGAATCACTCGATTCAAACGGCGGCTATTGCGGAAACGGCGGCGGAAGCGATCGGAGCGCGCGCTTCGTTGGTTCGCGTCGGCGCGTATTTTCACGACGTTGGAAAGATGTTGCAACCGGATCATTTTACGGAAAATCAAAAAGGACGCAACATTCACGACGAATTGGAGCCGCGAATTAGCGCGCTAGTTATCGTCGCGCACGTTAAAGACGGCGTAGACTTAGGGAAACGATATAAATTGCCGTCGCAAATCGTCGACCTCATTGAACAACATCACGGCACGATGCTCGCGGGTTACTTCTACCAGAAGGCGGTCAAAGCCGCGAAAGCGCTCGATCCCAACGCTCCGACGCTTGACGAATCGCCGTTCAGATATCCCGGTCCAATTCCGCAAACGAAAGAAGCCGGAATCTTGATGTTGGCCGACGCCGCCGAAAGCGCGAGTCGCTCTTTGACAGACTGGTCTCCTCGAAAAGTCGAGGCTATGGTTCAAAAGTTGACCGAAGCGCGCATTGAAGACGGACAGTTGACAAATTCTGGATTAACGCTCAGCGAAATTCAAAAGATTCAACAAAGCATGGTCACGTCGTTGCTGGCAAGTCGGCACGCTCGCGTTAAATATCCTGATTCGGATAAGACGGAAAAGACGCCGCAGAAAAATCCGACAAAAGAAGAAAAGGAACAGTTCAAAGACGAAGGAACAAAGAGCGAGCTGAAAATTGCGGAAAAAGATTATTTCGAACTGAAAGATTCTTCGCAATGCGGCGCTTTCAAATTTAAAAACTATGACGACGATTCTAGCGTAAACGCCTGAAGACGAAGAATCGCGCTTAAAAAAGACCGTTGGAAATGGCAAATAAAATTATTTATGATTTTGCCGACGAGCAGGACGTTCTCGACGTCGATTTCGAGCGAATGGAACGCGCCGTCGCAAAAATTTTAGCGGACGCCGGAGTTACGCGCGGACGTATGGAAATAGCCGTCGTCGCGTCTGAACCGATGCACGAAATGAACGTTCAGTTCCTTGGGCACGATTATCCGACCGACGTCTTGGCGTTTGCGCTGGAAGACGATTTGGAACGGGGATTTCTTGAGGGAAATATCGTCGTTTGTTCCGACGTCGCCGTCGAAAGCGCCGCCGAGATCGGGTGGAAGCCCGAAGAAGAACTGTTGCTTTACGTAATTCACGGCGCTTTGCATTTGGTCGGCTACGACGATCATTCCTCGGAAGACGCCCCGATTATGCACCAAAAAGAACGAGAATATCTAAGTTTCGTAGGCGTCGACGGTTCCCGCTCGCGACCGGAGGACGTCGAATAATCTTATATGAAGACTTGCGTTGAAATTTGCGCCGGCGCGGGCGGACAAGCGCTTGGACTTGAAGCCGCCGGATTTAAACACTGCGTTTTGGTCGAGTACGAGCCCGAATATTGCGACGTTCTTAAGGCGAATCGTCCTCAATGGAACGTCTTGTGCAAAGACGCGCGCGAGTTTGACGGATCGCCATATCGCGGAGTCGACCTTTTAGCGGGCGGCGTGCCTTGTCCTCCTTTTTCCGTCGCGTCAAAACAACTTGGCGCCGAAGACGAACGCGATCTATTTCCCGAGGCGATTCGTCTGATCGGAGAGATTCGACCGCGCGCGGTAATGTTGGAAAACGTGCGCGGTTTTTTGGCGCCAAAGTTTGACGAATATCGAAAGCGCGTAATTCAGGCGATCGACGCGCTAGGATACTCGACTTCGATTAAACTGTTAAACGCCTGCGATTTTGGAACGCCCCAACTTCGACCGAGAGTCGTAATCGTCGGAATTGACAAGCGAGAATCAGGCGTTTTTACCTACCCGATTCGGCAAAAAAAAGCGTCGACCGTAGGCGAGACGTTGCGCGAATTAATGGGCGCGAAAAATTGGCGAGGTCTGGAAAAATGGGTTGAGAAAGCGAACGGAATAGCGCCGACGATCGTAGGGGGAAGTAAAAAACACGGCGGTCCCGATCTGGGACCGGCGCGCGCGCGTATGGCTTGGGCGAAACTTGGCGTCGACGGTCGAGGCGTCGCGAACGAACCGCCCGACGAATTTTTTGAAGGAACGCCAAAAAGTTGACAAAAGAAATGTTGGCTTTAATTCAAGGTTTTCCGCCAACGTGGAATTTCGGCGCAAAAAAAACAGCCGCGTGTAGAATGATTGGCAACGCGTTTCCTCCGGCGGTTGCGCAAGCCGTCGGAGAAAATATTAGGAAGTGTTTGGACGCAAACTAAGCGGCGGAGAAGACTTAATAGAAGCTCTTGAATCGTTAATCGAGGGGAAACGCCTCAAAGACGTTTCCGATCTTCCTTTGGACTTGTCTTGTTAAATTTTTTCAGTCTTTAACGAAATACGAGCGATAGACGGGCAACTCTTGCAGACGCGTTCGTCGTTCGAAATGCGTGTGGAAATCGAGATCGCCCGTCGAGGGACGCTCAAGGACGGAATACGGTCCCGTTAAATTGGTCGACGTCTTAATAATTTCGACGCCGGAGTCAAAATATTCCTTAACGTCGGTCCAGAAATGAAATTTGCCGCCGCGAACAAGCCGCGCTTCGATCGATTTCATCACGTCGGGGCGAACGATTCGACGTTTACGATGCGCTTTTTTCCACCACGGATCGGGAAAATAAATATGCGCGGCGACAAGCGATTCGAGCGGGATCAATTCGCGTAAGACGCGCGCGGCGTCCGCCGCCATCATCACGCCGTTTTCAGAACCCTGCTTGGCTAATTTCGAGGCGGACATTAACGCGTAACGATACGCGATTTCAACGCCCAAAAAGTCGCGTTCGGGATGCGCTTTCGCCGCGCCGCTAATAAAGAGCCCTTTGCCGCAGCCTATTTCAAGCTCCAACGGCGCGACGCGTCCAAAGAGACGGTTGGAAAACTCGTCGGGCGACAAATTGGCAAGCGAGGCGTATTTGACGCGCTTGACTTTGTCGGCGCCGTCGCTCGGTTGCGCCAAAGCCGCCGCTTCTGGATCGATTTGATCGACAAACTCTAATTCCATTGGAAGGAAATAACGAGACAAATCTTTATTCCCTTGAATTTTCGGCAACGAACGACGCCCCATCGCGCGCATCTCCTTGTTTTACGCGTTTCTATCCGCGTTTAATTTTATTCGGCTTGCGACGCCTGATTTTGCGAACTATCGATCGGAAGAGGAACCCCCTTAAGAACGCCCTCGCAAACAATGTCGCCGTCGACGACGCACATGAAATGCGCCGTCACCAGAATCTTGCGCCATTTGAGCATTTCCGCTTGAACGATCACGCGGTCGCCCGGTCTGACCATGCCGCGAAATTTGACTTCTTCAAGCCCGGCAAAGCCCATTACGGCGTTGTTAAACATATTGTGTTCCGTCGTGAAGTAACTTGCAAGTTGCGCGGCCACTTCGCACAGGACGACGCCCGGCGTCAACGGAAAATCGGGCATATGACCGCGAACCCAAAACTCGTTCGGCGTCATATCCTTATATCCGACGCATTTCTTTTCTTCGAAATCGTCGTAAAGAATACCCGACAACTGTTCCATTTCGAAACGTTGACGGTTGAATTTGCGAATGTCTTCGATCGCGGCGATCGGTTTATTTTCGTCGTATAACGACGGGTCTACAATCAACGGTTTCTTGATCATCTCGACTTCCCTGTTTCGATTCTGAAAGAAAACGAACGACTCAAAACTCAAAAACGACGAAAAAAGCGCGACTGGGACGTGACCGCCGCCTATCGCGCTTCTATGAAAACAGCCTTGTCTAGCGAGAGCGTTCGCTATCAGGTCTTGACGATTCGGCGCTTGGCGCGACGCGCTTTCGCGTTCGCGGGACGCTTGCCGTGATTCGCCTTTTTGACGACTCTACCCGGTTTGGCCATAATGGACGCTCCTTTAATAATACGGTTCCTTAACGCGATCAGCGCGCAATAACGACGCTCAAACGCGACTCCTTATTCAATCTTTCCCGCGCGACAAGACGCGCGAAAGTTATCGCTCCGACCCAGACGGCGCAATCGGCGCTACCGACGGCCGCAAATCAAATCGTAGCGCGTATTATAACGCATTAATTCCTTTTGAAAAGGGGGCGTCGATTATTCCGACGATTCTTTTAGTTTTCAAAAGTTCTTTTTCCTGATTTCGCTTGTCTAATCTTGGAAAGAAACTATTTTCGCGGAACGGACAAGCCCATTTCCTTCATTAGTAATTGAAGGTCTTCCCAAGTTTGTCTTTTTGCGCTCGGGTTGCGCAACAAATACGCCGGATGATACGTGCAAACGACGGAGGCTTCGCCGACGCGATGCACTATTCCTCGCAATTTGCCGATCGGAGACGCGACGTTCAGAAGATTGGTCGCGGCGATCGAACCGAGACAGCAGATAAATTTAGGACGAACGACTTCAAGCGTGGCGTTTAGGAACGGTCGGCACGCGCTCGCCTCGTCGGGCGACGGATTGCGATTTTGAGGGGGACGACACCTTACGACGTTGCAAATGAAGACGGAACTCCTTGGAATTCCCATTCCTTTTTCGATCATATCCGTCAATAATTGTCCGCTTCGACCGACAAAAGGAAGCCCCTGCAAATCTTCTTCGGCGCCCGGTCCTTCGCCCAGAAACAGAAGTTCCGCGCAGGGATCGCCCGTTCCAAAGACCGTTTGCGTCCGATTGGCGACAAGTTGGGGACATTTTTCGCAACGCGCGACGTCGGACGCTATTACCGACAAAAGATTGGAGCGACGCGCGTGTTCGTCGAGTTCTTCTTCGGAAGGTCGCAGATTAGACGACGACGTTTGAAAGGTCGGCGGCTGGAACGTCGAAGGTTCTTTGAGCGTTTCTTGGGACGGCGAGTCGCGCCTCGTTTGACGTTGCAAATCGCTATGTTCGACGTCGACGACGGAACCGACGTTTGATATAACGTTTGCGACGATTTCCGATTTAGGGGGCGCCGACGACGAAACGACGTCGGACTCTCCGCGATAAAAATCGCGCACGCCCGCGCGTCCTAAATCTTTGAGATATTCGGAGAGGCAGTAATTAAGCGAGGTTTTTGAAAGTTTTTCCATAAGGCGCGCCTTTGACGAATAAATACGCGATTAGGACAAGAAACAAAAAAACGCGACGCGCGTGCGTCGCGTTAACTCAAACGCCGCGCGACGCCGAAACGTCCGCGTCGATTCGATTATCTCAACTTAACTTCATAATCGGCGGAACTCGTTCTCGTTCCAGGACGCGCCGTTACGGTTCGCGTTCGTTCTAGCGTCTGCACATTCGCGCGCCCGTCGACGCTTTCAACTTCCAACTCGCCCGCGTTTTCGCGCTGAATCGCCTCGTATATCTCCTGTCGATGAACGGGAACGTTCGGCGGCGCCTCGATTCCTAAACGGATACGATCGCCCCTCACGTCGACGATCGTCACGACGATATCGTCGCCAATATAAATGCTTTGATCTTTATACCTTGACAAAACAAGCATAGTAACTGCTCCTTCTTGTACTACTCTTTTGGCGAGTCGCGCGTTTAACGCCTCGGGGACGCGACTTCGTCGCTCCGCGCTTCAACGGCAAGTTTCGACCGACCGTCGGCAGAACGCCGCAAGTTTGCTTCCGCTGCTAACTCTAGGCGTCGTTGGCGTCGCGTCGTTTGCAAAATCTATTGCGAACTCCGTTTTGCGCATTTTTACGCAAACCACTGATAAAAACAACTCTTTTCTGCAGAAAAATTTCCTCAAAAAAAACAGTTTCATTCAACGCGGTTGGAGTCGTAACGATTACTTAAACTTTACGAACAAGGAACGCGTCTACAAATTGAACGCTATCTGAACGTCGCAAATACGCAAACGCTCAAGCCCGGTTCCGACCCGCTTGTTTGTAAATCGACTTAAAATAGATTTTTTTTCCAGTCAAAAGGACGCTTGGACGTTTTTTCTACAACTCTACCTCCGATTTTTGCTTGATGTGGCAAGAGCGCCGATTATTCCAATTCTCACGTAAAAAAGAACTAACTCGGTCGTTGCGAAGACGCCGACGCACAAGTTGTTTTTTAAACAAAAGGTTCCTTGTGCAAACGTTTTTTGCGTTCTTATTGACACGCTGTGTAAAAAAGGAAAAAGACCGTCTTTTTAGTTTCGTCGTCGTCAAGGAAGCGTCGTTGTTTATAGACCTAGTAAACGCAACAAAAGACTAGAATAAAATCAACGTCGGAATCTGTTAAAGAATAACTATAACAACGATTTTTATAAAGAAAAACTAAATATTTTACTTTTTCTACGGTAAAACGTTAAATTTTTTGCGTGATTACTATTCTTTTTGAGCGTAGATTGTTTAAAATAGTAGGCGTCGCTTTCCCTTTGGGAGTCGAGCGACTTGTATAAAGACAATGAAACAGCGCTAGTGAATTACTATGAGAACAACGAATTGTTTAAAGCCTCGTTTTTACTCTAGGTCAAAGTCCGTTCGTTTGTTTGTCGCTTTTGCTTTTTGCGCGACGTCGTTTTGGACGCTAGGTTGCAAGACGACGAACGGAAAGAGTTGTTGCGGGCTTGGATCGAACGATCCCGAGAAGTTGGCGACGATCAACGAGCCGGACTCTATAAGCTCCGATTCGGTGAGTCGCGGGCAAACTGGCGCCGCAACCGCTCCTTCCGAGATTTCGAAAGAGCGTCTTGACAAGACGTTTTCTTCCGTTCAGCCGGACGTTCCGCAAGCGACTGCGACCGCTTCTGAAAATTCCGAAGTCGCGGGAAACGAAGTCGCGGGAAACGAAGGCGCCGGTAGTTTTGCCGCGAACGAATCTTCGTCGACGTCGCTTGAAGCGGAGTCGTTGAATTCGTTAAATTACGTTCCAACGACTAATAATCCGACGAGCGAATCAAATCTTCCCAACGTGACTCCGGCGCCGTCGGCTTCCGTTCAACCTCCGACGGAAATTTGCGACGCGCCCAGCGCGCCCGAAGAAACGGAATCGCAAGAATCGCGATCGACTCCCCAATATCTCAGCGTAGCGCCTTCCTCCGTTCAAGAGAAAGCGGACGAAATCGCGGAACATACGGCAAAATCGGCGTCCGAGTTGCGTTCGAAATTAGATTCTAAACTTGAAGAAATTAGTCAAGAAACGAACGCGCGCGCCGTAGACGCCGCGCTTACGCCGCCCGTCGAAGCGAGTTCGGAAGCCGCGACGACGCCGTTGGTCGACGAGCAAACCGAAGCGGAAGACGCGGCAAGTCCGTCGATTCCAAACGCTGTTTCCCCGGAACAAAGGATCGAAGAATCGTCAAATTTGACAAACGAAGGCGAGGCGAGTCAAGCGCCCGAGACGCGATCGATCAATAATCCGACGCTTGATACGAGCGTGCCCGTCACGTTCAAGCCGACTGCCGCGTCGCGCGTCGTGGAAATTCAAACGACGGGCGCGTCGACCGTTCTTAATTCGCGCGCCGTCGTCGCTCAAAGGAGCGCGAAACGCGTTCCGTCCAAAGTCGGTTTGACTGCGGCGGGAACGCCGGTCGGCAAGCCGATCGACGCTTCGAAAGACGTTTCGCGTCTCACGCGCATACGTTCCCGTTGACAAGTTCCCGTTGAAACGTCCCCGTTGATACGGCGTCGTTTTTCGAAGGCGCCGTCGAGCGCCCGCCTTCCTTTTTTATGGACGACGGACAAGAGCGTCGAACGCGGGAAGTCGTTTGACGCCTTCTTTATTTTCTTGTTTTTTCTTTTTTTATCCGTTAAAATACCAAACGCGCGACGCAAAACGCGACGGGCGCTTTTTCTTTGTCGTTATTGACGCTTGAAGGATTAGTTAAAATGAACGTAGATCGACGAGAATTTTTGAACGTAACGGCGTCTTGCGGACTTGCCGCCGCCTTGGGGACTTCTTCTTTTAATTCGTTGGGAGTCGCTTTTGCCGCGTCCGAAGCGCCCGATCCGAACAATCCCAAAGATCCGAACGCGATCGTCGATCCCGACCGCGAAATCGGCAAGCCGTATCAAGGTTGGCAAGAAGGCGAGCTTGACCTTCATTTTATTCATACGGGCGTCGGCGAAAACGCGTTTCATATCTATCCCGACGGAACGACGATGCTTTTGGATGCGGGCGATTGGGATCACAAAAATTATAAGGACGGAACGCCGGAACTGCCCGACCAGACTCGAAGACCGGGCGAATGGATCGCGCGATATATTGGTCGCGTCAAGCCGGGAATCCAAAAGATCGATTACGTAATGGCGTCGCATTTCCACACGGATCATATCGGCGACGGCGATTTTGGCGCCGGTATGACCGAGGGACGCAATCCCAACTATCAAATCAGCGGAATTTCTCACGTCGGCGAGTTCTATCAGTTTGGAACGGCGTTCGATCGAGGTTATCCCGATTATTCGCGCCCGACGACTTGGGCGCCAAAAGAGCGTGAAAATCTTGTAAAATTCTGGGAATATAAAGAGAAAAAGGGCGAACTGAAACGCGAGGAATTCGTCGTCGGCGCCCTTGATCAAATCAAACTTGTCAATTCGCCCGAAAAGTACGACTTTCATATTCGCAACGTCGCGCGCAACGGCGTTCTTTGGGACGGCGCCGACGGAACGAACAACGTCGACTATTTCGAACGCTGGCCGGAAAATAAAAAGACAAACAACAACGAAAACACGCGTAGCTTGGTCTTGACGATTCAATACGGCGCTTTTCGATTCCATACGGGCGGAGACGTTTCCGGGGTCTTGCGCGACGAAAACGGTCGCGATCTCGATTACGAAGGCGCCGTCGGACGCGTCGTCGGCAAAGTCGACGTCTGCAAAGCAAATCATCATTCGTATAAGGACGCTATGCCCGCGACGTTTACCAAAGCCGTTCAGGCGCGCGCTTACGTCGTTTGCGTCTGGGATCGTTGGCATTTGCAAGACAATACCGCGTCGAATATGTGCGACGATTCGACAAACGGCTATCCCGGCGCGCGAATTATGTGCCCGACCGCCGTTCACAAGGACAACGCCGAAATGATGCAGGGCAAGGCGTGGCGGAATCGTCTCGTTGAAAGGGGCGGACACGTCGTCGTCAAGGTCTACGACGGAGGCGCCAAATACAAGATTTATTATTTGACCGCAAAAGACGAAAGTATGAACGTCGAATTGGTCTTCGGTCCCTTTGATTCGAAAGGAAACGTCCGATGACGTCCGTAAATCGACGCGGTTTTTTAGCCGCTCTATTGGGCGCAGGCGCCGCGACGTCGACGAACCTTCTGTTCGCCTCGCCTAGCGTCCCCGATCCGAACGAACCCAACGATCCGAACGCGAACCTCGATCCCGACGGCGAAATTGGCAAGCCGTATCGAGGCTGGAAAGAAGGAGAATTTGACCTTCATTTTATCCATACGGGCGTAGGCGAGAATTGTTTTCAAATATTCCCGGACGGAACGACCGCGCTTGTCGATTGCGGAGATTGGGACGTCGTCGCCTCAAAAGGCGCTCGAGCGTGCGCGCCCGCGCCCGACGGTTCTAAACGACCGGGCGAATGGGTCGCGCGTTATATCTCGCGTCTTCTGCCCGAGTTAAAGACGATCGATTACGTCGTCGCGTCGCATTTTCATTCGGATCATATCGGTTGTTGCGATATGGGCGCTGGCGCGACTTGCGGACGCGATCCCGATTATCAGTTGAGCGGAATAGCGCACGTCGGCGAATTCTATCGTTTTGGCGCGGCGTTTGATCGCGGCTATCCCGATTACTCGCGTCCGACGACTTGGGCGCCGAACGAACGCGAGAATCTTCTGAAATTTTGGGAGTTTCAGGAAAAAAATTCGGGCTTGCGACGCGAAAAATTCGAAGTCGGAGCCCTTGATCAGATCAAACTCTTGAAAGAGCCGGAAAAATACGACTTTCATATTCGCAACATAGCGGCTAACGGCGTGCTGTGGGACGGCGCCGACGGGTCTAACAACGTCGATTATTTCGAACGTTGGCCGATCAACAAGTCGAAGAACAAAAACGAAAACACGCGAAGTCTCGTTACGGTAACGCAATTCGGCGCGTTTCGTTATTATTCCGGCGGCGACGCCTCGGGCGTTCTTACCGACGAAAAGGGCGTCGATCTCGATTACGAAGGCGCGATCGGACGACTCGTCGGCAAAGTCGACGTCTGTAAAGCGAATCATCATTCTTATTCGGACGCGATGCGCCCTTCCTTCGTCAACGCGGTGCAGGCGCGCGCTTACGTCGTTTGCGTATGGTGCGAAGGACATCTGCAAAAGAACGCTGCCGCCGCGATGTGCGACGACTCCGCGACGGGATACCCCGGCGCCAGAATTATGTGTCCGACGGCGATTCACCCCGATTGCTTCCAAAAAGCGGAAGGGGAACCGTGGCGCAAGCGACTCGTCGAGCGCGGCGGGCATATTGTCGTCAAAGCCTACGACGGCGGAGACAAGTATAAAATTTATTACTTGACCGCAAAAGACGAAAGTATGAACGTCGAGTTGGTCTTTGGTCCCTTTGACTCGAAAGGAAGCGACGTTTAGCCTTCTAACGTAAGCGTTTACGGAAAAGCGCCCCGCGTAGGCGTCTTGAAACTCCCGTTACGAACGATCGGAACGCTTGTCAAGCGTCTTCAATCGCGTTTCGGCAAAAGTTTTACAGCGGATTATTGGAACGCCAAAACGCTCGCGCCAAATGTCGGGAAATTTTCCGTAAACGAGAAGCGCCGTCGGTCTTTTTTCTCTAACTAATTGATGCAATCCGTTTACAAAAACATGCATACAAACGTCGACTCTTTCCATACATCCTTGCGAAGAAACCGCTAAAACGCTCTCTTCCGGGAGTCCGTCGAACGCCCAATTCAAACTCTCATAGTCGCCCCAACAGGCGTTGGGAATAACAAGCGGAAGGCGTCGTTGCAGATAATACGCCGTCGCCCTATTGCGCCAGAAATTGAATTGTTGCGCTCTGCGGTCTAGCGTCAGATACATGCTAAAATCCGTGGAAACGCCAAATTTATATTTAGCTAAAACGTCGACGTATTTTTTCGGACGATTCCAGAAGCGTTCAAAAGACTTGTCGTCTTCGTAAAAGTGGAAAAAGCTTTCCGATGGGGCGTCGCAATATTTTGTCGAGTGGAACGGAACCGATAAGTTTGCGCAGGCTTTAAGCTCGTCGACGGAAACGTTGACGGGCGCAAGTTGCGGAACCTTCAACGAACCGACCAAATCACAACCTTCAATCAAACAAGAATAAATGTTGGGCGCTTCGTCAAGTATGTCAAAAAGCCCTCGATTTCCCATCATTTTCCGTATTTTTTGCGAGACAAATTGATAACCCATAAGATATTCCTTCGTAACAATTCGTCAATAAACAATAGACTACCACAGGCGCCAAAAAATTCGCGCAAGCGAAAGTTTCGGCGTCGAACGGATTTTTGGTTGTTTGCGTTACGATTAGAAGCGAGTTAGTGTTTAGCTTTTGTTCGAGGCGCGTTTAGCGTCGTCCTCGTCCAAATCGATCTTTTCTTCCTTATATACGAATTCTATTTGTTGGGTTACGCTGTTGTAAACGTGAACGATAGACTCGTCCTCCGAAACAAAAAAACGATAAGGATGCGGCGGCTCGGCAAGAAATTCGCTTAAGGCGAGTTCCTCGTTAAATTCAAGAGGCTCCGCGAGTTGGAAGTCGGAGAAAAGGTAGTATTCCGGCAACTTTTGTATTTCGTCCCAAGGGATCGTCGGAAGTTTGCGAGAAATCGAATAGATTTTTCGCGGTCTGCGACCGTAATTCGGAAACATATACATCCTTCCGCAACGCTCGCAACGCCAAAAATGATAATCCCAATCGTAATCGTAATATAATTTCGAAAGAAGATATTGCGGATCGGTCTTGAGGAAAGCGCTTACGACAGATTTGGGATATGCGCAATGCCAAACTTTGCTTGGACAATCTATGAACTTAATTGCGTAATTACAACGACACAATATTCCCGACATTTTATTCTCCTTTGGAGGCGATAACTCAAAAAACTGACGCACTATTACGCTAAAAGGTTGATACAAAACGAAAGTTTCGACGTTGAATGGTTTGTCGTTCCTGTTACGATTAGAAGCGTTCTATTTCTTTGGCTATCCTAAATATGATTGAGCGACTTCTTCGTCCGAAGTAACGATTTCAACTTTATACGTAAAAGCCAGACGCTTCTTTACATTGTTGTACGCATATATGGTCGACTCGTCTTTTGAGACAAAAAAACGATAAGGATGAGGCGGATTGGCAAGAAAACGACTCAAGGGATATCCGTCGTCGTATTCGAGAGGATCCGCAAGCTGTACGTCGGAGAAGACGTAAATTTCCGATAACTTTCGTATCTCGTCCCAAGGGATCGACGGAAATTCGCGAGAGATCGAATAAACTTTTTTCCACATCCTATAATTGTCTAGGAACATATACATTCTCCCGCAATGGTTGCAATACCAGAAATGACAACCCAATTCGTAATCCATATACAAATCCTTGAGGAGATAACTGGGATCGACGGCGAGAAAACCGTCGACGTCCGATTTTCGGAACGCATAATGCCAAACCTCGCTTGGATTGTCGACGTCCGAAATCACATTGTCACAAAAACATAACATTCTCGACATTTTATTCTCCTTCTAGTGGAAACACAACGCATTTCTTATCTTTAAACCATACTTCTATCGGACCTTTGCACCAGTATCCCTTCCTTTTTGCTTCCTCGTAAGCGTTCACGGAAAAGCGTCGCGGACGAATCGGCGCTAAGCGCCGCGCGATAAGCCGCTCGTCTTTAGACGAGCGGACGGCGCTTCGCTTGACGTAGCGCCAAACCAATTT
>JAZRWW010000188.1:0-13049 GCA_045599865.1 Thermoguttaceae bacterium
GGTTGGATTACGAGAAAAATAGCGTTTGAGAATTTTTCAAGGAATATCATTGGCGCAAAACCAGAGGATATTCAAAAAGAAATTCTTCGTTTGGCGAGCCTGTTAGGACTCGCCGTTTGAAAAAGTGGAGAAAGTACAGAACCTTTAGGTATGCACTTTCGGAATCGTCTATATGACAACAAAAAAAACCGTCAGGTCTCAATAAACGGTGAATAATGGATATTCGATCACGCATTAGACCGAGCCATATGGAATGTTCCACTCCGTCGTCGTAATGTTCGAACGCGTTTCCCGTATTGTAAGGCGGATCAATATAAACGCATTTAACTTTCCCTGTGAATTCTTGCTCCAGGGCTTTAAGCGCAAGTAGATTGTCCCCATAGATAAGCCGATTGTCAAAGAGGTCGTTTTCTTTTACGCGTTTTTTTGCGCAATACGACATTTCGTTGTCTTCGAGTAGTATTCGCGGTTCTAATCTTGGTCTTTTCTCTTTACCGATCCAAGTGAGTTCCAATTTTGTTTTGTTCGAGTTCATTACGCCGAGATTCCTTCTTTTCAATAAGTGAAACGCGCCGTCTAGGCGTGTTTGTACAGACGATAACAAGCGCGTTCAAAAGAGCCTTCGTTATTTTCGACCCCTTGACGCTCTCATACTTATGCGACTTTCCAACGAACGAGAAACAATTTTTCACATTCGTAATTCAATTCCAATTGAGACTCCATTTTTTTAATCAATTCGTCTCTTTTTTCATCAACGTTGTCTTGGGCGTCGAACAAACTCTTTCTTTTTTCTTTGCGCTTTGTTTCCAATTCTCTAATCATATGTTGTTTTTCGAGTTTTTCCTGCAATGAAACGTTCTTTCCGATGAAACTTTTTTTCAATTCGGCGATTTCATTGTCAAGAATTTTTAATTCTTCCTCAAGGGAACACTTTTGATCTTGACTCCAACGGTCGATTTTAATCGCTTCTTCGTCAAGAAACTCTTTGTTTCTTTCGTCCATTTTGTTAATATAGTCGTCAATTAACTCCTTTCTTGCGCGTTCCAATTTTTCGGAAGGCATAGGTTTAAAGTCATTGCAGACGTCGGCGTCTAACGTCAACATCTTTCGGCATACGTCTTCGTCCAGCGTTTCTCCGTCGTCTGTCGTTGAGGCAAAAATCAAGAACTGGTCTCGATTGATTGAATTAATCGTCAAAACGGAAAGTTCAAGCCAACCCGATTTTCCAAGTAATTCCTCAACGACGGATATTTTTCCATTATGGGAGGAATAATTGAAACATAACGTTGCTTCTTGTAATTTTCGGTTACAGGCTCTTTCAATTAAAATATGCGCCAACGGACAGTCGCGTCTGTAAAAAACGTCGCCCCTATTTTCCGCATCCTTCCAATTGAAATTGTAAAAACGCGGCTGATTAGGAGCCGCTTCAAGCCATTCAAATCTTGCGCCGCTTGGATCAAATTTAGCTCTATCTCCAAGTTCCGCTCGAGTTAGTTTCAAAAGAATAGTTTCTTGCTGGGTCAGACAGGCTTGAGTTTCATTTTTTCTTACTCTTAGTTTTGCCCTAACTTCTTCGTCGATGTTTTCAATAAGGGCGCGTTGCGTTTTTTCAAGTCTTGCTTTAATTTTTTCGTCCAACTCTTGTTGTAATTCGTCGAAAGCGACTTGAATTTCTTGGGACGTTCTACAGTTCTGATAGACGTTGAGAATACGACGTTCCAAATCGACGCCTGATTCTAGAGCGCCTAAAATTTCGTCCGACGCGCCCAACACTCCTTCAAACAATTTGAATTTTTCACTTAGCAACTGGAAGACTCGAACGTCGGCTTCATTGTCTTGATTCACAAAATTAACGACAACCACGTCGTGCTTTTGCCCGTAACGATGACATCTTCCGATTCGTTGTTCGACGCGTTGAGGATTCCACGGCAGATCGTAATTGACGACAAGCGAACAGAACTGCAGGTTGACGCCTTCGGCGGCGGCTTCCGTGGCGACCAAGATAGTCGCGTTATTGCGGAAACGTTCAACCAACGCCGCTTTTACGTCGACGTTTCGAGAACCTGAACTATACTTCGCGCCCCCTTTGTCCAGCCATTCTTTATAGATTTCCTGACTGCGCGAGTCGCCGTTTGAACCGTCGATAGCGACAACTTGTCCGGCATATCCGTTCTCTTCGAGCAATGAAACTAGGTATCGTTGCGTTTGTCGAGATTCGGTAAAAACGACCGCTTTTTTAGCGGCTCCTAACTCGTCTATTTTTCTGAACGCTGTTTTTAACGCTTCGAGCAACGCGTCTCCTTTGGCGTTGTAAAGAATGCTTGAAGCAAGTTCGAAATATCTTTGCAACTCGTCTCTTTCGTTTTTTAACGAAGTCGAGCCACTGTAATTTTCTACTTCTTTTTCTTCTCTTAGGATTTTGCCGTCTTGCTCCTCTTGATCGTTTTCAAGTTGTTCCTCTTTATAAGAATCTATTCCGTCCAAATCCTCGTCGTCAAACGGATCCGTTTCTTTTTGAAGTTTGTTAAGTTTTTCAACGAGCTTTTTTAATGTGTTTGAGAGCGCAAAAGTTGACGACGCTAGTAGTTTACGCAACACGGTGGTGATTAAACGTCGTTGTCCAGAGGGCAACGCGTAAAGAAAATCACGTTGAAGATAATCGGAAATTCCGTCGTATAGTTCCTGTTCTTCCTGCGTCGGCGTAAATCCTTGCGTGATTGGAATCCGATTGGTAAAGGAGGCATATTCCGCTATTTGTTTGCGCAACGTTCGAAAACAAACGTGTTCCAATCTTTCACGAAGAAGCGCGTTTCGTAAATTTTCGTCTCGAGCGTTTACAAATTGGGCGCGAAACGACGTTAAATCGCCAAAAACGTGACCGTCGACGACTCCGACCAATCCATACAATTCAAGCAACGAATTTTGTAAAGGCGTGGCGGTCAATAGTAATTTTGGCGCGCTTCCGACCGCTTCTAAAATACGATGCGCCATCGATTTGTTACACGTTGGATTAGAAGCGAAGCGTTTGATACTATGGTAGACGTTGCGCATTCTGTGCGCTTCGTCAAATACGACGAGATTCCAAGGGACTTGGGCGATTTCTTTTGCTTTCGACGAGGCAAAATTATAGGAACAGATTATTGCCGTTTCCGTATTGTCAAACGGACTTTCTCCAACGTTCTTCTGAAAAGAATCGAACGTCTTAGAATCGAGAATTTTCGTGTTGATAAAGAATTTTTCGGTAAGTTCTTGACTCCATTGATTCCGTAACGTCGCTGGAACTACAATCAGAATATTACGTTTGCGTTCCGCCCACTTTTGCGATACGACGATACCCGCTTCGATCGTTTTGCCAAGACCGACTTCGTCGGCAAGAATAACTCCAGAAGAAAAAGGATTACGTAGAGCAAATAAAGCGGCGTCGACTTGATGAGGATTAAGATCGACGCACGTATTGGCAATGGAACGAGAAAGGGAAGTAATTTCTCCGCCAGAACCTTGTAGAGTTAATAAACGCGCCCAATATTGGCTATGATAAACGGTACCCATACGCGAGCTGTCCTAATTCGTCAAAACTCAATCGAATCCCTGAAACGTTCTCTCCAAACGAGCAGAATTATTTGTCTTTTGTTTGATTATCGGCTTCGTGATCAAATTTCGGAAATACGCCGTAAGACTTTGCTTCCGTCCTAATAAAAAGCGTTCCTTACGTCGTTTAATGGATCGTACTTTCTCCATTTCTAGGAAAGTAAGAAAAGTATCGAACAAAACAGTGTTTCACAAAAAAACTCGTTCGGTATTGTAAGCAACCGTAAACATAACTAACTTACAAACCTCGCGAGTCCCTAACGGCGAAAAATTTCATTCCAGCTTACTCCTATTATATCCCTTCAAAACGTCCTTCACAAGTCCTTGTTTTATTAGTTTAGCAAAATTCTTTTCACTACGTCGAATTATTGAGAAATTTATTTCAGATACAATATGACTTATGCGAGATTAGAAGAACTCGAACGTTTTATAAATTTGTCCAGCATAATCGTCTTCCTTTTCGTCTTAAACGCATCGATTTTCTTTACGCTCCTATTCCTCGCGCGGGTCTTTCCCTTGCAAGTCTCGTACAAGCGTCGATAAAAGCGTCGGCGCAGGAACGCGCGCGGGCGATCGAATTTCCTTTGCCCCTCAGATTTCTCGAGCGTCAGGCGCTCATAATGGAACCGACGTTCGAAGAGTTCGTCAAGCGAACGATTACGCGTTTAGCGACGATTCGACTTCAAACGACGGGCGAATTCAGCCAAAGCGCCGATTCCGTTCGTCCCGCCGAACTTCGCCCGGAGTTCTACGCGGAAGTTATGGAACTTGCGAATAATTTTCCGACGTCTCCTTGGCGCGGCTCGCGTTGCGATTTTCAACGGTATTCCGGAAGTCAACGCGCCGATTTGGAGATGCGGGGCGTCGTCGGAGGCTGGAATCTATACGCCGATTTGGGCGCGTTGAAGCCGCTCGTCGTCGCCGCCGAGATTTTGCACGTCGGAAAGACGACGACGCTAGGATTGGGACGCCCGAGACTTCGCGCGGAATTGTTGTAACGCGCGGCGGTTCATACGCGACGTTTATTCTGAAATTAACGCAACGTCAAAATCTTTGCGCGTTTTCCGTGAAAGCTTACGTCGTTTTTGGGGTAATTCTGATCGCCGCGTTTCATTCGGCGACTTTCTGCGGACTCTTACGATTTATACGCGCAATATGTTGCAAAAAATATTAATTATTCTTGTTTCAACGAGATCGAAAACTGCGCGCAAAAAAACAAACCGTAAACGACTTGTTTTGACTGGATAATCCGCAAATTCCGCACCGCTTAATAAAACGTCGACAGAATTTGACGTTTTTCATCGCTATATCTTGACTTTTTGCTTGATCGGCTTTAATATAAACGAAAGTGAACGTCGCGCGACGCTTCTTTCTACGAGAAGACGCGTTTTTTACGCTCGGAAGATTTCTGAAAGTCGTCGACGTTTTGTCGTTATGACGTCGACTTTCACTAGACGGACGAACGATCGTCAACGAATTGAATTGATAAAACGGTTTGGCGCCTTAGAACGTTTACGATTTGCGTTTGTTTTCGAAAAACGCGCTTTGTCGTATTAAATCGCGAAATAACGTCGCGAAATAACGTCGGCTCTTGCAAATCAAAAAACGTCGTTTATTGGAACGGTGAATAAAAAAAAATGACCAGTTACTCTCGACAGCTTATTGAGACCGCGCGCGCGGTTTTAGCGGACGGCTACTATGATCGCCAAAGTATGCAACCAGACGATTTAGCGGTATTTCAGCAATCGATCGCGTCGAGGGCGCCGGAGACGGAACACTTTACTTTTAACGAATTGCGCGAATTAGTCGACCAAGCAAATTCTCGCGACGATCGCGATCCCGATTACGAATGGGTCAATTCCAACGGACGATCGATTCTTAAGCCGCTGGACGAAAGACTGGGCGAAAGCGACGAAGACAAAGAAGAGGGCGCCTTTCAAGAGGGCGCCTTTCAAGAGGAGGGAGACGCGGAGGAAGGGGCGAGCGTTTCGGTCGATGAAATCGACGATCCCGCCGTCAAGGAACTTGAAAACAAGCGACGCGCGCTTGAAGCGGTCAATCGCGTCTTGAATATCTATTATCCCTACAAAACGCTTTCCGCCGCGACTGATTTTGATCGTCTCCGCGCGCTCTTTGCCGAAGAAGTCCCCGACCTAGCGGAAAACGTTTCCGACGAACGTCTGAAAATGCTTTTGTTTGCGGTCGGCGGCACTCTAATCGGTCAATTACGCCCCCGCGAAGAACGCCTTGCCGAGGCGAAACGGCGCGAAGCCAATCCCGGTTCCTTTCCAATCCCGCGTTCTTACGAACAAGAAAGACCGTCGCGGTTTGCGCCAAGGTCAAGCGCCTACGAATCGTACTGTCAAGCGAGCGCGTCCGAACAAACGAGCGATTCGTCCTCGGACGTCGACGCTTCCGATTCGGAGGCGAACGAACGTTCGCTTGACGCGGAAGCGGAAGCGATCACGCGAACGTTTAACTCGCCGCGCGCGCGTTTAAGTCAACTTCGTCAAAACGCGTCGATTCGAAGAACTTACGCGTCGCCTCAAGACGAGTCTATCGACGGTTCCGACTCCGACGAGCGCGTGATTTCGAGACGTTACGACGGCGTTCCGAACGGCTACCCTTCGCGATACGGCGAACGTTCCAATTACGCCGAACGTCCTCTGCGGCAAGGATACGGTTCCGCGCCTTACGAACGTCAAGGTTACGACCGTCAGGGCAATGATCGCCAAGGATACGAGCGTCAAGGCTATGATCGCCAAGGGTACGAACGTCAAGGTTACGACCGTCAAGGGTATGATCGTCAAGGGTACGACCGTCAGGGCTATGACCGTCAAAGGTACGAACGCAACGATTACGCGGAGCGTCCTTACGGTTCCGAACGTTTTAACGCGCCTTCGCGTCCCTATTACGGCGACCGTCAAGCGGGCTATTCGCGTCTTGGGGGAAATCCTCGATACAACGGCGGGTATCAGAACGACGTTCGTTCCTACGATTCCGATCCAAGCGGTTTCAACGGAACGCGTCAAGGTTCGTATTTCGGAAGTTGCAACTGTTTTTCTAACGTCGGCTATTCCTCCAACGTCGGATGCTCGACCTCGCGCGCGCAAGGTTATTCCAGTTTGCAAGAATACCGTAATTCCCATACGCGCGACGCCAACGACGCCGCAGACGCGAGTCCAGTTTCAACTTCCGCGTCGTCGAATTCGGCTGAACCTCCCTTTGCCGACGTCGTTCGCGCGATGCGAGAAATATTGACAAACTACTTCCCCAATAGGCAAGTCGGACTCGGCGCCGATTTTCGTCGACTCCGTATTTTGACGGGCTTCAAATTCCCTCAAGCGCGTTTTTCCGACGACAAATTACAAATGTTAGTCGCCTACGCGGGCGGTTCGCTTCTTGGCTCGTCGCAAGTCGGGGACGCGGACAGTCTTCTCGCTCCGACCGACTACTCCGCGCGTAAAGAAGACGAATTGCGCGAAGTCGCCGCGCAAATTTTGAGATTTTTCCCCGGAGCAGTCGTCGACGAAACGCAAGGCTTCGACAAATTCCGCGCCTTGTTCAACGCGCGATTCGACGAAGGTTCCGTAGTCCTTTCAGACGAAACGCTGAGAAAACTTATTCGCGCCGTCGGGGGAATCTTGCCCGGTCAAGACGATGCGAAAGACGATGCGAAAGACGCGAATTCCGACGTCGACGACCGTTTTGCCGCGTTGGTCGCCGCGGCCAAAGCCGTTTTGGAAGCCAAGTTTTCTCGTTCGGTCTTTCAACGCGACTTATCCGATTTCACGCGGTTCAGAATCCAATTTGAACGTCTTGCCGGTCCGGGCGCGACCTTGGACGACTCCGAGTTGCGCGACGTGTTTGTCGCGGCGGGCGGAGTCTTCGAAGAGGAGCCGAAGCCGCAAGAAAAACCGATCGTCAAGTTGGCTCGAAGCGCGATGATTAAAAAAGTCGTCGCCGAGAGTTTTCCAAACGGATTAGACGACGCCTCGCACGACGATTTGGACGTTTTCCGTCAACGCGCCAAAGAATTCGATTTCAACTTCGACGAAGAAACCGACGTCAAGTTAGCCGCGATTATCGCGAGATGTTGCGTTCGTTACGAAGACAAGTTGTATTCCGTGCCGGAAGAAGGAAAAGATAGGATTAAAAGTCTTGTCGAATCGTTGTTTAGCGTCGGGGCGCAAGTGATTTATTACGAGACTTACTTCGAAAAAAACGCCGAATGGCTGAAGGAAAACAACGTCGGTTGCGTCGGGCTCTTGGTCACGTTGCTGGCAAATTATTTTTCAGACTATCTGTTCTATCCCGATTATTTCGAAAAAACGGAATGCGAAGACGCGGAACGCGTCAAAATTATGCGTGAAATCGAGCGCGTTTGGGGCGTCGCGGACGCAATGACGCCGGAAGCGCTCGCGGAACGCGTGTACGCGCCCGTCGAGAGAATCCGCAAGGCGTTGGAAATCAGCGTCGACAATTACGCGGCGGACGGCGACGCGTTCGTTCATACGTCGTCGCCGTCTCAAACGACCGCCGACGACGACGAACTGGACGACCAATTTGACGCCTGTTTTGGACGCGACGACGAAGAAGAAGACGAAGAAGAAGACGAAGAGGTCGAAAAGGCGACCGATTCTGAAAGCGCGCAAAACGACGACGATTCAAGTCCCAGTCTGTTCGATATGCTGTTGAAAGAAGCGGAAGAAGAAAACGTTTCGCTCGATCTTTCGGAGTTCGACGAGGGAGACGAGGACGAGGAAGAGGAAGAGGACGACGTTTCGCAAGAAGAACTTGAGGCGCGACAAGAAGCGCTGGAAGAAGCCTTACGCGCGTATTTCCCGGAAGGATTCGACGTCGAATCGCAAGACGATCTCGATTCTTTAAAGAAAAAAGCGGCAAAGGACGGACGCGCCTTAATTGGTTCCGACGAACAAATCCTCGAGCAAATTAAAAACTGTTCTTTGTCGAGCGACGGTCGTTGTTTCGCAGTTGCGATCGTCGCGTTAAACCGCGTCGGCGAGTTGCTCGACGCGTGGTTTAACGGCGGAGGCAAAATCGTCTATTACGAAATTTTCTGGAAGAAACATTGCGCGGAGTTGACTGAAGGCGGCGTCTTTAACGAACGCGTTCTTGTCGACGCGATGAAAGAAGCGCGTCCGAACTTCTATTATCGCGAATCTTACGTGGAAGAAACGAAAAGCGACAAATCGGAACAAGCGAAGGTGAAAGCGGACGTCTTGCGATTCTGGACGACGGACGTAGCCCGAAGAATTTACGAGTTCGAAGCGGCGCTTTATATTCCCAAAAAGACGGTGGGCGAAACGTTCAAAAACGATTCGGCTTTTACGTCGAGTTCCAACGGATACTGGAAGAAAACCGCGCCCAAGAACGCCAAGGCGAAATCCGCTAAGAAAGCCCCAAGCGTCAAAACGTCCGCCGCGTCGGAGAAAACCGCGTCGAAGGATAACGCGTCGAAGAAAACCGCGTCGAAGAAAACCGCGTCGAAGAAGTCCTAAATCGTCCTACGTCGGCTTGCGCGCGTTTCGTCAAAAGCGAGACGCGCGTCGAACGTTCTTACGGTAAACGAAGACGCGCGGAAGAAAACGAAAGTCGGTCGATATGGCTAGGAAGTTTGATTTAGATAAAACGCTTGACGAGCTGTTTGCGGAAACGACTCGCGGGGGGCGAAGCGTTAATTTGTCTAAAATCGTGTCGGACGTCGTAGACTTGTCAGGGCGCTTGCCCGAGAACGTTCGAAAATCGGTTCTTCCTTTAACGATGCAAAAGCTCGTTCGCATCGGCGAGGAGGATTTTGTCGCCGACGCGTTCTTGACCTTTAACGCGCCGGAAATCGACGGAATAATCGACGAAAGAATGGGAGCTTCCAACTATTTGCCGTTACGCGCGTTTGATTCTTTTAGGCGTTTTCCGCCCTGCAGTAACGTTCGCGATTGGAACCTCTACGTTTTTGAGTCGTATTGTTTGAAAAAGAGCGAAAGATTCAAGCGAGTCGCGTTGCTGTTTAACAAACAATGTTCCGGCGCGGTCGTTCGCGTCGATTACGACGCGACGTTTCACGAAATACTTGTCGACGCGACGGCAAAATCCGACCTGAAAGAATTGTCGCCCGACGTCGTAATCGACTATCTCAAAGGCGCGGGCTATATCGGCAAAGCCAAATACGAAAGAATCGACGAACTGCTTGTCGACGTCGAAGCCGCGCGCAAAAAAACGTTTTGATCGCGGAGTTTGAAGTCGATTTCGACGATCGCTCCGCGCGTCGACTCGACAAAATCGACAATTCTTGACGCGCGACTTGACTTTTAGCGCCCGTTTGTTATCCTATTTTCGAGCGTGAGTCGTGAGAACGAACGTCAACCTTTAATTGGAAGGAAGAATTCTTATGAAAAAAGTCTCGTCGTCGATTCTATGGGGCGTTTTAGCGGTCGTATCGTTCTGCTTCGTGTTTCACGAACGGGAGACGGTTCCCAAAGTCGAAGCGCAAACGACGCTCGCGCCCGCGCCGGACGTCGAGGCGTTGCGCGAGTCGATCCGAAACTTCTTTGAAAACCTTTCCGACCCGAACAAAGGCTCCGCCGCCGCCGTCGAAGATTTTCTCAAGAATTCGGCGATGAGCGAGGCTGGAAAGACGAAATTAATCGAAGGTCTGAAAAAAATCAACGGATCGCTCGGCGCTTACGTCGCCTACGAACCGATCGGCTTCAAAACGCTAGGGAACGATTTGGTCGTCTTCAGGTATCTTTATAAGTGCCAAGACTACCCGATCGTCTGGTATTTCACTTATTACCGACCGCGCGCCAAGTCGAGCGACGCCGCCGCAAATTGGAATTTAATCGGGTTCCGTTACGACTCCAATCTTGACGCGGCGCTATTAGACGCCACGTTTTGACGTTTTTGACGCGCAGAGTCGTCGCGTATAACGGGCGTTGAAGCGATTCGCGCCCTTTGGGATCAAGTCGCGTTTCTCGTCAAACGTCGTCGTCTTTTTAAAACGCGCCGTCTCGGCGGTCTAAAAACAGGTTCCTACTTTTTTAGAAGCCGGGTCTTCTTTACGCTTTTCCTAATTATAATATAATGATAGGCATTGTGATACGCCGTCGTAATACCGTCATATGAATTTTTATGATACCGGCGTCTTTTTTAACGACCTTTACGGCGCGCAACGCCCAGAGAGTTCGGACTAGCGCGCATAGAAACGTCAAAACGCTAAAATGACTCCAAAGAACAAACGAAAAGGCTTTACGTTAGTCGAACTTCTCGTCGTCATCGCCATTATCGGTATTTTAATCGGCTTGCTTCTTCCGGCGGTTCAAGCGGCGCGCGAGGCTGCGCGTCGTATGCAATGTACGAACAATTTGAAACAGTTCGGTTTGGCGATGCAAACATACGCCGACGCCAACAAGTCGCATCTTCCTTTCGGAATGACTTATCCGACCAACGGTTGGAAAGCCTTTGAAGGAATCGCTTGCGAACGTTCGACTTGGGTTCCTCGAATTTGGCCTTATATCGAGGCGCAGTCTCTCTATTCGCAGTATAATTTCAGCGTCGGATTCTACCAAGAGCCGAACTGCTATTACAATCAGCCGACGAAGGCAAGCCCCGTCAACACGCCGATCGAATACTATTTTTGTCCAAGCGATCGACCTGGCGCGTTGTGGCGCGGCGACGGGTATTCGCAATCGCGCGGAAATTACGTCGTCAATATGGGCAACGACTGGTTCTGGAATTCCGCCGTCGCTTCTATGCCCTACAAGAATCCGGGTTGGAAAGGCGCGCCCTTTTATCTCAACATCAGCGTTAATCTTGCGCAAATTATCGACGGAACGTCGAATACGATGTTAATGTCTGAAGTTATCTGCGTAGCCAACGACTCTTCGTTCGACTTCCACGGTCAGTTGTTTAACGACGAAGGCCCCGGTCCCGGCTTTATGACGGTTACCGGTCCCAATTCCTCGACGCCCGACAGTTGCTATTGTTACACGGGCGCTTCCGGTTCCGCGCTCAATACGACCGACCGCTTTATCCCCTGCACGGGCACGCCCCTTTCCGGCGACGAGCGCTATCAAGCGGCTCGTAGCAAGCACTCCGGCGGCGTGAACACGGCGTTTTGCGACGGTTCCGTTCGATTCGTTTCCGACGCGGCGGATCTCGAAGCGTGGCGCGCCGTCGGAAGTACGATGGGCTCTGAGACGAAAACGTTATAGGATTCGTTCAACAACGCGATCAACGCCGACGCTCGACGTCGTTTGAAGTCGGGCGTCGTTGTATTTGGAGATAAAAAAGAATGAAACGTTTAGTTTTGGCGACTTTATGCGTCGTCGCCCTAGTCTCGTTCGTCGGTTGCGGATCGGATAAGAAAGAGGTCGAAATCAAAGGAAGCGCGACGCTCGACGGAAAGCCTATCGATTTCGGAATCGTTCAGTTTTTCAACGAAGCCGCAGAAGGAGGCGGAAACGTGCAAGACGGTCAATATACGGCGCGCGTTCCGAAAGGCGAATTGACCGTTCGTATTCGCGGATACGAATGGACAGGACCGGAGCCGGAGATTCCCGAACAGCAAGAAGGCGCCGCCCCCGGCGTTCCGCCTCAACGTCCGCGCAAGTCGATCACGCCGGAAGATATGTGGCTTAATCCGACTTACAAAGTCGACGTCGCAAAGGGCGGAGTCTACGACCTTGAGTTTACTTCCAATTAGTCCAAGACAATTAGTTCAAAGCGTCGTCGTTAAACGCCGCGTTCCTTAGCGCCGTCTAGTTTTTAGCGTGGCGTTTAGAACGTCGATTTCAGATTCGGTCGAAACGGAACGCGTCGATCTTTTGAATATTATCCTTCCTATTTTGTCGTAGGGATTCCTTTATGTCCTTTGTTAAAAAATTTGTTTCAATTTTCGGCGCGCTTTTTCTCGCGGCGACGCCCGGCGCTTTTGCCGACGACGCGGTAGTCGCCGACGGACTCGCCAACGACGCGGCGCTGTTGGGATATTGGAAATTTGACGAGCCGCACGACGGCGCGCCCAATTCCGCGAATCTTGAAAACGCGGCGCGCGCTTCGTATTTCGTCGCGCCTTCCGCGCCGCTCCAACGTTGCGATGGCGTCTTCGGTTCCGCGCTTGATCTTTCCGGCTCTTACGTTTTGTCCCTTGCTTCCGAATTCGCGCCCGACGATTTGGAGGCGTTGACCTTTTCCGCGTGGGTTCGACCGCGCAATCTGAGCGGTTATCGCGAGATAATTCGTAAGGAAGACCAAGACCAACGTTTGCTCTTTTCTTTCCAAAACGACGGAACGGTTCTCGCGCTCGGTCTAAACGTCGGCGGCTTATATCAGGAATGCGACGCGAAAATTTCGCCCGCCGACTTCCTTGACGACACGTGGCGTTACGTCGCCGCGACGTTCGACGGCGCCGCGTATCGCGTATACGTCGACGGTCGAGAAGT
>JAZRWW010000189.1:0-3446 GCA_045599865.1 Thermoguttaceae bacterium
GGTTCCACAAACGGTTAGGGCGGAGAAAAAAATCTCGACAAACCAGAAACGCAACCCCTTGTTAAGGACGTTTTGGATTGTTATAATAAAGGCGTGTGGAACGAAAGTTTCGCGCATTTGGGACTCGCTGGGATTGTAGGGTTGTTTTTGGTTTTGCTTACAATACCAAACGAGTCCTTTTTTGTATACCTCAACTTGGGGGGATTTTCTCTTATTTTTTAAAAAGTGGGGAAAGTACAGTACGTAAAACAAACGCCGTTAATACAATATAACAAGCGACGCCCTTCATTATAATTTCATTAAACGTACAATTCAAGCGTCTTTCTTCTTTTTTTCAAAAAAATTGAAACGACGACGTCGACGTCGATTTCTACGCGCCCCTTCCGTGAACGATTTCAGGGTAATCGATTCCGCATATCGGGGCCGCGCTGATTTTCGAAAACGCGGCGTCTTTTTCAGCGAACAACTACAAAAACGTTTGCAGCGCCCGAAATTCGTTCTATAATAGTGAGAAGGCGAAATAGATTCGCCTTTGATCGTTAATCGTCAAATTTACGTTTAGAGGAAAAAATGCCCCTTGAATCGATACTGACGCCGACGACGTTGATCGTCGGATATTTAGCCGCCGTACTCATAGGCGTTTCTAAGACGGGCGTACCCGGCGTCGGGCTATTCTCTTGTCTGCTGATGATTTCGGCGTTTCGCGGTCGCGAGATGTTCGCGTCGGGCGCGGTCGTTCCGCTTTTGATTCTCGGCGACGTCGCGGCGGTCTCCTTCTATCGTAAAGACTGCGATCCGCAACTTCTCAAACGACTTTGGCCTCCGGTCGCCGTCGGCTTGATTCTTGGCGCCGCCGCGCTTTGCGTTATGGAAAATTCTCAATTTAAATTGACGGTCGGAATTTTGGCGTCGTCGATTCTCGTCTTTGAGTTTGTCCGCAAGCAATTAGGCTGGACGCGAATTTCAACAAGTCCTTCGTTTCGACTCGGTTGCGGAACGCTCGCCGGACTGACGACGATTCTAGGCAACGCGGCCGGCGCGGTCTCCTCCGCTTATTTTTCCTCGCAGAACCTCGACAAAAAGCGTTTTATGGGCACGAACGCGGTTTTCTTCTTTTCCGTAAACGTCGCCAAAATTCCGCTAATGCTCGCGGCGACGGCGGTTAAATCGAATTTGGGATTCGAAGCGGACGACGCGCAAATTATGAACGCGACGACCTTTCTACTGACGTTGATTTTCGCGCCCGGCATTCTTGTCGGCGGGTTCCTTGGACGCCGGTTCTATCGTTCCATACCCGAAAAGATTTTCGTGCCCTGCGTTTTGGTTTTAAACTTTATCACGGCGATTTATATTTTGATTTCGTCCCTGATTTGACGCCCTGTTGAAAGAAAGAACAAATTATGCTAAAAGCCGTTATTTTTGATTTTGACGGAACGATCGCAGACACCTTGCCCGTATGCGTCGACGCGTTTCGTCAAACGGTCGAGCCGATTCTAGGACGCGCGCTTTCGCTCGACGACGTGCGAACTTATTTCGGACCGTCCGAAGAGGGCGTCTTTCAAAAACATTTTCCCGAAAGCGCCGACGAGTTGCTTCAAATCTATTACGAACGATACGCCGCGTTGCAGGCGGAAGGCTCCGAACTTGCGCCGGGTATTCTCGACCTATTGCGCGAACTCAAAGCGCGCGGAATCCGCATCGCGCTAGTAACCGCCAAAGGCGCCGTTACTTGTCAAATTTCGCTAGATTATTACGGAATCGCCGACCTATTCGAACAAGTCGCGGTCGGTTCGCCGACGGGGCGCGTCAAAGCGGATCAAATCGCGCAAATTCTCCAGTCGTGGGGCGTCGAAAAATCGGAAGCGGTCTACGTGGGCGACTCGCCCAAAGACGCGATTTCCGCGCATAAAGCGGGCGTGGAAGCCTGGGGCGCCGCGTGGTTCCCTTCCGCCGAGCCCGAAAAAATGAAAGAAACGAAATTCGAAAGGATTTTCTATTCAGTCGACGATATGCGCGCGTGTTTGCCGCTTGACGCGCGAGGTTCCATTAATCAAGAATCTAAGAAATCTCGCTAACGAAAGCCGCGTTTTTAACGTTCTTTTTCCCCAATGAGCCGTAAATTCGACTCTATTTGCCGTATGCTTGCTAAAGCGCGTTCCGCTTTATAGAAAGAATCGCAATGCAAAACGACGACGCCCTAAACGACGACAAAAAAGAACCCGTTTCTTTATACGCCGTAATGACGAACGACAAATATTTTGCGGACGTCGTTGCGAACGTAATCAACGCGCGACTATTTTTTCGCATTGTTTTGCCTCCGCAGATACTCGACCAACTCGATATGTCGACGTTGCGAACGATGCGCGCTCGCGACGTCGGCGCGGACGGAATCGAGAAAATCGGCGACGTCTTCTTTGTCGTCGATATGAAAGAACGACCGGGGTTAGTCTGTCGACGCGCGGCTTTTGTAATCGCTACGGAACATAAAACGAAAGACGAAAAGTACGTTCCGATTCAGCTGTTGGGATACGTGAGCGCCTTGCTTGACGTTATGAGTTCCGATCCCGAAACCTTCGCCGACGAAAACGGACTTCTACCGACTCCCTACGTAGTCGTTTTTTCGCAGGACGCGCGTCAGAAAAAACAACCCGCGCAACTAAACGACGTTCTGTGGACGTTGCCCGGATTAGAGGGAACCGTTCCGAATTTCGAATATCAAACGGTCTACGCAAGCGAAATTCCGCTCGACGTCATAAGGGAATGCGAGCCCGCGATGCGAACGTTCCTCTATTTGATGCAAATCGCCAATAAGAAACATACGGACGAAGAAGACGCCGAATTGGCGGCGACTTTCCGCCGGATTCTCGAAGAATCCCCTTCGGACGAACGCTTGCGCCAATGCGCCTGCGCGTCGATAAATTATTTTTTGCATATTCAACCCAAACGACCGGGTATGTTGACGTTGCCCGAACTCAGAAAAGAAATTGAAAAACAGAAAGGCAAACCTATGGAAAACGGAATTTTGCTTTTTTTTGAAAAGGAAGTAACGGAACGTTGCGAACAAGCAAGACAAGAAGGGAGGCAAGACGGTTGGCAAGACGGTTGGCAAGAAGGAAGGCAAGAAGGAAAGCAAGAAGGAAGGCAAGAAGGCATTTACAAGACGATTTACGACAATCTTAATGCGAAATACGGGAACAATTCCGTTTCGGAACGCTTGAAGGAAAAGTTGGACGAAATTAATTATTATCCCGCGCTGGAAGAAATTCAACTCGCAATTTGGACGACGTCCTCGCTTGACGCTTTCAACGTGAAGCTCGCGAAAATTGTAAACAAGTACGAAGTCGAAATTCAAGAACTTCCGCGCTAATTATTCAAGCGGTCGTCGTCCAATTCTGTAAACGCCCAAACAGAAAGGCAAACCTATGGAAAACGGAATTTTGCTTTTT
>JAZRWW010000190.1:0-20926 GCA_045599865.1 Thermoguttaceae bacterium
TACGAACAACTTGAAACAACTTGGTCTTGCCGTCCAGAATTTCGAAAGTTCCAACAAGCGTATTCCTAATTATTATCAAGACGAGCTTTGGATGAATTACGGGACGTCGTCGCGTCTTTCCAGAATTTCTCCGCAAGCGTCGTTGTTGCCCTATCTCGAACAAACGGCGACATACGATATGATTACGCAATGTTGTCAAAAGTACAAGACAAGTCAAAGCGACGACGATCTTCCTAGCCCGACCGACTCTGGAAAATATCCCGCTTCGTTGTCTATGCATCCCTACGCGGCGATCGTCGACGCTTTTATTTGCCCTTCCGACGGCAATTCCTCCCAAGCGCGCGGTATGACCGGACACCTAGCTCGTTGCAATTACGGCTGTAATTTGGGCGACTGCACGACGAGCAACGCCAGTTCCAAGCATAAGAACCGCCGCGGCGTCTTCGTCAACAAAAACTACGGCGGACGCGTTACGTTCGCTTCGATTAAAGACGGACTTAGCAACACGATGTTGTTCGGCGAAATTAGTACGTCGGACGTTATGGCGGGAACCGACCGAGGTTATAAAACCGCGATCGCCGAAGTAGGCGGTCTGCAACAAAGCGGAGCTGTCGAGTGTCTTAAAGTTCGCGGCGACGACGGCGAGGTTAAAGACGAATTCAACACCTTTATCTACAAGGGACGACGTTGGTGTTGTTCCTCCTCAAGTTGCAACAATTTTGTCGCGGTCGTCGGTCCGAACGGTCCGAGTTGCGGCGAAAAAAGCGACGAAGGCGGGTATTTCTGCACGTCGGTTTCTAGTTTCCACGGCTCGGGCGCCAACGTCGTTATGTGCGACTGTTCCGTTCGCTACGTCTCGGAAACGATCGATATTGGCGATATTACGAAAACTTGCGGCAATACCGGCACGGAAGGAACGCACGTTGGCAAATCGACGCGCGGAGTCTGGGGCGCTATGGCGACTCCGAAAGGCAAGGAATCCGTTTCCTTAGACTAACGCGTTTATCGCGCGGCAACGCGCAGTTTAAACATACCGCAAGACGGAACGTTCTACAGTCGTTCCGTCTTTTTTTGTATGCGTTTATGGAAAGACGCGTATCAACGATACGCGGATTCGTTGAATTACTAAAAACGCGTCGTTTTGATTCAAGAGCGTTAAGCCGACGTCTTCGATTTTGCGTGAACGCTTACAAAAATCGACGCCGACAGGTTTTATATACGATCGTCGTCGCGAAGGTCGTTTCGTAAAAAATAAACGGTAAAAAACGGCGTTCCAACGTTTCAAGGGCTTGTAAAAGGGAGTGAAAAGTTATAATGAGTCTAAATCGAAACGGGAGTTTCGAACGGATTTGGGATTCGCGAGGCATGCGTTTTTTGATTCGACTCCGTTTGAAGTACGAACGAGTCCCTTTTGTCTGTCAACTTGGTCAAGCTCTTTTGAATTTTGAGGACGTTGTTGAGAAAGCGCCTTTTGCGTCGACGTAGGACGTTTGCAACGATCGGTTGAGTTTAAGCGTAAGACCGACTGGAGAAGTGAAACATACGACGACTGTAGAGACGTTTGGACGATTTTCAACAACATTGTCGTCAAAATTGAAATGCGCGTTAATCGTTGCAAGTAAAGGAAATAGGGATAGAAATGAGAAAAAGCGCCTCAAAGGACAAACGAAGGGGCTTTACCCTTGTTGAATTGTTGGTGGTTATCGCTATTATTGGTATTTTGATCGGATTGTTGCTTCCCGCCGTTCAAGCGGCTCGAGAGGCGGCGCGTCGTATGCAATGCACCAACAATATGAAACAATTGGGTCTTGCCGTTCAGAATTTCGAATCGACGGAAAAACGTATTCCGAATATCTACTGGGAAGAACATTGGACGGGTTATGCGGCTTCTTACGACGCCGAGTCGCGTCTGGCGCGTATGTCCCCGCAAACGACGTTGTTGCCCTATCTGGAACAAACCGCTTTGTACGACGTAATTACTTCGTGTTGCGAACGTTATAAGACGAGCGTAAACAATGCGGATCTTCCGAGTCCGACCGACGGTTCCGTTATTCCGACTGGATTGGAATCCAATCCTTACAATACGATCATCGACGCCTTCATTTGTCCTTCCGACGGGAATTCTAATCAGACTAAGGGCTTGGAAAATCACATTGGTCGTTGCAACTACGGTTGCAATATGGGCGACGGTTCGACCAGTATGCGCAGTTCTTATCACAAGAATCGACGCGGCGTCTTCGTGAGCGGTTATCATGGAGGACGCGTTACGTTCGCGGCGATTAAAGACGGTCTTAGCAATACGATGCTGTTTGGCGAAATCAACACGTCCGACGTTTTGGCGACGGAAGACAGAGGCTATAAGACGGCGATCGCGCAACCCGCTACAGATATCCGCTACAGCGGTTCGTCCGTTTGCCTCGCGACGCGCGGAGCCGACGGCGAAACGAACGCCGAGACCGTCTATGCGCTCAAGGGACGTCGGTGGGCGTGTTCTTCGGCCGGGTGCAACAGTTTTGTCGCCGTTACCGGACCGAACGGTCCGAGTTGCACGAACGGTTCCGACGAGACGAGTTCGTACTACTGCGTTTCCGCCTCCAGCGATCACGGCGCCGGCGTCAACGTTTGTATGTGCGACGGCTCCGTTCGTTTCGTCTCCGAAACGATCGATATTGGCGATACGTCGCAACCGTGCGGCGGCGCGAATCAAGACACGGCGCACGTCGGGAAATCTACGCACGGAGTTTGGGGCGCTATGGCGACTCCTAAGGGCAACGAGACCGTCTCGCTCTAGTGATACTTGTTAAACGTCAAAAGCGTTTGGGGAACGGAAGTTTTATAATCTTCCGTTCCTTTCTTTTTGTCGTTTCTTCTGTTGCAAGCGTTCGCGTCAAGACGCCGAATTTCATTCGGAGATTTGGCGCGAGCGTCTTTTACGAACGCTTGCCTTCTATTTAATGCGCCGCCGAAGACGCGTCCGTTATATACCCGTCGCACTTGAATTTTTCCAGCGTTATGTCGCCAAACCGTCGAAGATTTAAGGCTTGACAGTCTTTTTGAGGTGGAAAAACTCAAAAGTAACGAGTATAAAAGCGAACCGTAATCGTTCACGCAATATTTTGAACAAGGTTTGCGTTTAAATCGCGCCGTAAGGCGCGCGTGGAAGCCGCCGATTACATATCGGCGGACGCCTTCATAACCAAAAAACTTCGATTTTAAACGAACGTCGGAATAACTGATCGTCGTCGCGTTTTTACCGCGCCGCTTGCGCGGCGATTCCTACGCGGCGATTCCTACGCGACGGTTATTCTGAAATTAAGCGTCGGTTGGGATACTTTGGCATAACTTTCCGCGAACGTTTACGAACGATTAATAACGTCGTACTGCGCCAAAGATTAACGACGGCGAGGAAGGTTGTTCCGTTAAAAGCAAGAGGGAAAACTGTAAAACAACCGTCGTAAGGTCTTGTAAAAAAAACGTGAAAAAGTTATAATGAGCCCGTTCGAAGCGCGGGTTTCGAACCGATTAGGGATTCGCAAGGAACGCATTTTTTAATTTGACTTCGTTTGAATACGAACGAGTCCCTTTTGTCTGCGTCAACTTGGTTGAACGCTTCTCTTTTTCAAAATTCGGAGTAAGCGTTGATCGTTGTAAGTCAAGAGGATATGCTAGAGATGAGAAAAATTGCATCGAAGGGCAAGCAAAGAGGTTTTACCCTTGTCGAATTGTTGGTGGTTATCGCTATTATCGGTATTTTGATCGGATTGCTACTTCCCGCCGTCCAAGCGGCTCGCGAGGCGGCTCGTCGTATGCAATGCACCAACAACTTGAAACAACTGGGTCTTGCGATCTCGAATTTCGAAAGCGCCAACAAACGCCTTCCGAATTACTATCAAGACGAACTGTGGGCCAATTTCGATACCGGCGCCAACTATGACCGCCTTTATCGAATCTCTCCTCAAGCGTCGATATTGCCTTATCTTGAGCAAACGTCGGTCTACGACGCCATTACGCAATGTTGCTCGGACTATAAAGCGGGTAAGGCTGAGAAAATGCCAAGTCCGACAAACGCTACCGACGTCGACGGGTCTTTAGTGACCGTTAGTCCTTACGCCGTGCATATTGACGCTTTTATTTGCCCGTCGGACGGCGTCGCTACCCAAATCAAGGGCGATACTAGCAAGATGGGCGCTTGCAATTACGGTTGCAATTTGGGCGACTGCGTTACGAGCAACACCAGTTCCAAGCACAAGAATCACCGCGGCGTCTTTATGAATAGGGCGAACGGCGGGCGCGTTACTCTTGCGTCGATTAAAGACGGCACGAGCAACACGATGTTGTTTGGCGAAATCAGCACGTCGGACGTTTCGGCAACCGACGACAGAGCTTATAAATCTGCGATCGCGGTGGTCGAAGGACTTCAACAAGCGGGCGCCGACCGTTGTCTTTCGAAGCGAGGAACCGACGGCGAGGTTACGGAAGGTACGACTACCATCCGTTATAAAGGTTACAGCTGGTGTTGCGCTTCTCGCGCGCGCACTAATTTCGTCGCCGTCGTCGGTCCGAACGGTCCGAGTTGCGGCGAATCGGACTCCGAAGGCGCTTATTACTGCGGCACGGCTTCCAGCTATCACAGCGGCGGAGTCAACGTCTGTATGTGCGACGGTTCCGTTCGTTTTGTTTCCGATACGATCGATATTGGCGATATTACGAAAACCTGCGGCGGCGCCGCTAACGAGGGCGAATACACGGGCAAGTCGACGCGCGGCGTCTGGGGCGCTATGGCCACGCCTAAGGGCAAAGAGACCGTAACGCTTCAATAATAAAAAGCGTTTCGTCGACTTTTGACGTCAAAACACGACTTCGTTAAAGAATCCCTGTTTTCGCCTAGTACGATTTATCGTATGGGAGGTTTCTTTAGCGTCGTCGTGTCGTGTCGTTTGTTTTAATTAGCCGTAATATAGACCGATCCTCCCCGGCGTATTTTCCGTTTTCGATAGAACAACGGAAATATCCAGGCGTAATCGGAACGGATTATATTTATTCCGTTATCTTGACCGAAGTCGACGGACTGCGTATAATACTTATGCATATGTCGCGCGCCTTTTATGGCGTCGGTTAGAAATAGTTTTGTCGTCAAAGTTTTCGGCGACGCGTTTTTTTGTACTATAACGAGGTTTTTTATGTTTTCTAGTCAAATGTCAAAATGGGGGGGGGGGGCAAAAAACAGAGCCTTTACCCTCGTTGAGTTACTGGTGGTAATTGCGATTATCGGTATTTTGATTGGACTATTGCTTCCCGCCGTTCAAGCGGCTCGCGAAGCGGCGCGTCGTATGCAATGCACCAATAATATGAAGCAACTTGGTCTTGCCGCCGCGAATTTCGAAAGCGCCAACAAGCGTCTTCCGAATCAAGGTTGGGATAAGTTGTGGGTCGGTTACGGCGATGCGGATCGTCTTTACCGTATGGCGGCTCAAACTTTGTTGTTGCCCTATATCGAACAAACGGCGGTTTACGAACAACTCCAAACCTGCGCCAATTCCTATAAGACCACCGGCGATAACGGCAATCTTCCGAGTCCGACGAGCCCGGGCGACACGACTACGCCCGGCGTTACCGCTAATCCTTATAAAGCGAAGATCGACGCTTTTATCTGCCCAAGCGACGGCGTTTCGCAACAACTCAGAGGCAACGCCGATCAGTTTGGCACGTGCAACTATGCGTGTAATTGGGGCGACGGAAGTATGTCCCTTGATTCCGGCGGACAAGTCAATCACCGCGGCGTCTTCGTCAACGGAGCGAAATCGGGAAACGGAGCCGGCAATATGACTTTTGCCGCTGTCAAAGACGGAACGAGCAACACGATGTTGTTTGGCGAAATACTCGCGTCGGACGTTACGGCGACCGCCGATCTAGATTATCGTTCGACCGTCGCGCCTATCGATATGAAGACCAATCCGCCTAGCGTTTGTTTAGCGACGCGCGGCGTCGACGGCGAAACTACGGCTGCCCCGGATACGGTTCTCAAGATTAAAGGCGCCAACTGGGGCAACGCTTGCGCTACGTTCACGAATTTTGTCGCCGCGTTGCCGCCGAATTCGCCCAGTTGCTCCAGCGGCAACGGAGTGAGCAGTTACGCGACGGGTTCCGCTACCAGCGCGCACAGCGGCGGCGTCAACGTCTGTATGTGCGACGGTTCCGTTCGTTTCGTTTCCGACACGATCGATTGCGGCGATATTTCCACCGTTCTCGGAGGGGATAAGAACACGTATAACGATCCGCCGCAGGACAACAAATGGCCCGGCAAATCGACGCGCGGCGTCTGGGGGGCTATGGCGACTCCGAAAGGCAAGGAAACCGTAACGCTTCAATAAAGAAACGTCGTGCGGACGTTTGACGTTTAATCGAAGGGGCGACGCTTAGAGTCGCCCTATTTTTACCGTTACCCGCCCTAAATTGCGACGTTTTGGACGTTGCGGCGACTTTGAAGGATAAAGAATCGACGTCGCTTGAATATTCTGAACGATATTCCGATTAAGTTTGACGTCGGACGACGCTTGGCGACGCGCGCGACGTTCGGATTCGGTATTAGCGTCGCAACTTATGAATTGGGATAAAAATGAAAGCTAAATATTTTCTTTGTTTTATGCTGTTGGCGCTTTTGGTCGCCGTTCCCGCTTGCGGTAAGAAGACGTTGAAGACCGAAGGCGTCAGCGGCGTCGTTACTTTAGACGGCGCGCCCTTGAAGGGTTGTACCGTTTCGTTTGTTCCAGCCGAAGGATCGGAAGGCGTTCAAAGCTACGGCACGACCAACGAAGCCGGCGAATACAAGCTACAGACGATACTCGGAAAAGCCGACGCAGGAACTACGCCGGGTGAATACAACGTTTCCTTCCAATGTTTCGAAACGTTTGAAACGGGCAAGACGATCACCGACGACGAAGGCAATTCCGTGCCAGAAACCGATTCGCGTAGTATTCTTCCTCAAAAGTACCGCGATTCCAAGACTTCCGGTTTCACCGCGACGGTAGTCAAAGGAAAGAACGAGTTCAATTTCGATTTGACGTCAAAATAAGCCTTTAAATAATTTCGTTGACAAGAATATCAAAGAACGAGGAAACTTCGAGCGTTTTCTCGTTCTTTTGTTTTGTATAGATGTTCGCGACTTTCATAGGTCGGGTTGGTTAATAAAAAAAGTATAAATTACGATAGATTTTGTGTTTTACCGAATAATTGTCAAAATATTTTGATTGACGTTTTTTCTTTTTTGTCGAATCGTTTCTTTTGTTTTTCTTGCTATTTAAAAACGGTCGTGTAAAATTTGTCGCGTCGGTCGCAAAAAACGCGAGAAGGAGGCTTCGTTGTAACCAAGAGACTTCTTTGAGAACGTCAGGGAGAAAAGGGTTTATGAAGGAAGAAAAGAAGTTTTCGAATCAACGCGCCGACAAAAGAAGTAAGTTGGAAAAATTCTAGAAATATCTCCGTCGTCTCGTTAAATTGGGCGTCAATCTTCGTCAAGATTGGTTTTTTCGCATTGTTTTCGGGCGCAACGAATCGATTCCGATGCTCCGTAGCGTAATGAACGGCGTTCTTCGTAAAGCCGACGAGCCGCCCGTCGACTCGATAAAGATAAAAAAACGTTTACTTTCGGCAGTTCCTTTCAAGAAAAAGACGCGATTTTGACGTCGCCGTCGAAGACGAATCGGGCTCTCAATACGACGTGGAGATGCAGACGTGGAACCACGCAAATTTTCGCGAACGCATCGTTTATTATCTTGAAAAAATCGCGACGGGACAACTGTCAAAAGGCGAAACTTACGACAAATTACGCAAAGTCATAGGGATTGCGTTTGTCGATTTTCCGATTTGGTCGGAATTAGATTTACAAAAGCTGAAAAATTTGACGCCCGAATTGTCGAAGAAATTGAAAGACGCGCAATTTGAAACGATCAAATTAATGTCGGTCGAGAACGGCGTCGTTTTTAGCGACTGTTTGACGCTTTACTTCATACGCGTTCCAGAAGCGGGCGAGCCTTTTTCGCCGAACATACGCGATCCGAAATTGATCGACTGGTTGAAGGCGTTTCGATTTCCCGAGTCGTATGCGTCGCGGAAAATAGCGCGTTGTTGACGTCTAAACTTTTGGCAAAACAACGCGCGCCGTAAATAACGCCGCGTACGTATCGACGCGCAAAGCGCGACGGAACCGGCTTTACGTCCTTGTTGAGACGACGCGACGCGCGGGGATAGCGAAAAACAATTTAAGCGTTCTGCGGTCGCGGCAACTCGCGCAACAGATCGGCGTATTCGCAACCTTTTGCGACGGCTTCTTCGCCGAGTTTTCGCGCGAGCGCGTAGTCTTGTTCTACGTCGGTTCCAAAATAAACGCGCAACGCCAATTTAAAAAGCGCGTCTCCGTCCCCTTCGCTTGCGCGATTTTTCAAATTTTCCAAATCTTCGGCGCGTTTTTCGGGCGCGTCTCGCTTCGACGCGCCTAGGTCGTTAAGACGCTTGGCGTAAGC
Source organism: Thermoguttaceae bacterium (assembly GCA_045599865.1). Classification (GTDB taxonomy): domain Bacteria; phylum Planctomycetota; class Planctomycetia; order Pirellulales; family Thermoguttaceae; genus RUG369. The sequence goes on from JAZRWW010000190.1 coordinate 8,520, forward strand.
GAGCGCGGCGGCGTCCATTGCGACGGTCAAATCTTCGTCGATCAGGCGCTCTTGCAACGTCTTGAGCGCGCGCAGGAACCGTCGTCCGGCAAATTTCGTCGCGACTTCCACGAGAATCGGCTTGATAAAACTCAAATCCGCGCGCGAGACGCCTTCTAGAAATTGCCGACACTGCGCGTCGTCGCTTTCTAGCAACTCGACCAACTTTCGCCGTTCGGCTTGACGTTTGGCGCCCTCCGTCGAGGCGATTTTCGCGCAAATTTTGTCAAATTTTTCGTGAAATTTTCTTGACGCCTTTAAATCGACCGATTCGATCGGCTTTGTTTTTTTCATAGATCGCCGTCCCTATCCTGTTTTTGAAGACTGCGCCGCGTTCCCGCGTCGCGCGCGTATTTTACAAATTGGCGTCTTTTTGGTCTATATCGTTTTGTAAAATTCGTTAGAATAATTTCGGGGCGTTACGCCCGATTCGTATTTCTTTCCCTTTCCCACAGGAACAAATTGATGAAACTGCGTTTATTTTTTGGCGCCGTCGTCGCCGCGAGCGTCTTGACGACCGTAGCGTCCGCATTCGCGCAAGCTCCGATCTTATCGATCTTCGATCCCGCGTCTACTCCGCTCGACTCGATTCGTCTGCAAGACGTCCAAGTCAAGCGCCTCGACTCCGGCGCGCTTCAAATAACCAACGGCGTCGACGACAATTGGCCGGGCGTTCATTTCACCGGCTCTTGGAACCTCGGCGATTATTCGCGCCTTGAAGCGGTCGTTCAGTCGACAAGCGACGAGACGATCACGCTCTATTGTCGACTCGACTGCGCCGACGCCGACGTGAAGACGATGGACGGAACGACCACGAAAGAAATTAAACTAGCGCCCGGCGAACGCGCGACGTGGCGAATGGAACTGCCGAATACGCTCAATCCGAAGACGCGCGCCAAGTTGTTTGCGATGCGCGGAAAGCCGGGCGGAATCAAAACGGACTCCTATTCGAAAGACGTCAAAGTTCCTTTTGAGAAACGCGAAGTCGTCGCGATTCGCCCCTTCGAAAATCAAAACCAACGCGGCGACTCGTGGATTCTCGAATCGATCGTCGCCGTTCCGATTTCGGAAGAAACGATTAAAAAACAGGATTATTTGAACTGGTCGCCCGACAAGTTCTTTCCAATGATCGACCGTTTCGGACAATTCAAGCACGCCGACTGGCCGGGCAAGACGCATTCGCTCGAAGAACTGCGCGCGCAAATCGCCAAAGAAAACGCGGATATTGCCGCTAATCAACCGTCTTGTTTCGACGAATTCGGCGGCTGGGCGGACGGTCCTCAATTAGAAGCGACGGGCGCGTTTCGCACGGAAAAAATCGACGGCGTTTGGTATTTGGTCGACCCGAAAGGGAGGCTCTTTTGGTCGAACGGCGTCGACTGCGTAGGACATACGAACGCCGTTACGCCCGTTACTGATCGCGAATTTTACTTCGGCGAAGCGATTCCGACGCGTCCCGACGGAACCGATATGGCGCAATTTTTAAGTACGAGCGATCACTCCGTCAACAACTACTACGCCGGTCGGGGCAAATATTGGCAATATAATTTCTCGGCGTCAAATCTCTATTTGAAGTTTGGCGAAAACTGGGTTGAAGCGGAAAAGGAACTCGTTCCGCGCCGACTCCGTAGCTGGGGCTTGAACACGATCGGCAACTGGTCGGACGGCAATATCGCGCGAGTCGCCAAAACGCCCTATACGGCGACGGCAAGCTCAAATTCTCCGTTCATCGAAGGCAGCTCCGGGTATTGGGGCAAATTCGTCGACCCGTTCGATCCGGCTTTTCCGCAAGGAATTAGGCGTTCTTTAGAATGGCAAAAGGAACAGACGGCAAACGACCCGTATTGTATCGGTTATTTTGTCGACAACGAAATCAGTTGGGGCGCCGCCGGGTCGCTCTCTAAGTCGGCGCTCGCGTCGCCCAAAACGCAAGCGGCTAAAAAAGCGTTCGTCGACTGGTTGCGCCAAAAATACGAAACGATCGAACGTTTCAACGAGGCGTGGCAAGTCGATTTGGCTAGCTGGGACGCTTTGCTGGAGACGTCCTTCAAGTCGCCCGACAACAAAGGCGCAAACGAAGACTGCGACGCTTTCTATACGGTTCTCTGCGAGAAATATTTTGCCGAAATTCTTGCGGCAATTCGAGAAGTCGCGCCTCAAAAGCTCTATCTTGGCTGTCGATTTGCGTGGACGAACGACTTGGCGCGCGCCGCCGCTCAGAAATATTGCGACGTCGTGAGTTATAATTTCTATCAGTCTGAAGTCGGAAGTTTTCGCTCGGTCGACGGCGTCGACAAACCGGTTATTATCGGCGAATTCCACTTTGGCGCGCTTGATCGAGGGCTCTTCCATACGGGTCTTGGTCCTTGCGCCGATCAAGAGGCGCGCGCCAAAGCTTACGAAAACTACGTAACAAGCGCGTTGCTCAATCCTTGGATCGTCGGCGCGCACTGGTTCCAATACGGCGATCAAGCGACGACGGGTCGTTTCGACGGCGAAAACTACCAGATCGGGTTAGTCGACGTCTGCGACGTTCCCTACTCCGAAACGATCGACGCCGTGCGACGAACCGGCTATTCGATGTACGAAACGCGAACCAAAGCGCGTAAAACGGAATAGGTTTTAAGGTTCTTTTGGCGCGACAAATCGACGCGCGGCAAATTCGACCGCGCGTTCTAAATTAGTAAAAGTCCAAGGCGTAAAGCGAACAAGCGACGTCTTGCAAGAAACAAAAAAACTCTCGACGCAAAATCGAGAGTTTTACACATAACCGACTAGCGATCAGGGAACCGCCAAACGCTTCGGAAAAAGAACCGACTCAAACGCCGATCTCTCCAAGTTAAACCGACTCCGCCAAACCAAACTCGCCGGATCGACGCGACTGAATCGAACCCGCGAACTTGAATCGAACCCGCGAATTAATCTCGCCGAATCAGTCCCGGATCAATCCTTTCGATGTCGAATCTTGGATCGCATTCGTCGCTTTTTTCTACCGAGCTTACGTCGTCCTTTTCCAGTTTTCTTCGTTCCCACGATATTCTCCGTCTTAATATGCTCAATCGTTCACACTCGCGCGGTAAGCGCAAGCAATATGCATAACCCGCCGAACCGCGACGCTCTGTTCCACTACGGATACCGATCCCCTATGGAAGCCGAGGTCAAGGTCGGATAAAACGCGCCGTTACGCTATAACAAACTATAGCGTCTCTTATTATAATCAAAGGCGCGTCTTTGTGAAGGGGCGAGCTTCTAATTTTCTAAATTCTTCTAGCTTTTTACAAGCGATTTTATGACGCTAGTTTTTGAAATGGAACAATTAACGTATGGGAAATATAAAAAACTCAAGAGTCTGGATTATTTAACCGATAGAAAAGCCCAACAGGCAGTTGTTAAGGTTTTGCGGCGTTACGAGCGTAGACGCGTTTGAGCCTCCCTTATAGGCGAATGCGCAGGTTTGTATTTTGCGCTTGGCAAAACTTTCGTTTTACCTTTTGAGAAAAGGCGATCCTTTAATGAAAAAAGAAATTTATGCCGACGGCGTTGGGCAAATTCATTTTGCCGGCAATATGGTTCGTTTTGACTTCGTCACGCTCCAACCGGGCGCCGACGGCGAAGCTCCGAAGCCGGAACCGTCCGAACGAGTCATTATGCCGCCCCAAGGTTTCCTCTCGATGTTTAATAGTATGCAACAACTGATCGACAAATTGGTCGCCGCCGGCGTTCTCCAAAAGAACGCCCAAGCCAACTGATCGACGATCGACGGTCTGAACGAAACGTTCATAGAAGCCCGGCTTTTTAGTCAGGCTTTTTTATCGATTCAAGTCGACGACGAAAAAGCCGTAAGCTACGAAGAACTTACGGCTTTATTACTTGAGCGACAAATCAAACGACGCTACAAATCAAACGGCGTTGATCGTCAATAGTCGTTGATCGTCAATAGGCGTTGATTCCAAGCATTTCGCTAAATTTTATTTTCTTCTCAAGCAAATGATCTTTCATTGAAGAAGCGTCGACCATAATAACGACGGACTTTCCTTTTCCACCCGACGTTGCGCCGCCGTACATACCTCCCGAACCGCCGGTCATTCCGCTCATACCGGAGGAGAATTTCGGACCTTCTTCAATAAATTCGTTCGTCGACTTGAATTCGTCAAGCAGATTTTTTAACGTGTCTTTCATATCCTTTTGAGCTTGGTCGGAATCGGACAATTTTTCCATAATACCGAGCCCCTTTGTAGAACCCTTAACGGCGCATTGAATGCAATCGAACCCGTATTGAACTCGCGCGACCATAGCTTCCAAACTCTTTTGGTTCTGAATCGCGCCGCCGCCCATTCCGCCGCCGGTCATACCGCCCATACCGCCGGTCATACCGCCGCCCATCATACCGCCGGACATACCGCCCATACCGCCGCCCGTCATACCGCCGGAGGTTCCGCCGGACATACCGCCCATACCGCCCATCGCGGATCCTGCGGCGTTTTTCACTTGATCGCGAACGATTTCAGTATCGATATAGGCGGATTCTTCAATACAGAAATCGCGCGCAAGCGTCACAAGCGACTTGCCCAACCCCGCGTAGTCGTAATTCTGAACGGAAGTAAGATCCATACTTCCGATCGCGCGCGCCGCCGTGCAACGCAATTCAAAGGAACGTTCCGAATCTTCGATAATCTGACGGAAAAGGTCAAGCGCGCCGGTACCGCCTTTGGAACCTTCGGGCGACTTGAAACTAGCCAAGCCTTGCATAGCGACTTCTTGGAACCATTCGTATACGTCGTCGCGCAGATTCTTTTCTTCCTTATACTTGGCGTCCAAAATTCTTGCAAAGACGGTCTTCACGCCCGCGCGATTTTTGTCGTCTTTAATGCCAAGCTCGGCGTGTCGAACCAAGCCGAGCAAGGCGCCCAAACGGACGTAATCGGGAAATTCTTTCGAACTAGTGCAGAAATTCGCCAACGTAGAAATTGCGCCCGAATAAGGAACGCCCGGCGTATTGCGGTCGGCGCCCGCGACTTCGTTTAACGTTCCGATCGCGTATACGGCGTTAAAACGACAAGCGGGATAGCAGTCGCTCGAGGCGGCGTAACTTTTGAGCGCGTCGACGGTCGCTTTGAGGAACGTCGCTTGCGGCGCGCCCGAAACGCTCGTAGCGTCGGTCTCCAATTCGGCGCGATATTTGTGAATTTCTCGTTCGTTGTCGACAACGGTCCAACGCGCGAGATAATACTTTCGTAGAAAATCTTTGACTTGCGCTTCGTCGCCGCTTGCAAGAACGGTCGACTTTTGCGACGCTAGCGATTCGTCGACGGTCGCTTGCTTGTATTCCTGCGCGAAAGCTCCGTCGCTTGGTTTTAAGGAGGCGAGCCCTAAGACGACAAGCCCTAAGAAACAGAAAAAGCCTGTCGCGACGACGGAAACGTTACGACGAACGCCGCGTCGGACGCCTGCCGATTCAAATAACGGGAAGTATCTCATAGGTTCTCCGCAGGAAAGCTCCATTTAAGGGAATTGTCGTCGAACGGCGACGTCGCGCGTCGCGACTATGCTATCGGCGCCTTGCAGGTTCAGACCTAACGACGCCTGTACTATATTAACGTCGAAGCCCCTATGACGTCAAGCGTTTTCACGTCGTCAAAATTCATTTCCCTCAAAAAATTTTTGAAAAAAACGAATATAACGCGCCTTTTCCCTTCAAACGGTCTAACGATTGACGAGTATTTTCCTTGAGATAAAATGACGAAAGCGTTTTTTACAGGTTGCGAAAGCGAACTTCACAAGTTCAAATCAACAAAAACGAGCAAGCGCAATGAGAACTCCGCTAAAAAGAATTACAATCCAAGGTTTCAAATCGATTCGAAATCTTGAAAATTTTGAGCTTAGAAATTTGAACGTTCTCATTGGCGCCAACGGGGCGGGTAAGAGTAATTTCTTGAGTTTGTTTCGCCTTATGTCGGCAATGACTCGACCTTACGGTTTGAAATCGTTCGTTGTGAAGACGGGTTTTCCTGAACGTTATTTATTCAGAGGCGCTGAAACGACTCGCAAAATTTCGATAAAGACGACCTTTAACTATGGCGCCGACGTCGAAAACGGTTATGAATTCGATCTTGTTCCCAATGAAGAAGGCTATTATTTCTTAATCGAAAACGAAAAAATCTACAGTCGTAATCCTGCCGAAACTCATCCCTTTGAACAAATTCTTGAAAGCGGAACTTCCATAGATCCCCTATTATTCGACGCTAGCAACAATCCTGAAAGCGAAGAGAAACAAAACGTTTGTTCCCAAGTGAAAAAAGCGTTTTCTTCTTTGGAATCCTATCATTTTCACGACACAAGTTCGACGTCTGGAATGAGACGTATGCGCCAGCTCGTTTATCCAAAAAAGTTGGATTCTCAAGGCGAACACTTGGCGTCGTTCTTGTATTTCCTCCGCGACAATCATCCCCAAATTTATCGTAAAATTCTCAAAAGCGTTCAGATCGTATTGCCTTTTTTGGAAGATTTTGACGTGGAACCCGAAGCCAATGAAGGAATTATGCTGAAGTGGCGTCAAAAGGGCGTTAAAAATTATACGTTTGGTCCTTCCCAACTTCCCGACGGGGGAATTAGATACATATGCCTTGTAACCGCGTTGCTCCAGCCCAATCTTCCCTCGACGCTAATCATCGACGAGCCGGAACTAGGTCTACACTACGAAGCTATCGAGTGTTTAAGCGGATTAATTAAAAGCGTCTCGTCGCAAACGCAAATCATACTTGCAACCCAATCGCCCGTCTTATTGGACGCCTTTTCGCCCGAAGATGCGATCGTCGTTATGCGCGAAGACGGCGAGTCGACGTTTACGCGACTGGACAAAGCGCGACTTGACAAATGGTTGAAAGAATTTTCGTTAGGCGAGCTTTGGCGCTTAAATATTGTCGACGGAGGAACGAACTATGAATGAATATAAAGCGCCCGCCGTCGTCCAAATTATCGTCGAAGGAGCTACGGAAGCCCATTTCGTCAAGTCGGTTTTAAAACCGCGGCTGAAAGAAAAAGGGGTTGTTGTCAAACTCTGGAGAAACAACTACAAAGAGAATATGGAAGGCAACGTTTCGCTAGAACGTTTAATGAATTTCATATGCGAGGCGTTGAGCAGTTCGAACGACTACGTAACGACAATGTTTGATTTTTACGGTTGTAAACCTAAGAATTGGGCGTCGTTACAAAACGCAAATCGCTCGGACCTCGATTCCGTTCAGAAAAGTAAGATTATCGCCGACGATCTCAAAGTCAGAGTTCAGGCAAAACTTCCCAAGCTGAATCCTCAAAGATTTATTCCTTACGTTTCAATGTATGAATTTGAAGCGCTTCTGTTCAGCGATCCGAAAGTCCTTGCTTTTGAATTAGACGTCCCGCTAGATCAGATAACGAAAATATTAACAAACTATCCGACGCCGGAAGAAATTAATAACTCCGTCGAAACCGCGCCGTCCAAACGCCTCGAAAAAATTTGTCAAAAAGGCGGAAGGCGAGCGTATGATAAGACCTTTGACGGCAAAATACTAACTTCCGAAATCGGAATCGAAGCAATGCGCGCCAAATGTCCGCTGTTCAACGCTTGGATCGAATCGTTAGAAAATTTGTCGCCCTTAAATTAAACCTCCCCAATGTCCTCCGCTCGTCCTTCCTACGCTCAAATCCTCAACGAAAACCGTCGTCAACTCGACGCGCCTTTTGGTCGAATCCTTCCCAAGCCGCCCTTGCCCCTTTTGATCACGGGCGTAACGGGCGTCGCGGGCTACGGGGCTCTTTCTTATTTTCAGTCTCGTTTTCCGGGTCAAGTTTACGGCGTCGTCCAGGAAACGGACGTCGATTTTCCGGCGCCCGACCTAATTTACACGGATTTTCAAGACTACGAAACGACGGCGCGCCTGTTCGACGAACGCAAGATCAACGCGATACTCGACTGCGCGGGCAACTGCGCGCTCAAAGCGTGTCAACTTGACAAACGTATCGCTTGGGAAATGAACGTCGAGATCGTGCGCAAGTTGGCGCAATACGCGCGTTCTCGATCGATACGTTTCGTTCATCTCTCGGTCGACATGGTTTACGCGGGTCGACCCGGCGGCGGATTGCGCGAAGACGAAAAGCCTGTTCCCGCGAACGTTTACGGCGAAACGATGATCGCGGGCGAAGAATCGGTCGCAGAACTCGATCCTTACGCGACGACGTTGCGTATTTCTATGCCGATGGGATTGAGTTACAACGGTCACGCGGGCGCGATCGACTGGATCGCCTCGCGATTTCGCGCGAATCGACCCGCAACGTTGTATTACGACGAAGTGCGCGCGCCGACCTACGTCGACGAAATGGCGCGCGTTTTTCGCGAGTTCCTAGCGAACGACTACGCCGGAATACTCAACTGCGGCGGTCCAAAACAAGTTTCGCTCTATCAGATGGCGCAAGCGATCATTCGGACTGGCGGATTCGATCCCGAACTCCTCTACGGAATGTTTATCGAAGAATCTTGCCCCGTCCCGCCCCGCGTTCGAAATTGCGCGCTCGATTCCTCCAAACTTGCGACGGTTTTAGGCTACGAGCCTTTCACGCCGTGGCCCGCGCAAGAGTTTACGCCCGACGCGAGAGATTGGCATAAGCGAGGAGAAAAAGACCCGCGAGGATCGGTTCCTTTTATGAATCGCGTCCTCGGTTTTTCGCCGACGTTGTACGCGCCGACGCAGGATTATTTAGCCGACTTGTTCTAAATTGACGAAAAAGACGAAAAAAGTTAAAAAAATTCAAGAAAAAACTCGAAATCGGGCTCGAACTGTGTTAATATAGTCGTAATCGTTTAGGCGACGTCGCCGTCGCCGTCGTCTCGGCGCGTTAAGCGCAAAGTCGAACCAACCAACAAGGAACCGCACGATGAAAAAATCGATGCTTATCGGCGTTCTTTTCTGCGCCGTCGTCGCAATGTGCGTCTCGAACGCGCAAGCTCAAAGATTCTTTAGACACTCCAGAGGAAGCGCAAATATGCCCACGTCATCCGCTAGCGCCGCGCCGTTCGGCAAGACCAACGACGGGCAAAACGTCACGGTCTTCACGATTAGAAACGCCAACGGTCTATCCGCGAAAATCTTAGATTTTGGCGGCGTTCTGTACGAAATGAATTTGCCCGATAAAAACGGCAAATTTGAAAACGTCTCCTGCAACTACAAAACCGTCGGCGAATATCAAGAATTCCGTCCCTTCTTCGGCTCCTTGGTCGGTCGTTACGGCAATCGTATCAACGGCGGCAAATTTACGCTCGACGGTCAAGAATACTCGATTCCGCTCAATGAAAAGACGGCGGTCTGCCACGGCGGAAAATTCGACCAGAAAATGTGGAAAGGTCGCGCCTACTGCGACGGAAACGGCGCCTACGTCGAATTGAAATATACGGCGAAAGACGGCGAAGAAGGCTTCCCCGGAAATCTTGACGTCGTCGTCGTCTACTCGCTTAAAAACGACGACACGCTCACGATCGACTATACGGCGACGACCGACAAAGCGACGCCGATCAATCTCACGAACCACACGTTCTGGAACTTGAGCGGCGCTCAATCCGGCACGATGCGCGGCACGATCCTCCAACTCAACGCCCCGTATTACCTCCCGACCGACGACGCGCTCATTCCGACCGGCGAAGTTCTGCCCGTCGAAGGCACGCCGCTCGATTTCACGACCGCCAAGTCGATCGATCAAGACATTGACAAAGTCGCCGAGCCCCAATTCAACGGCGGCTTCGACCACTGCTTTGTCTTAGCGGAAAAAGAACCGGGCGAAATGGGCTTCTGCGCGCTTGCCAAAGACCCCGCCACCGGGCGAACGATGAAAATCGAAACGACCGAGCCCGCCGTACAATTCTATTCCGGCAATTTCCTCGACGGCTCCACCGGATTCGGCGATTACAAGTACGAAAAGCATTCCGCGTTCTGCTTGGAAACGCAACACTATCCGAACTCGCCTAACACGCCGAACTTCCCCTCCACGATTCTGAAGCCGGGCGAAACGTATCGTCACACCACGATTCACACTTTTGGCGTCGAGAAATGATCGCGCCTAGTTAATCGCGCGGCGTCTTCGCTAAAAGAACGACGCGCGGCAAACGCAAATAAAAAAACGTCGCGTCGAAAAACGCGGCGTTTTTTGTTGATCGACGCGTTCAATTTGCGTTTGGACGCAACGCGCGAGCGAGTAATTCCGCGTCGTCGTGGCGTCGATCGGCGACGTCGTTGACGCAATAAACGTCGTCGGGTCTGACGAACAATTCCAATCTTTTCGCGGGCGTGAATTCGTCGAACGCCTCGTCTTTGCCGCAGTTGGGCGTCTCTTTTACAAACCAATCTTTAACGACCAACGCGCGTTCCTCCGACGCGGAATCGTTCGCGACGATAAGAACGCGATCACGAACGAAACCTTCTTCGTCGACCAACAGACGCAAAAGATTTTGACCGGGAACGTCGTTTTTTAGCGGATCAAAGGGCGCTTCGTTTTTTTTGCGCGCGTCTTTGATCGACGCGACTGTCTCTCCCTCGGCGCTCCAATAACCGGCAAAGGGCGAAACGTCGATTTTTTCAAGACGCCAAAAATCGGGCGATGCGAGTTCCGATTCAAAATCGTTCCAAGCGCGAATCGTTTCGTAGACGTCGCGAGGCTCGCATAAAGAGGGCAAGCGAACCGTCGCGCCCGTTCCGTCCGGCAGGCGAATCGCCAACGGAAGACGGACTTCTTCGGCGTAAAAGGGCGACTTGCGCGAATCGACGCGCGGAACGCCAAGCGCGGAAGGCGCGCCGCTGGAAAAACCGCGAACGCCCGTCGTTAGGAAAAGCGTTTTCCCAAGAACGCCCGTCTCTTTAAGAAGTTGCGTAAAGCCCGAAAGCGTTTCGTCGAAAACGGAAAGACCGCCGCAATACGCCTCGACGACGCCTAAGCGACGATCGTCGGAATCGAGCCCCGCCAAACGCGCGCGATCGTCCCCTTCTTCGTAGTCGACGTCCGAAAGCGTTTCCTCTTCGACGCGCGCCTTGCGTCGCGTCGTCTCATGGCGAACGCAAGGCCAGTAGGGCGGAATAACTCCGGAATAAGGGGCGGGGTCTTCTTCGTCTTCGCGCCAATATTCCCGTTTGTCGATCGGAAAATCCCAAGCGTCGTTCCACCCGGAAAAATGCGCCCAAATGAACCAAGGCGCTCCGTCGGCGTTCTTTTCGTCTTCCAATTTCGCGACAAAGCGCGACAGCTCCTCAAAATTGCGATAGAACCGCGTCTCTTCCAACGTCTCGACGGGCTCCGAAACCTCGGGCGCGCCAAGAAAGAAACGACCGTCGCAATAGTCGTCTTCGATCGCTTCGTGAAGCGCGACGGCTTCGACGTCGGAAACGACGTAAGTTCGATATCCGCGTTCTTTCAGTTCGCGAAAGAGCGACTTGGGCGTTTCGGAGTCGTCCGCTTCCCTTTTTATCGCGGCGGACGCCTCTCCGCGCCAAAACGCGCGATAAAGCGTCCGCAAATCGAGCGACGTTCCATAATACGAGTCGAAAAGAATCGATTCGGTCGCAAGCGCGTCAAAAGCTCGCGTTTCGACCCACGCGTTCCCATAGGCGCCGAGAAAATCCGCGTTGAGGCGATCGATCGCCAAGCATAAGATATTTTTAGCGCGAGAAGACTTAGACGCGGCGTTCTGAACGCGCGAACGAGCGGAAACAAGTTTCATAGTAGTCGACGGCGACGACGAACAAACGACGTAAAACGCGTTTTCGACGCTCCTTTCGTCTCGGTCGTCGTTCGTTCCGACAAAAGGACGTCGCGCGTGGAAATTTCGCGTATTGTACTCGACCTTTTCAAGTAAGTCGAGGGGGCGCCGTCGAATCCACGCGTCGTAAGACGCGAGCGCGATCGGTAAGCCGCCGAATATAATGCGGCGGTTGGGTAGGAACAATAAAAAAGCGTCGACCACGCAACGACGCGGATCGGTTTTTCTGAAATCGGGCGGTTTGCGGAATATCTACGTCAACCGCCGCATTATATACGGCGGCTTATCTTAAACGGATTTTCCCAAAGGAACGCGCCGGGTCTTGCTAAGGAGGTTTTAAAACGCTATAATAAGAGCGTTCGAACTGAAAAACTCGAACGTTAAGGGGAATAGTATGACGTCGGAAAACGATTTAAATTCAAAAGACGCGAATAAGCCCAAAGAAAACGCGCCGTCGGTCGACGATGGACTTGGCGCCGACCGATATTATTACGATATCGTTTCCAACGAAACGTCGGCGCGTATCCTTCTTTCAATGTTTCTCGACCCGCGAATACTTGCGGAGATCGATTTGTCGACGTTGCAAATAGCG
>JAZRWW010000191.1:0-11478 GCA_045599865.1 Thermoguttaceae bacterium
TCCACAACGCCGCAAACGCGCGACAATAGCGCGGTAAGTATACTCCAAATAGCGGTCGCGACGCAAGGGGAAAACGCGCGCATTCCTCAAAAATCATAAAAGTTTAACGGCGCGTTAAAAAAACGCGCCGTCGACGAAAAAAAGTAAAACCAACGAACCCGCAGGCGAACTTACGCGGCGTTTTCAGTCGCTTCTTTCGGCGCGTCTTCAAAGGCTTTCGCGATGCGTTCGGGCTCTAACTTACGCGTCGCCAAGCTGACAAGAGGCACGACGACGAAGGGAAGCAACATCGCGGCGGTCGCTGCGATCGGCGAAAAGGACTTCGCAACGGCGGGTCCCTTCGCGACGAACAAGCCCCAGTAAATTCCGTTCGAAACGAGCAAACCGGTAATCATGCCGGCGATCGCGCCCGCGCGAGTCGCGCCGCGCCAGAAGAGCCCGTACATATAAGGCGCCAAGAATCCGCCGGAAACGGCGCCCCAGCTCAACGCGGTCAACGCGACGATCCAAGAGGGGCTCGTCAACGCGATTAAAAACGACAAAATAACGAACACGGCGCAACAGATTCGGAAAATCAACAAATGCGTCTTTTCCGAGGCTTTGGGCGCGACGTATCCTTTAATCAAGTCGATACTGACGGCGGCGGCCGACGTCAACGCAAGGGAACACAACGTCGACATCGACGCGGAAAGAACGAGAAGCAACACGATCGCCAAAAGCCATTGGGGCAAGCACGAAATGAGCATCGTCGGCACAAGACGATTGACGTCGACGGCGCCTTCAGGCGTCAGCGTTCCCTTTAAAACTTCGGGATCGAGCAAGTGCGCGAAACAGCCGATGAAATAAGCGGCGCCCCCGACGATCAACGCAAAGACGAAACAGACGACCGCGCCTTTGGTAATTTGTCCCTCGTCTTTAATCGCGTAATACTTATGAACCATCTGCGGCAGTCCCCACGGGGCGAAAGACGTCATAAAAACAACCGACCAAAAGACGTAGTTCGGAATCGATTTAAAAGGCGCGGTTTGCACGGCGTCGCGCGTTCCAGCCAAGCGCTCGGCAAATCGTTTCGCCGACTCTTGCATCGCGTTTCCAATTCCGTTGAAATCGTGCCCGAAGGCGGAAGCGACGAACCAAACCATCGCCAACGCCCCGAAAAACATAATCGTTCCTTGCAAGAAGTCGATGCGCGCCGCCGCTTTGTAACCGCCGAAAACAAGATAAAGCCCCGTCGTCGCGGTAATAAGCGTCAAAGCAAGCGTCATCGAGATATGGAAGACTTCTTGGAACAAATACGTCAACCCGGCAAAAACCGAAGCCGAATAGGGCATCAAGAAGAAAAAGATCACGATCGCGCCGACCACGCGCATAAAATTAGACCCGTAGCGCGCCAAGAAAAACTCGGGCGTCGTCGACGCGTCGAGACGTCGCGTCATCTTGCGCGTCGCCTTGCCAAGGACGACCCAAGCGAGAAAGCCGCCGAAAAGCGCGTTCGTAATTCCGACCCAAAGAGCCTTATAAGAACAAAGCCAGCCGTACTGTCCCGCAAAACCGATGAAGACGACCGCGCTAAAATACGCGGCGCCATAGGAAATCGCTAAAATCCAAGGACCAAGCGTTCGACCGCCGAGGAAGAAATCGTTCAAATTCTTCGTCTTAGTCATTCCCCATGCGGCGATCGCCATCATAGCGATAAAAAATATGCCCGTTATAATTAATGGAAACATTGCCTTCTCACTTTGTTTAACACGTCGGCGCGTCTCTTGAATTTGAGGACGCGCTAACTTTGTATTACGGCAAATAATCCTCGCAAGAGAACTATTAGAGAATTATTCGCCTCAATTCTTTGGCAGAACGCGAACGACTTTGCGCGTCGAGCCCGGTTTTGACATAACTTGAACGCGTCTTTCTGCAAGCGCTTGCAACACTTCTGGATACGCGACAAACTCCGCGTCGAACAAAACGCGGTCGCTGAGCGTCTCCACCGTGTCTCCGTCCAACACGGGCACGACCTTCTGACAAATGATCGGTCCGTTGTCGTAAACGTTGTCCGCAAAATGAACGGTGCAACCCGAAACTTTGACTCCTCGTTCCAGGGCTTGTTCGTGAACGCTTCCTCCGTACATTCCCTTTCCGCAGAAAGAAGGAATCAACGACGGGTGAATGTTCAAAACGCGGTCTTCAAAGTCTTCGGGAATAGTAATGAAGGAAAGCCAACCCGCCAAAACGACGTATCTAACGCCAGTCATACGGCACAGTCTAAAAATTGCCTTGCTAAATTCGGCATTGTCGGCAAATTTCGAGCTTTCGATCACTTCAACGGGAATACCCGCTTTTTCTGCGTATTGCATTCCGGAAGCGTTTTGCGAACTCGCGATTACGACGCTTATTTCAACGTCCAATTCGCCTGCTTCGATTTTGTCGAGCAGGTTCTTTAACGTACGTCCTCGACCGGAAATCAGGACGGCGACCGGCATTTTTTCCGCCATTGTAAAACTCCCCTAGCGCGTCGCAAGTTGAGGTAAATTGAGTTTTGCTATCCTAATCGATTTAAACGCGCGGACGACGCGCGACGCCGTCCGCAAAAGTCTGCTATTTCACGACAGTCTGCTATTTCACAACGTCGACGTAAATCGCGACGTTTTGTCCGTCAAGTTTCAGTTCGACCGGCTCGACGCCCGAAATAGGCTCGAATTTCAATTCGACGGCAAGCGTTTCGCCCTTGACGTAGTCGGCGTGAACCGTCGCCGCTTCAAGCGCTTCCGCGTAGTCGGAAACAATACCGACGACGATGCGCGCCACGTAGTCGCAGTTTAATTCTTTGCGTCGGTCTTGAATCGCGCGCACCAATTCGCGAGCGCGTCCTTCCGCGATCAATTCAGGCGTCAGTTCCGTCGCCAAGACGACGACGCAATTCGAGCCTTGCGCCGCCGCAAATCCTTCCTTCGCCAAAAGACGGACTTGCACTTCTTCCGACGTCAATTCGACGATCTCGCCGCCGTCGAGAGTTATCGCCAACTTGCCCGACGCGTTCATTTCCGCATTCGCTTTCGCGCCGTCGATAGCGCCAAGCGCTTTCTTGACGAGCGGCAGACGCTTGCCAAGTTTCGGACCCAATTTTTTGAAATCGGGCGCGACCGCGTAGGAAACGTACTGATCGGCGCGTTCGATGAAATTGACGGATTTGACGTTCAGTTCCTCTTCGATCAGTCCGACGTAATTCGAAATAGCGTCGATCGACGCGGCGTCCGAAAGGACGACCTCGAGAGACGCAAGGGGCTGGCGCACCTTCAACTTCGCGCCCATACGCGCGTTGCGTCCAAGGGAGACTATTTCGCGAACTTGCGCCATTCGCTTCGACAGCGCGGGATCGTAGGCGGTCTCGTCGGCGATCGGATAATCGCACCAGTGAACCGAGGCGAGCGTCGCGTCGCCGAAATCTTCCGTCAACTGCAACCAAATGCGTTCCGCCAAAAAGGGCGTAAAGGGCGCGATCAACTTCGCAAGCGTTAGAAGCGATTCGTAAAGGGTCCAATACGCGTCCGCTTTCGAGTCGGTCGCCTCGCCGGACCAGAATCGATCGCGACTGCGACGAACGTACCAGTTCGAAAGTGAATCGACAAATTCCGTAATTTTGCCGCACGCTGCAAAGTGATCGTAAGCGTCGAGACGCTCGTCGACAAATTTAACGGCGGCGTTCAATTCGCCAAGAATCCAACGATCCAACTCCGCGCGTTGCGCGAACGGTCGGTAGCTCTTCGACGTCGCCAGAACCTCGGGCGTCAGCATGCCCGTCTTTTTCACGGCTTCGACGTCAAGTTCCTTTTCCGGCGCGAATCCGTCGATCTTACGATAGACGTTGAAGAACGAAACGACGTTCCATAGCCGAATCATAAACTCCGGCATACTGTCTTTGATCGAGTTTTCGCTGTAAATAATCGAATTCCAAGGCGCCTGATTCGCGAAGAAGAACCACCGCAACGCGTCGGCGCCGTATTTGTCGAACACTTCTTTCGGCAACGGATAATTCTTGAGCGACTTCGACATTTTCCCGATGCGTTTCGAGAAATTCCCCTTGCCAAACTTCTGAATCGCGTCTTTTTCCGAAAGGGTTGTCTTCGTCTTGTCGCTCGCGCTCTCGTACCATTCGGCGTTCATCAGTCCCAAGACGATGCAGTTTTTAAACGGGTGCGGAAGTTCCTTGACGTAATTTTCCGTACTCTCGTCCCCAAACAACAACGTCGAAATTGCGAGTTGCGAATAGAACCAGCCGCGCGTCTGGTCGATCGCCTCGCTGATAAACTCGGCGGGGAAATTCTTTTCAAAGAGTTCCTTCGAACCTTTTTCGTGCGGATAGCCAAATTGCGCGAAGGGCATAGAACCGGAATCGAACCAGCAGTCGATCACTTCGGGTACGCGTCGCATCTTGGCGCCTTGCGCTTTGGGAGAATCATAAATTACGGCGTCGATATACGGCTTGTGAACTTTGAGATGTTCCCAAAGCTCGTCGTCCTTTTCCGACCACGCGTCGCCCTTCTCCGCTTTTGCCTTCGCGCGACTTTGTTCCCAAACTTCGACGCCCGAGACGCCCGGCTTCGCAAGAAGTTCGTCGTAAGACCCGACGGCTTCTTGATAGCCCGTCTTCTCGCAAACCCACACGGGCAACGGCGTTCCCCAGAAACGTTCGCGCGACAAAGCCCAGTCGACGTTTCCACGCAAGAAATTGCCGAAACGCCCTTCTTTAATGTGATCGGGGCGCCAGTTGATCGTCGCGTTGTTCGCTAGCATTTTGTCGACAAATTTCGTCGTTTTGACAAACCAGCCGCGACGCGGATATTGAATCAGCGGATCGTTCGGCGCGCGCCAGCAGAACGGATAATCGTGCAAATATTGCTCTTGGAAGAAGAGAACGCCGCGCTCTTTCAAGTTGCGGATGACGTCTTTGTCGCATTCCTTGACCCAACGTCCCTCGAAATCGGGCGCGTCCGACGTAAATTTTCCGTTCGGCGCGACCGCGCAAATCAGCTCGGGACCTTGTCCGTCGACAAATCGCGCGCGTTGTTCCGTCAACAAATCGAAGTCGACTTCGCCGAACGCGGGCGCTTCGTGAACCAAGCCCGTCCCGGATTCCGTCGTCACGAACAAAGCCGGACAAACGCGCCACGCGACGCGCTCTTCGCCGCCGTCCTTCAACGCGCCCGTCTTGGCGCCAAGGCGCTCGTAGTAATAATTGAACGGAGGACGATATAACTTGCCGATCAAATCCTCGCCCGAGCAAGTAAACAAAACTTCCGCTTTGCGTTTCGCTTTCGCGGCGACCGTCTCGACGAGCGCGGAAGCGACGATAAGCGCGTTTCCGTCTTGTTCGCCTTCTTTCGTCGTCATTTTCACGACGGAGTATTCCAAGTCGGGATGAACCGCCGCAAACTGATTGCTCGGCAACGTCCAAGGGGTCGTCGTCCAAACCAACAAATCCACGCCGTCCCATTTCGGATCGTAACTTTTTTCCGTCGGGTCGTTCAGCAACGGAAAACGAACAAAGACGCTAGGATCGCCGACTTGACGATAACCCTGCCCGACTTCGCCCGAAGAAAGCGCCGTCCCGCCTTGAGCCCACCACCAAATAATTTTGTAGTCTTGATAGAGCAATCCGCGATCAAAGAAATTCTTCAACGCAAACCAAACGCTCTCGACGTAAGACTTGTGATACGTTACGTAGGCGTTTTTCAAATCGACCCAAAAGCCGATCCGCTCCGTGAGTTCTTCCCATTGCGACGTGTAGCGAAAAACGTTCGCGACGCAACGATGAACGAGCGGCTCGATTCCGAATTTGACGAGTTCTTCCTTCGAGTTTTCCGCGATCAAACCTTCGGCGACAAGTTCTTTGCCGACTTCGGTTTCAACAGGCAGTCCGTGCGTGTCCCACCCGGCCTTGCGTTCGCAGAAATACCCTTTCATCGTCTTGTAACGAGGGTAGAGGTCTTTCATCGCGCGCGTCAAGCAGTGCCCTGGATGCGGCACGCCGTTCGCGGTCGGCGGTCCTTCATAAAACACGAACGAGCCCTTGTTCGAAGCGCGACGACGCTTCAAAGACTCTTGGTAAACGCCCAACTCGCGCCAACGACGAATAATTTCTTCTTCGTGTTGCGGAAAATTTGCGCCTTGACTCGACGTCGCCTCGTTCGAAGACGCGTCGACGGGAAAACTTTGAGCGTCGGACATAATAAAAACTCCCAAACGACCAATAAAGGAAAGACCGCAAACGCCGCCGACTACCCTGTCGACGTTCAAGGCGAGTACGTCCTTATGATTTTACCGTCAAATCGCAATATTGAAAGGGGCGTCGAATCGACTTGAAGACGATCAAGACCGTTTGATTATTTTGCGATTAGGCGTATAATGCTGTCAGATTAGCGTCAACCTCTTTCCAAGGAGCAAAGATGTCAAAGTTTAATATGAAAACGTCGGCGTTCGTCCTATGCGCGTTAGCTTGCGTCGCTACGACGCTTCAAGCCGCCGAACCGACGCGCTTGAGAGCGCTTTCCTATAATATTCAAATCGGACGCGCCCCCGGCGGTTCCTACGGCGATCCGGCCGCCGCGTTCCTCGATAAAACGGGCGCCAGAATCGCCTCGACCGATCCCGACGTCGCGGGCTTGCAGGAAGTCGACAATAAGACGAATCGTAGCGGCGCCGAGGTCGATCAGTTGGCGGAACTTGCGCGTCTAACGAATCTCAACGGCGCGTTCGTCGGCAAAACCGAACTGCCGGGCGGAGTTTACGGGATCGGCGTTCTTTCCAAAGAAAAACCGATTCAAACGCGCAAAGTTTTAATGAAAGGCTCGTCGCACACGCGCGTTCTGGAAATTTGCGAATTTGAAAACTACGTTTTCTTTAATTCGCACTTCCCGTTGACCGCCGAATTGCGCGTTGCCGCCGCGAAAATAGTCGAAGAAGAAGCGAAAAAATACGCAAAACCTATTTTGTTCGTCGGCGACCTCAACGCGACGCCCGATTCCGAAGAGATTAAATTTCTTAAAGAAAATTGGACTCAAGTTTCGCCCGACGCGCCGACCTTTCCCGCGCCCGAGCCAAAAGATCAAATCGATTATATCTTTATTCGAAACGTGAAAAATCTTCGCGTCCTTGAAGCGAAAGTCGTCGAAGACCCGCAAACGTCGGATCATCGACCCGTCTTCTGCGAAATTGAATTTGAATCGTTGTAAGCGAAGCAATCAAAAAATTTCAAGTTTCAAATCTCTGAAAGACAGACATTTGCATAAGAAAAAATGATAACGTATGAAGAATTAAAGAGCGGCAAGGAATCCCTGTCGCTAGTCGGTCTCGGTTACGTCGGCATGCCGATCGCCGTCGCTTTTGCAAAAAAAATTAACGTCGTCGGCTTTGATCTCAATCAGGAAAAGATCGCGCTCTACAAGTCGGGCGTCGACCCTACGAAAGAGGTCGGCGACGAAGCGATTAAAACGACGAAAGTTCAATTCACTTCGAACGAAGAAGACTTGCGTCGCGCAAAATTTCACATCGTCGCCGTTCCGACGCCCGTTTACGACGACCATACGCCAGACTTGACGCCGGTCGAAGGCGCTTCGCAAATTTTAGGACGCAACTTGACGAAAGGAAGCGTCGTCGTTTTCGAATCGACGGTCTATCCCGGCGTTACGGAAGACGTCTGCGTTCCGATTCTTGAACGCGAGTCGGGGCTCAAGTGCGGCGTCGACTTCAAAGTCGGATATTCGCCCGAACGCATTAATCCGGGCGACAAAGTTCATCGACTTGAAACGATCAAGAAAATCGTTTCGGGTATGGACGCCGAAACGCTCGAGCTTGTCGCCAAAGTTTACGAACTAGTCGTCGACGCGGGCGTTCATCGCGCTTCTTGCATTAAAGTGGCGGAAGCGGCGAAAGTCATCGAGAACAGCCAACGCGACGTCAATATTGCTTTTATGAACGAACTGTCGATCATTTTCAACAAGATTGGAATCGACACGAAGTCCGTCTTGGAAGCGGCCGGAACAAAGTGGAATTTCCTGAAATTCTATCCAGGTTTGGTCGGAGGGCACTGCATCGGCGTCGATCCGTATTATTTAACCTACAAGGCGGAACAACTTGGCTACCATTCCCAAGTGATTCTTTCCGGGCGGCGTATTAACGACGACATGGGCAAGTACGTCGCGGAAAACTGCGTCAAAAGTCTCATTAAAGCGGAAAAGCAAGTTAAAAACGCGCGCGTCGCGATTCTTGGGTTTACGTTTAAAGAAAATTGCCCGGACACGCGCAACAGCAAGGTCTTCGATATTGTAAAAGAACTACGCGAATACGGAATCGAACCGCTTATCTCCGATCCGATCGCGGACGCGGCGGAAGCGCGACGTCTTTACGGAGTCGAATTTGTCGACCAGTCGGCGGTCAAAAATATGGACGCGGTAATTCTCGCCGTTTCTCATACGGAATTTTCACAGTTCGCAACAGCGGAAATCGACGGATTTTTCGGCGAAGGACGCAAGACGCTTCTCGACATTAAGGGAATCTTGAATCGAGAAGAATACGAAAACGCGGGCTATCTCTATTGGAGACTGTAAGTTAGGTTTTACGCGTCGATCATCGCAAAAAAAGCGCCGTTTAACGCGTTGCATTCCGGCGCAGTTTGACGCAGACGCGCGAATTCGCGCGCGTCGCGTTAAAAATAACTCGGATCGAGGGTCGATTCGTCGTCTGGAAATTCGCCTTCAGTAGGCGCAACCTGACTCAGCAGGATCAAATCGCTCGTCGCAAACGCCAATGATCGATAGGTCGGCGCGCAGTACTCTTGCCGCGTTTCGTCGTTCAAATTTGCTTGTTGTTTGGTCATTTTATGTTTCCTTTCGTATTTTAGCGCGTCGAACGTTCGCGCGCTCTTTTAATTGTTGAAATTAACGCGGCGTCGCAAAACGGCGACGCCGCGCAGGTATAAAAACGCTAACAAAGGAACGGTTTCAGTATAAACTCGTCGAACAAATCGTCGGACGTCGCAAAGACTTCTTCCACAGTCTCGAAATTCGCGTCGTCGCCGATCTTGCGCGTCGCGAACGATTCGAACGTCGTACTTGTTCCATCAAGATACGTCGCTTTCAAAGAAACGTTGAAAAAGCCGTCTTGCGCGTAATAATGCGCCGCCGTCAGCGAATTCGACAGACGCTCGAAACGACTCGTCGTTCCGTCGCCCCAAGAGATTTCCCAAACGGAAACCGCGCGCCCGTCCTCTTTCGTCAAGTTAAAATCAAACTTCACGCCGCGGTCGTTAGCGATCGCAGTTTCGACGACATAGAGCGACGCGTCGTTTTCGACCGTCAGAATCAAACTGTAAGTCGCGCTCGTCTCGCCCGACGCGTCGACGTAACTAATCAACGCGTTGGTCGTTCCGACTCCAAGTCCAAGTTGTTCCGGCGTAACGCCGTTCATACCGAACGTCGTCGTAACGTTTCCGATCGTTATCGCTCCCAATTTAGCCTGAGGAGCAAACGTCGTAGGCAGAAGCGCCGTCGTCTTCGAAACGCTCGCTCGGAAGACGGTAAACGTCGCGTACCTCTCGTCGTTTTCGAGTCCGAAAAGTTCATAGCCCAAATTCGAAATATTCGTGTCGATCGCGACGCAACTTCCATAATCGGCCGCGTTGACGTCCTCGCCTTCGCCCCATTTAAAACTCGCTTTCGAACCGTCGGACGTCTGCACAAACGTCTGCGCCGCCGTCAAAATTCCGCCGCCGACGCCGGTCTTCTTTTCGGGCGTCGCGCTCCCGTCGGCTTCTTTGTCAAACGAACCGTTTGCTTTGTTCAAAGTAAACTCGAACTCGCCCGTCAACGTCAGTTTTCCTCTAGAAGCGTCGATGGCGCCGCCCGATTTAGCCGCTTCATTCCCAGTGAACAAATAATTTCCGTCTTTTTCGAACGTCAAATTACCGACCGAGAAAATCGCGCCGCCAAATCCGACCAATTGTTCGTCGACGCCTAGCGCCTTGTTGGAGTCAAACTTCAAATCTCCCTCGCCGCCAAGCG
The DNA here is from genome assembly GCA_045599865.1 of Thermoguttaceae bacterium. Classification (GTDB taxonomy): domain Bacteria; phylum Planctomycetota; class Planctomycetia; order Pirellulales; family Thermoguttaceae; genus RUG369. The sequence continues at coordinate 10,053 of JAZRWW010000191.1, forward strand.
TCGCCTCGCCGCCGGTTCCAACGTCCAGCGCGCCTCCGTATTTTAGAGCGGTATTGGAACTAAATTCAACCGATTCCCCTTCGTCGGGCGCGATCGTCAGCTTCGAATACGTCTGAATCGCGCCGCCGCGTTCCGTCGCCTTATTGCTATCAAAGAGAACGTCGCCCGTAATCTCAACCGTTCCTATCAGGTCTTCGTCGTTTCTACGCCAAACGTCGTTGTAAATAGCGCCGCCTTTCCCGCCTGCGTACTCCTCGACTATTTCTTCGGAATCCCAGCGGTAACCGGCTGTGTTGTAAGAGAACGTCGTAATCGCGGAACCGTCGCTTCCGACGACTAGAGAACCGACTCCAAAATACGCGCCGCCGAACTTGTTGGCGCTATTATTGACGATCGTCGTTTCGGTCTTGCCCAAAATCTTCGTCGTTCCGTAGTTGGCGATCACGCCGCCGTTAACCGCCGAATTAGCCAGGTACTCTCCTCCGTCGACGTTCAGAATAGCGCCCTCGTCGTTAAAGACCGCGCCCCCGTTTTTCGTCGCCGCGTTGGCTTGGAATTTCGCGCCGTTCAGCGTCAGCGTTCCTGCGTTGTAAATCGCGCCCCCGTTTTCGGGCGTTTCCGTCGAGCCCGACTTGCCGTTTATAAACGTTCCGCCATTGATCGCGACCGTCTTATTGGGCGCGACGTTAAAGATTCGCGAATGATTGTTCGCATTGATCGTTACGCCGTCCGCGTCGATCGTCAACTTCCTATTGATCGCAATTTCAGCGCCGTTAAGCTCGATCGTTTTGTCCGCAACGTCAAAAATAATCCTATCGCCGTCGACCGAATGTTTAACGGCCTCGCGTAAGGACAATTTTTCCTCGGGAACGTTTTTGTCCGCGTTTGTCGTAACGACGAGCGGATATACGGAGTCGCCTGAATCGTCTTGTAAAACGAATTCGTAAGCGCCAATATCAACCGTCGCGACCGTCGATTCCAATTTTCCTTGCCGAATACGGAAACTATCGTCGCAGTCATATTTACCGACAACGTCGTCGTTGTTCCCCGCGTCGATCGCTTCGCTGGTTTTCGTCAAACGTAAATTCCAAGCGTCGACGTTCGTCGGCTTGCCGTCGGCGTCTACCGGCGCGTATACAAAAGCAGGATCGTCCCCGACTATGTTGTATTGGGTTTCGCCCGTCCAGCCTTTATTAATGTTTGCATCGCCTTCGCCATCGACGTAATTTTTCGCTATGATCGAGTTCTTTAACGTCGTCTGCGAGTCGTTAAACGCGTAAATTCCGCCGCCCACATAGGCGCTATTGCCCGCGACCGTCGCGTTCGTTAATTCCACCGTCGAATATTCTGGCGTCCCATATAACGGAAGCGACGCGCCCGCGTAAATTCCGCCGCCTAACGTGGCGAAATTTCCTTTGACGACCGT
>JAZRWW010000192.1:0-6146 GCA_045599865.1 Thermoguttaceae bacterium
CGTCGGCGTCGGTTGTCGCGCCCGTTCGCGAACGACCGAGGATTCCCGCGCCGACTAATCCGAACGAATTGTCTTTCAATCCCCTCTTCACGATCGGTCCGAGCGTTCTCGTTCGCGCGGCTCAAACGCGTTTTGAATCCGGCTCAAGCAAGCGTTCCGTTTTCACGCCGCCCGCGCGAACGTCCCGCGTCGGGGCGATCCCGCCCGCCGAATATCGCCGATCCGCCGCGCAAATCGCCGCCAAGCGCGCCGCCGAAGAACGACGCGAGCGACTTGCGAAAATGGAGGAAGAGGCGAAATATCAAAAAGAACACGAGATGGACGTCTTTTCGCAAAAGCCCGAACTAATGGAAGGACGCGTCTTCTATATGGACAAAGACGGGAAAATGACGACCACGCCGCCCCCGGAATTCCAGCAGGCGCTCGGTTATACGGGCTCGCTCGACGGAATCGACTGGGCGCATACGACGTTTGAATCGCCTCAAGGAACCGTCGTCGACGAACAAGGGCGCCTATTGCCCGGTCAAATTGTCTCGCCGCAGGAGACGGGCGCGAATGGAACCCTTATTCAAGGGAACGCGACTGGAGCGCCTTACGGCGAAGGCGCGGTTCAAGCGTCGCCTAACGAAACGCCGGAAGGCGCCTATCCAACGACGAACGGATCGACGACGAACGCGACGCTTCCGACTCAGTTGCCCCCGCGACCGACGACCGTTTCAAAATAATCCGCTCAAAACGATTCGTTCAAAACGATCCGACGCTAAATCGTCAAGGCTCGCTGAATTTGTTGGGAACAAACCAGCGCGCCTTGTAGAATTTCGCCCCGGAGTACGTTCCGACGGCGGAGTCTTGCGCGTCGCCGAAGATAATCGTTTCAGACCACCATTCGACGACCGCGCGTTGCATTAGCGTCAAGCCTTCCGGCGAGACGGAGAGGCTTTTCACGCTGCGCATTTTGGAAACTTCCGTAAATTCTCGCGTCGTCGGATCAAAAACGGAGACGCCTTTGCCCGTCGTCGTTAGCGCGTCGTAGCCCGGCGCGGGGTAGAGGTCGTGTCCGCCGATCGCGGCGCCTTGCAATTCCGCGCGATAGATTTCTTTCAAATCCGGGTTTTCTTTTGTTCCGACGTATTCGTACCCTACGATTTCATAGCCGCCAAGCGCCCACAGCGTCTTGCGTTTCGCGTCCCAGACGACCCCGTGCGCGTCTTTGAGCGGAATCTTCTTAACGAGCGGCGACGCGTCTTGAAAACCGTCCGTTAGCATATTTTCAGGCGTCGCGAAAAGGGACAAATAACCGCCCGTGCTAGACGCCGCGACGACGTTTCCGTCTGGAAAGAGCGCCGCAGAATGCGTGTTGCCGCCCGCGAAGCCGTAGAAAAGGACTTTTTTGTCCGCGACGCGAACGAGCGCGACTCCGCCGCCCGACGCCGCGATCAACACGCAGTCCGTTCCAAACGCCGGTTTGCATTCGCTAATCGCCCCAAAGGAACGGCGTTGCGCGTCGTTCAGTTCCGGCGCGGTCTTCGAGTCCCATTCCCAACGAATCCCCTCGGGCGCGTTCCAATCGGTTCCGCTTTTAAAGACGATCGCTTTAACGTCGCGCTGTTCCGCAGTAAGCACGTCGGCGGCGAAGGTTTCCGGCTTGTCGAAATCGACGCCAATCCGAGAACGCATCAACTCGACCAATTCCGAAGCGCTTTTCAGCGCCGCGCCGTCGTCGGCGATCGCAAAAGACGCGCTTGCGACAAACGCGACAAAAAACAACGCGACAAAAAACAACGCGAATAATATTCTCTTTGACGTCTTCCTCGTCTCTCCAAACGTTGCGTTGGTCATTCCTTGTTTCTCCGAATCGTTATGTTTGTCTATTTCGCCGTTTTTCGGCGTTCTTTCGGTTATTATAAACTGCGCGACGTTTCGACGCAAGCGCCGAGTCGACAAAGGAAATCGACCGCGCGTTTTTTTGTCTTGCGTTTTGCGAACGACTTTGTTATGCTTGACGCGAGCGTTTTCGAAGGATTGGAAACGCCTTGTTTGGGAGCGGGATGCGAGAGAATGGCAAAGCGACGACGTTTTTTTTACAAACGGCGCGAACGCGCGCAAGAGAAAATCGACGACGGACAGGATTCGTTTCTTGACGTCGTTTCGAATCTTGTCGGTATTTTGATCATCTTGGTAATGATCGCGGGCGCGCGCGTCCGAAACGCGACCTCCGCGCCGTCGGAGCCGGAAGCGCGCGCGGAAACGGCGCAAGAAGCGCAAGAGCGCGCGTCGCGTCAAGCGTACGTCGAGGCGGTCGACGCGCTCGATAAGACGCGCGAAGAACTCGAACGCACGCGCGCGGAAACGGAAGATTTCAACGAACGCGCGCTACTGCTCGAAAGTCAAACTGAAGCCGCCGAACAGGAATATCGCGACTTGCTCCAGTTTTCCGCCGAAATCGACGGCGCGTTAAAAGCGGAGGCGCATAATCGCGAGGAATCGGAGCGCGTCGCCTTTGAATTGAAGAGCCAAATCTTCGAAAAAGAAAAGAAGCGCGACGATCTGCTCAAGCAGAAACAGGCGCTTGAAGCGGCGCGTCCTCAAGCGACGCAGTTGGAAAATTTGCCGACTCCTATTTCTAAGCGAGTCGAAGAAGGGCGCGAAGGGTTTTTTCGTCTGAAAAACGGTCGAATCGCGCGCGTTCCTCTTAACGAGTTTACCGAACGGGTCAGACTCTACTTCAAAAATTTTCACGGCGACGTCGCCAAAAACGAGTTTGAAGAGAAAATCGGACCCGTCGAGAATTTTTATTTTCACTATTTCGCCACGCTTGACAAAGTACGCGGAAACGAAGGTTTAAGTTACTTGTTGCAGTTTCAATTTGGCGAATGCGTCCCGACGCGCGACGATCTCGGCGAGCCCGTCGACGAAGCGCTTGCGAATAAAAATTCGGCGTTTCGCGAACGACTCGCGAGATATTCGCCCGACGATACGACGATCACGCTTTTCGTCTATCCCGACTCTTTTCAATACTTGCGCGACTTGAAAAAATTCCTGTATTCGCGACGTTATCAAACCGCGTTGCGTCCTTTGCCGCAAGACGCGCCGATCGCAGTTTCGCCGCAAGGAACCGCTTCCGCGTCGTACTGATCGTTCGCTTATATTACTGAGGATGAATTTATGTTGGGCTTTTGTAGCAAATTCGTAGCGGCGCTTTTGGCGACGTCGGCTTTTTTAACGTCCGCTTGGGCGATTTCGGATCGCGCGCCGTCGGATCGAACGCCCGATCCCGCAAAGACGGAGAATTTTCGCGCCAAACGTTTTGGAATTTTTGTTCATTACCTTGACGGACTCCAAAACGCGCGCGCGTCGGTGAATAGTCTCGGCAAAGAAACGAGCTGGAACGAATGCGTCGCGGAATTTGACGTCGAACTTTTCGCGGATCAAGTCGCCGAAACGGGCGCGGGCTACGTCTTTTTTACAATGGAACAGCAGACTCGATTTATGCCGGCGCCTAACGCGACGTTCGACCGTTTGACGGGGTATAAGTCGGGCGAGGCTTGCGCGACCCGCGATTTGATCGCCGAAATTGCCGACGCTTTGGAAGCGCGCGGCGTCGACCTCTATCTCTATTGGACGGGCGACGGTCCTCTTCGCGACGAAAAAGCGTTTAAGGGACTTGCGGGCGCCTTGCCCGTGACTAACGAATATATGCAAAATTGGGCCGCCGTCGTCGCGGAATACGGCGAACGCTACGGGGATAAAGTGAAAGGCTGGTGGGTCGACGGCTCTTATTCGTGGATCGGACACAACGAAGAAACGCGCGGCATGCTTGCCAAAGGATTGCGCGCCGGTAATCCAAACCGAATTTTAGCGTTTAATCCGGGCGTCGATCCGAAAGTTTCCGCCTATTCCGACTACGACGATTTCACGGCGGGCGAGCAAAATTCTTTTGAATCGACCCCCGAATCAGGACGATTTCTCAATGGCGCGCAGTGGCATATTCTCACGTTTTTAGGAAAGAATTGGGGACAAGCGGGCGTTAAACTTTCCAAAGAAGAACTTGCGCGGTACGTCTGGACGGTCGGTCGACTTGGCGGCGTCGTCACGATCGACCTGTTGCTTTTCCGCGACGGAGGCTTGGATCGTTCGCAACTTGAGACGGTTAAAGCGCTTCGACCGCTCCTTGCCGAAAAGGACGCCGAATACGAACGACGACGCGCGTCGGGCAATCTTGCCGTCGACGGTCTGGCGTTTTTACGTAGCGCCGACGATCAAGTCGCGCTGATTCCGTCCGTCGGCGAAATACATTCGGCGGACAAAGGGATCGACGGCGACCCGAACACTAGCGCGGTCGGAGGAGGAGAATGGGCGTGGACGTATCGCGTCAATCTTTCGACGGTCGGCAAAGCGAAGAAAATCTCCTTGCTCTTTGGCGAAGGCTGGGCGACCGATTTTGAAATCTTCATTAAGCCGATCGACGACGAGTGGACTTCGGTCGGAAGATTTGAGAATCCAGACGGCAAAAAGAAGTTCGACGTTGAATTTGAGACGAAAGAAATTTCGGCGGCAAAGGTCGTCGCGTATAAGCCCGACGCGCAAGGGCAAACGGGCGTGCAAATGAGCGTCGCCGAATTAGAAATTTATTGACGACGCCGACTTGACAAAAGAACGCCGCGCATATAGAATGGAGGCTATTGCGCGACGTTCTTAGGACGTTGACTGCTGAGAAATGTTCATTTTACGAAATTGTCAAGATAATGCTTCGCCAGATCAATCGCGTCGAATACTTTCGCTTCCGACCCCTCGAACGCCTTGTCTTCGATTTCCAACGCGCAGTGTCCTTCGTAACCAATGTCGTACAACGCGTTGAAGAACGCGCCCCAGGGAACGTCGCCGTGCGAAGGAATTACCGGCTTCATAATGTCAAGCGGGTACCTCGACGGACCAATCCACTCTTCCTTATCCGTGAGGAGTTTGATGTCCTTTGCGTGCGCGTGGAAAATCTTGTCCTTGAATTTATAAATCGGGTCAATAACTGAAAGATGTTGCCAAATTGCGTGCGATGGGTCATAATTAATGCCCAGAAATTCACTTTTAACAACGTCAAACACCATTTCCCAATTAGCGGGCGACGACATAATATTTTGTCCGCCGGGCCACTGGTCCTTTGTGAACAGCATCGGGCAATTTTCGATACCAATTTTAATATTTGACTCTTCAGCCAATTTCATCAACGGTTTCCAGACTTCCGCGACGAGCGGGAGATTGTCTTCGACCGTCTTCCATTGATCGCGACCGATGAACGTGGTGATCATTCCGACGTTCAACTTTGCGCTTGCCTTGATCAAGGCTTCCAAGTGCGCGATCGTCGCGCCGCGAGCTTCCAAATCCGGCGTGAGCGGATTCGAATAGTAACCCAAAGACGAAATGACGACGCCCTTCGATTTCGCGTAATTGACGACCCCGTCGGCGTAGGCGTCGTCTTCAAGCGCTTTTTGTACGTTTATGTGACACACGCCGGCGTACCTTCGGTTCGCTGTTCCCCCGTAGGGCCAGCAGGCGCATTCGATCGATTTGAAACCTCGACCCGCCGCAAAGTCGACCGCTTCTTCAAAAGTAAAGAGCGAGCCGTCGTCGTGGCGCTCGAGGATGGCTGTGAGTAATCCTAAAGTCATTGTACAAAACCTTTTACGTAAAAGTTGCGCGAGCTTTTCAAGCTCGACTGTCGCGTCTCACAAAAGCGAAACTTACCAGACGTCCACAATTTCTCAAGACGCCGTTCCTTCTGTAGACTATTTGCTTATTATATCGAAACTCTTTATTTATGGAACCCCCCCCCGCGTTATGCGACGACTGTAAGCGTCCGCGGAAAAACGACGCGTAAGAACCGACGGCGTAGCCGTCGCGCGAAAGCCGCCCGCATTGCGGGCGGAAGGGCGGAACTTTACTAGACTCTCGACAAAACAAGTTCATTAAGCGCCCCAAGGTTTTCAAGTAAAAACGCTCGATTCAAGCGCCAAAGGCCGTTACTATCGTAACAAACACGTCTCGACGCCGAACCCATCCGCCTGCAATGCAGGCCGCTTTCGCCCGTTTTTCGCTTGCGCGAAAAACGAATCCTCTCGCGTCGCTTTCTTCCTGTCCAACCGCCGATTTTT
>JAZRWW010000193.1:0-7024 GCA_045599865.1 Thermoguttaceae bacterium
CCTCTTGAAACATACGTTTCTTCTCGGAACGAATTGGAACGGCGTTTGGATAGGCTTCTTGATTTTCAAAGTGAAAACTTTGAAATTAAACGATTAGTTAAGCGTCTTCGCTAATATCGCTCGTCGATCATAACTCTCTTATATCATAATGAAGTTCCTTTTGGCGACAACCACGCTGAACGTAATATTCTACCGATGATTTGACGAGCGAAAAATGATTATGGTAATTGGAGTCAAAAGGGCGCGGAAATCTGCTATCTTGACGAGCGTTTTTCAAATACCAAGGCGTCGAAAATCACTGCCGTCGGAACCCCTTCGAAAAGTTCTTCAACTTTTATCCTAACCGACAAACTAATGTTTTTAGTGGAGTTGATGCGGCTTCTCGACTATTTCTTGAATCTCGAAGTCACTGAAGAGAAACACACTTATGTTTTTCTTCAAACAACTGAAACACTTCCAACTGCTTATAAATACGTAAATAATCTAACTAGAACATTTAGCTCTAGGAACATTGAACTTTTCACCAAAAATAAAATCGTACTCGTCAGGGTCGTATCTAAAATATCCGCTGTCGTTAAAAAACGTCAATTCGCCGAAATATATTTTTCCTTGGACGTTGTACAGATCAACACGAACGTGCGGAAAATCCTTTGACAATTTTTCCGCAATCTCAATCATTTTATCCCAGTTCTCAGGCTTTTCAAAAGGAACTTGGAGGTTTGCTTGACAGACTCGATTAACAGGCAGTTTTTCAAAATCTGGAGAATAAATTCCGTAATCGGCGTCCAAGTAACCCTTTTTAATGTCGACGATCAAATACAGGAATTCGACTTTACCGTTAAAACAAAAGAGTTTATACGAAACCAATCCTTCGGGACAACTTGAACTGTCGATGTATTTCTCGACTAAAATTCTATGTTTTTTACCGGAGTAATAAGGCCATTCGCGTCCCCCCCGTTTGTAGTCGCGCGTATCGACCCATATTTTCAACTTTTTTTTGAGCGCGTCCAAATCGAGGTCGTCTTTGTTAAGACAAACGATCACCGAGTTGCCGCCGCTACCCAACGTGTCTTTTAAAACAAACTTAGAAGGCAACGCGTCAAAGTCGATTTCTTCAACCGAGTCGTATATCCCATATCGTTCATTGAGTATTTCCTCACACCCACAAGAACTCACGTAATCCCTAACGTCGTTTTTATCGGCGCACTGAATCATCAGCGGGTTTCTGTAGAACAACTTATAAAATACGATCTTTTCAGTCAGACGACGAGGGTTTCTCCAGTTAACTTTCCTTCCTAATTTAACCCAGTATTGAAAGGCAACCATCGTTTTGTCTGGTATGAATGTAAAAAGCTGGAGAATCTTTAACCTCAAACGCCTGCTTGTAACAATTTTTTTATAGAAATCCGACATAAGTCAACCTTTATATCGTTTCAGTTCTGGACGCCTACTTGTCGAGCCCCATAATTGCCAACATTTTTTTATTCACGACGCCGACGTCGTAAACTTCTTTACAACGCGCTAGGGCGTTTTTAACGGAGCCTTCAACAAATTCTGGATTCTTGATCGCGCCGACCATCGCATCGGCAAGGGCTTTTGAGTCTTTGGGCGGAACCAAGCGTCCAGAAACGCCGTCTTGGATCGCTTCGCGGCACCCGCGCCAATCCGTCGTTATTACAAATCGCCCAGACGCCATCGCTTCCAAAACAGTCCTTGGCGTTCCTTCATAATAATAGGTTGGCAAGACGAAAAAGCGCGCTTTTTTTAGCGTTGCGACAATATCTTTAACTTCCGCTAAAACTTCTATCGTTCCGTCTTTCGTATAAGGCAGTAATTCTTCCGGCTTAATAGCCCCGATAGACGAATCGTAGGCGCCGATAATTTTGAAGGTTGCGTTTGGATATTTCGCCTTGACAATCTTTGCCGCTTCCGCGTATTCGAATACGCCTTTCTCCTTAATAATTCTCGAAATCATCAAGAAAGCGGGCTCCTTGGGCGGTTCCTCGAATTGGAAACGATCCATATCGACGCCGGAACCGTCGACTTTTACGGCTTTTTTTCTTGGGAGATAACGCAATTTGACAAACAATTCGAGGTCGTCTTCGTTTTGGAAAATAACCTTGGTCGCCTTTTTAAAAGCGAATTTATAGAGACGACCTTGAATCCAACGCACAAGACGCGCCTTCAAGCCGTTGTTTGCATAAACGCGACCGAGCCCCGTTACCATAGGGAATATCTTGGGAACCTTTGCGAATCTTCCGGCGATGCTCGAATATACGACAGGTTTAGGCGCGTAGGAAAAGATCAAGTCGATTTTTTCTTCTCTAAATACTTTGTAAAGCGCCTTGCAGTATTTAAGATCGTCTTTGATTCCTACTTTGTCTTTTCCTAACGGGACTTCAATAAACTTGTCTATCCCTAAGGCTAACACGTCGTCTATGAAATCTCTGTTCGGACCAACGACGACGACGCGATTTCCTAAGGCGACCATTCTTTTAATCAATTCGCCTCTGAAATTGAAAACAGTTTTGTTTTTTGGGGAAACCACGCAAATATTCATCGTTGAATCATTTCACTTTAGATTTAGACTCAAAAATCGGCGTCAATACTTTACTTATTCGTTCCGCGATCCAATGCAAACAAAAAGCGGCGATGAGAATTGAAACGCTCAGGATTAACCAATTTATGGGAAAAGCTATTTTTCGATCCCGAATCAAATCAATAAGGACGTATTGAACAAGGTATATTTCCAAAGTAAGGGAAGCTATAAAAGGAACTATTTTATTAAGTAGCCAGTCTACCCCCCCCCCCTTGCTCATTTTAACACTGTTTAACGTCTTATCCAACGAAGCAAACAGGAACAAAAACAGGAACAAAACGCCAAACAACGCAACTTGATTTAACGCTTGGTATTGTCCCGGAATAACGCCCTTTGCTAACAAAAACTTACTTGCAAAATACGTCGGCAAAAGGACGAACGTTACTGGCAATACGCAACGCAACTTCGGCGCGCGATTTCTGAAATATTCGTCCTTTTTTCGAAAGAACGCGCCTAACAACATACTCTCGAAATACAGAAAACGAATCATAGGTTCTCGAACGACGTCTATGTGATAATACGTTTTGTCGTATACGAGAAGATAAATCAGGAAATATGCGGCGCCTACTATCAACGACGCCAAAACAAATTTGTCTACTTTCAAGGAATCTTTATAGGGACATTTAACCACGCAAAAAAAGGGAACAAGCAAAGCGATATAGGAACCGACAAAATGATAATATGTCGGATAACCAAACCAGCAAAAAATACTCCTTGCGTTCGTTTGAACGTCATAGAAGCCTAACGCCCAGTAAATTATGGTAATAATCCAAACGGCCGGAAAGATTCTAACAAACCGTTTCCATATCCATTGGAGGAACGTTCCCTTGATATTGTAAAGGCAAAAGCCCGAGATTGCGAAAAACAGGACGTCTCCTAAAAGTCCTCCGTTTGCAATCAAATCGGTCGGATATATGCCTGTATAATGACTGTTCGTAATGAAACACGCCGCTAGGAATCGAAGAAAGGTAACGTAGTAAATCATTTCGTTTTCCACGAATCCAAGTTCTGAAACGCCAGTTTACATAATCTTTCTTTATTGTTTTGCGAAACAAAGGAAATATGAGGCGTGATCAGGACGTTTTCCAAATTCCACAAGTCGCTTGACGCGTCGAGCGGCTCGCTCTCAAAGACGTCGAGAACAGCGGCGTAAATCCGATTTTCTCTTAGCGCTTCAATCAACGCGTTTTCTTTGACGACCGCGCCTCTTGCGATATTGACGAAGAGGGCGCCCGGCTTAAATTTTGCGAACAGATCGGCGTCAAACAAACCGCGCGTTTGTTCGGTTAAAGGCAAAGTCGCGACAACGACGTCTGCTTCGGCGACCGCTTCCGAAAGTCGCTCGATAGGCTCGATTTTGTCGAACGGATCCCTTGGCGTCGTTACGACGTCGACCCCGATTACTTTCGTATCGAACGCTTTGAATCTTTTGGCGACTTCCGTTCCGACGCTTCCGGCTCCGACGACGCAGACGGTTTGTCCGTTGAGTTCGCGTAGGTCGCGCCTTTTTTCCCACGTTTTCGCTTGTTGCTTTTCGTGGAAAAAAGGGAAGTTTTTATATATGTTCAAAACGACGCCTAGGGCGTATTCCGCCATCGGAACGGAATAAACGCCTCGCGCGTTGAATAGTTTAATTCCGAGCTCGCGTATTCTTTCGACGGGAACGCGGTCTAGCCCGGCGCTGGTTAGTTGGATCGCTTTTAGGTTGGTGAACTGATCGACGTCGTGGTAAAGGAAAAGTCCGTTGCAAATTACGACGTCGACAAGTTTAGGGTCGACGATCAATTCGGCGCGCTCGTCCTTTTGGAAATAGACGTTTCCAAAGCCTATTTCTTTGAATGGGAACAGTTCTTTTTCGTCTTGCGCGAAGGCGCCCGTCGCTAGTAGGTTCATATTTCGCCTCAAGCGCGCATTAATTCTTTGACGGAATCGCGCAATAGTTCGTGTTCGTCCATAAAGTATTGGGCGTCGCGCAACTCTAGGAATCGCTCGTATTTTCTTATTTTTGCGACTTCGTTTTTGAAGGCGTTTTCAAATTGCTCCGATTCTTGGACGTTTCCTTCGGTCGTTTTTATGAAGGAACGGGACAAAATAACGGCGGACGAGCCTAGGCGGCAATGTTCCGCCAACACGTGGTTTGAAAGCAAGTCGCCTTTGTCGACTTTTGCGACGCCTCCGAAGCCGTAAGGCTTGCGCGCCCAACGGAATTTTTTACAAAGTTCGTCGACCATTCCGTTAGCCAGCGGCTCGAACATAAATTTCATACCGTAGGACAAGTGCAGGTCGTTCAAACCGACGAAATATTCGTCGACCCCTTGCGCGTCCAGTATTTCGTCGATATCTTCCGCCGCTTCTTTTGTTTCGACTAGGCAGACTGTTTTTGCTCTTCCGTCGACCAAATCGACGAACCGTTCCACTTCTTGCTTAGTTTTGAAGAAGGGAAGCATAATTAAATTGGAACCTCGCTTGATCGCGCCGTCGATTTCTCCTTGCGATCCCTCGTAAATCGGATTGACTCGCGTTAATAACTCCGCTTTTTTCAAGGCTTTTCGAACGTTTTCGACGTCGTTCAAGGTATGTTTTGAAAGGACGCAATCGGAATAATTTTGTCGTTCCGCTTTGCCGTTTGCCTCCATATCGACGAAAATCCGATCGACGCCCGCGCGTTCGGCGACGGTCGCGACGTATGGATTGTTCGTAATATACATTAACTTGAGACGCATTTTTTTCTCGACTAGTCTTTGAAATCCCGCTAACTTGCGGTTTTTCCTTTATTTACGTTGTCGCTCATCGTCGCGACTTTAAAAACGGTGACAAGGAGTATGTACAAGTCTAGCGCGACGGAAAAATGATCGACGTACCAATTGTCGTTTTCAATTCTTTTATGCCATTCGACGTCTTTTCTTCCGTGCGTTTGCGACCAACCCGTAACTCCGGGGCGCATATCGAAGCGACGTTTTTGGGCTTCAGTGTATTCTTCAAATTTCCAAGGGTGATACGTGAGGACGGGTCTTGGACCGACGATCGACATATCGCCTTTAATGATGTTGATAAACTGCGGAAATTCGTCGATGCTTGTCGCTCGAATGAATCTTCCGACGGCGGTAACTCGCGGATCGCCTTTTTCGGAATACACGCCGGAGCCCGTATGTTCGGCGCCGACGACCATTGAACGGAACTTGTACATTTTAAATACTTTGCCGTCCATTCCGATTCGATCTTGCTTGAAAATAATTTCGCCTTTGGAAGTCGCTTTGATTAAAATCGCGACGAGCGCCAATAAGGGCGACAGCACAATCAAGCCGCAAACGCTCGCGATTACGTCGAACGCTCTTTTGATCGCTAATTGGCAAACTTTTTTCTTCACGCTCTTACCCGCGCTTCAACGTTTTCAAAACTATAGACGCAACTTCAATTAAAAACGCTACTTGCGCCAATTTTACGTTTATGTTTTCCGTAAACGAACCGCGCCGATTTTTTAACGTTTTTCAATATGTTCTATGTTCAAAACAACGTCGCTTAAAATTTTTTGATCGATCACTAAAGCTCTACGTTAAGCGATGTTTTGAACATAGTATATATTAAACATTGTTTTTGAAATTTCAAGACGTTTTGAACATAGTTTAAAAAATAATCGCCGTACTACGTCGAAATAATGACAAATATAATGATTTTAACGAAGATTAGTACAAGAATCGCTTTTTACAATAGATTGGAAGTAGGCGTACACGGAAAACGACGCGCAAGAATCGCCGCGAAAGCGGCGCGCGAAAGCCGCCCGCATTGCGGGCGGATGGGTTGCGAATGTTCGCGCTTCTGGAATCTATATACGGGCGGATTAGACGCTTAATGAACTCGTTTGTCGAGTGTCTCGTAAAATTCCGCCCATCCGCCTCCAATGCAGGCGGCTCTCGCGCGTTTTTCGCTTCTGCGAAAAACCAATCCCCGAGCGACGCTTTCATTAAGTTCAACCGTCGAATTTTCGGGAATACTTTTCGTGAACGATTACCGGAATCCTTGTATGACTTTCCGTGAACGTAAGCGTTCACGGAAATCCGCGTATCAACGATACGCGAATTCGTTGAATTAACAAAATGTGTCGCGAACAGTAAAAAGCTAATACGTTGAAAGTTTTCTTACGTTCGGCAAGTCGTTGTAAACGTAGTTTTGATTCAAGAAAGGTAATCGTTCACGGAAAAGGCGTCCGATAAGCCGCCGAATGAAATTCGGCGGTTGGAATTACCAAAATTTGGAGCGAAAACCCGCCGATAGGCGGGCGTGGAAGTCGCCGATTACATATCGGCGGACGCCTTCATAACCAAAAAACAACGATTTTAAACGAACCGTTGAAACGTTCGGTATTTTTCCCGCGTCACGCGATCAACGTTTTGCGAACCGACGCCATCCGCCGGTATATAACCGGCG
>JAZRWW010000194.1:0-3123 GCA_045599865.1 Thermoguttaceae bacterium
CTCCGGGCGTCGTTCTCTTCCTTGGCGTTTCAAGCGGTTCCCTTCAAAAGTATCCTGGCGACGCGAGCCAAGACCCTTACTTTTATTGGGACGTCAAGTGCGAATTCGCCGCCTCAAAAAACGCGACTATCGAAATTGGAACCGTCAAAGTAGAAAAGCCAGGTTGGGACGCCTACTGGGAACTAAGAGAGAACTATTTCGATCCGATCACTGGAAGAATTATCCCGATTACGGTGGGCGCTTACGTCGAACGTTGTTACCAGCGCGCCGACTTCTCGTGGTTTGTCGATTAATAAGGAGCCCTAAAAATGCCGTCTCAATTCAACGCCGATTCCGCCGTCTTTCAACTCGACCTAGACGCGCGAAAGTTCCATTCCGCGACAAAAAAGGCGCAAGAGTCCTTTGCTAAATTTGCCGACAAAACAGGCGAAAAAATCCAGACCGTTCGCCAGCAGTTCTCAAATTATCTAATCAACGACCTAGCCGGAAACACGATCAAACGCGCGTTCGAGAGTTCCCTAAAATACGTCGCCGATTTCGCCGAAAAAAGCAAGGAACTGGTCAAAATTGCCGACGCGACGAACGTTTCCGTCGAAGCCCTCTCGAAACTTCAAGCCGTCGCCAATGAAACCGACCTTGACTTGCAAGCGCTAGCCGACGCCGCAAATAGTCTGAATTTCGCCGCGCTAGCCGATTCCGCCGACGAGCTAGGCTTGTCCTTGGAACAAGTCCGACAAAAAGACGCCGCCGAAGCCTTCGCCGAAGTGATCGACGCTCTGAACGCCTTGCCGGACGCCGAAAAACGAGCCGAAAAGGGCGCCGCGCTCTTCGGCGATTCCTTCGACGCCCTAGCCCCGATTCTCGACGGAACGACCGACTCCTTGCGCGACGCGATAGAAGCCGCAAAAGAAGCCGGACTCGTAACGACCGACGAAGCCGCAAGAGCCGCCGCCGAATTTGCCGACTCCCTAACCAAGCTCAAAGGCGTCGCGACCGCGCTGGCAAACGTCCTCGTCTCCGCTTGTCTGCCGGTTCTTCAAGAGATGGGCGAAAACCTGACGACCGCCGTAAAATACGTTCAAAATCTAATTGAACCGACGGCGGAAGCCGACGCGCAATTCAACGCGCTCGCAAGGTCGACTCAAAAGGCGCGCGAGCAGTTCGAAAAACTCCGACAAGAAGACGCCGCGAAATTATCCTTCGTCGAAGACCTAGCCGGACAAGGAGAGCTGACCGCCGAAACCTTCGAAAAAGCCGCTTCATACGTCGACCTGCTTCAAGAACGATACGGCGATCTTGGATTAACCGTCGACGCCGCGACAAAATCTATCGAAGCCGCCGCCGACGCGCAACGACGTTTCAACGAAGCCGCCAAGCAAAAAGAACGCGACGCCCTGCAAAAGGAACTCGACGCCGCCCTTGAAAACAAAAAAGCCCTCGACGAAAAAGCAAGCCGCGAAATGCAAGCCGCCGACGGCTGGATCGGCGGGACAAAGACCGCCGCGCGAGAGGTCTTCAGCAAAGCGTCTTTCGGGCTGGTCGATTCCGCCGTCGAAAACAGAACGAAGAAAATGGAAGAAATAGGAAACGCCGCCTATGAAGAACAAAAGCGTATTAACGAACTAAGGAAAAAGCTGGAAGCCCTAGACCAAAAAACGACCGAAACGCCGACCGTTCCAACGTCCGAAAACCCCGCGTCTGAATCCTTCCCGGCAAAAGAAACGCCCGCGTCTGAATCCTTCCCGGCAAAAGAAAACCCAAAAACGAACTCTGGAAGTTCGTTTTCTACAAAAGGAGACCGACTTGACGCCGAAATTACCCAATTCGAAACCCGCGTCGCAAGGGAAGCGCGAACCGCCGACCAAAACGCGATAGCGGACGTTCGAGCCCAAGAAGCCGATTACCGCGCAAAAATCGACGCTAGAATCGTCGAAGAAAGAAGCAAGGGCAAGTCGAACCAAGACGCCGCGTTAATCGAAACCTTCCTTCAAAAGCGCGAAGAGTCGACCAAGCGCGAAGAGGAGCGCGTGCAGAAAATCAAAGCGGAAATCGACGACGCGCTAGCCGAGACCGATTGGAACAAAGCGACGAATCCAGACGAGCCGTCCCTCTTGCCGACTCCGGCGCAAGAAGACGACGAAGACCAAACCGAACTGTTGAAACGTTACGACGCGATCCAAAAGGAAGCCGACGAATATAAAAAGCTCTTGGAAAAGGGAATCGAACTGTCGGAAACCCCCGAAGAGCGCGAAAAATGGGAAGCCAAACTTGCCGAACTTCCCCAAAAAATCGCCGAAAGAAAAGACGACGCCCTAGAAGAATTTAATTCGGAAAAGGAAGCCGAAAGACTAGAAGCCCTGCAAAAGGCGTTCGAAGCCGACGGGTTCCCCGAAGGCATGCAAGCCGACCCCGATTTCTGGAAAGAAGCGTTCAACGTCGCGGAAGAAACCGCGAAAGGAACCGCCGCGACTTTTTCCGCTTACGACGCCGCAAACATTGCGCAAGCCGGGCTGGAAGAACAAGCGCTAAAAGAAGCTCAACGACAAACGCGCATATTGGAAAACCTATATCGCGTCTGTCGTTCGAACCAAGCCGCCTTCGCATAACCCCCGGCGCCCCGCCGCATATAACGCGGCGTTCGACGTCGATTTCCGAAAACGACCGCGTCGGACTAGTCGGCCGCCCCCTGCTTGACGCCCGCTTGTTAAGAAGACTTGAAAGGGTATAATAGAAGACGGACGCGCGCGGCGCGCGTTCCTTGGATAATATAGGGGGCTTTAAAAATGACCTTGACAATAGAACGACCGAAAAAAAAACGCGCCTTGGAAAAGAGGCGCCAACCTTCTAAGTGCATCCCGTTGACGCCGACGTTAAAGAAGTTAGTCGCCGAAACGGACGCCAACCCCGACCGAAAGTTGACGATCGCGGAAAGGTTGGAACTGTACCGCTGGATGAAGGCCGATTTAGCCGACGCCGCCAAACACGCCGGGTTGAGATAGCGCGACATGAAAGACGAACAACCCGCGCCGCCGCGTCCTCATAAGGCGTTCTTTGCCGAATGCAAATAAAACTCCTTGGCGTCCCCTTCCGCGCCGCGTTCTTTGCCGTTGATTACGCGCCCGG
>JAZRWW010000195.1:0-7543 GCA_045599865.1 Thermoguttaceae bacterium
AATTAGTATGCTACTCTTGCAGAAGTTGTGAAATAAATCTTTTGGGATTTGAATAAGGTTCCGAAAGATCTTCCGGCGACCATATCCAAGTGGAAACGCGCGTTCCCTTCCCGAATACGAATGCTAAGCGCTTGGAGCCGATGATAGTTGTGAAACCGCGAAAGTAGGTATCGCCGGGTTGTTTTTGAAGCTCGTCTTGCGACGAGCTTTTTTTGTTTCTTGACGGCTCTCTTTGCGTTTAAAACAACCGTCGTGCCGGAATCGCCGACGCAACGCGTCGGCGCGCGAAAGCCGCCGGGCTTGCCGGGCGGATGGGGCGCGAATGACATATCTTTATTGAATCTACCCGTCGACGCGAATTAGAACGTCGGTAAGCGTTCACGAAAATCTGCGGATACGTTCGGTTTGAGAAAGCGCAGAATCGAAGACGGCAGTTTAACGTTCTTGAATCAAAACAACGCGTTTTTGGTAATTCAACGAATCCGCATATCGTTGATACGCGGCTTTCCATTGATACGCCGCTTTCCGTGAAATTTCAAAGTATTAGCGTTTTGTTGTTGGCAACGCGTTTTTGGTAATTCAAAGAATCCGCGTGTCGTTGATACGCGGCTTTCCATTAATGCGCGGCTTTCCGTGAACGCTTACGTTTTTTTTATCTTGGTTGCATCTGTTTGGGGACGCGTTATAATAAAGCCTAATCGGAAAGACTGTTAATTTTTCCTATAACGCAGGTTTCGATATGAAAATAGAATTGCGAATTTTAGTTTTTTTAACAAAGTTTGTTCTACTTGGAATAGTCGTTTTAGTCTTTTGTTGCGAACGAACCAACGCTCAACAAGTTCTCTCTTCAGGAGAACGTCTCGTCGTTTCTGATTTTGAAGGCGACGATTACGAAGGTTGGACTATCGAAGGAGACGCTTTTGGAACGGCGCCCGTTTCCAATGAAAAATTGGGCGGTATGGGGGTTGTTTTTGGACAGCGCGGTAAAAAATTAGTCAATACGTTTTTCCCAGACGGAGACGCTTCGACAGGAACTTTGACGTCTCCTGAATTCACGATAGAACGCGACAGAATCGTTTTTTATATCGGAGGCGGAAATTTCCCCGGCGAGACCGGGATCAGTTTGCTTGTCGACGGCAAAGCCGTTTTTACGACTTCGGGGCTTTTTAATCGATCGCGCATCGGACACGAGGGTCTTGAGCGTCGAAGCTGGGACGTTTCGTCGTATCGCGGTAAAAAAGCGCAAATTTGTATCTTCGACAAAAAAGCGGGCGGCGATTGGGGGCATATAAAAGTCGATTATATTTATCAAACGGACGAGAAACTTTCCGACGTCGAAAATCGACTCGAAATCATCGATTCCGCGACTCCCGTTCTCTATGATCGAATGCTTTTTGGACAATTTATCGAACATTTTCACCGTCAAATTTACGGCGGCATATGGGAGCCGGGCTCGAAATTGTCGGACGCCGACGGTTATCGTCAAGACGTTGTTGAAGCGTTGCGCGAGTTGCGCGTTCCGATCGTTCGCTGGCCGGGCGGCTGTTTCGTCTCCGCTTATCATTGGATCAACGGCGTCGGACCCGACCGCCAACCGTATTACGATAAGGCGTGGTTTGTCGAAGATCCGAATACGTTTGGCACGGCGGAATACGTTAAATGGTGTCGAATGATCGGCGCGGAACCCTATATTTGCACGAACGCCGGGACGGGAACGCCCGAAGAAATGAGCGATTGGGTCGAATATTGCAATCTGAACGTCGGAAAATATGGACGTATGCGCAAAGAACACGGTTACGAAGAGCCGTTTAACGTCAAATATTGGAGCGTCGGCAACGAAAATTGGGGCAGACACGAGATCGGCGCCAAGACTGTCGACGAATGGGGACCGTTAGTTCGCGAGTCGGGAAAAATGATGCTCTGCACGGACTCGGATATTAAACTATTTGCCGCGGCGCTTCCGAACGAAGATTGGACGTTGCCGTTGCTCAATACGGCGGGATACTTGCTCGATTACGTTTCGATACACGGGTATTGGAGTTGGTTGGATAAAAACAATAAGCCCGCGCCTTATTTAGAGTGCATGCTTAAAACGATGGAGCCGGAACGCGAAATTTTGCGAACGATCGGCATTCTTGAAAAGACTCGTTCGCGCGGACGCGTTAAAATTGCGTTTGACGAGTGGAATTTGCGAGGATGGCATCATCCCGGTATCGCCAACCCGAAGGGTAAAGATATTGAGGCTCGAAAACTAAACGACGACAACAGCGTTTATACGATGGCCGACGCTCTGTTTTCAGCCTGTTTTCTCAATTCTTGCGTCAGACGTTGCGAGGACGTGTCGATCGCTTGTTTCTCGCCGATCGTCAATGTTCGCGGGGCGTTGTACGTTTATCCCGAAGGGATTGTGAAAAGATCGACTTTTTACGTTTTTAAAACGTATTCCGATCTGTTAGAGAAAAATTATCTTCCGATTCAATTTAATTCGGAAATGCTGACCGTAAACGAACGTCTGATCGCAAAAGTCGACGCGATACTTACTTGCAACGATGAAAAAACAAAATTCGCGTTGAGTTTGGTCAATAAGGATCCTGAAAAAGAAGCGGTCGTCGATTTGAATCTTGAAACGTTGGTCGGGCGAGATCTGGAATCGATAAAAGGAACGATCCTTTCCGGAAATTCTCCCGACGATTATAACGACGTTGGAAGCGAAAATAACGTTATTCCGCGTGAAATGGAATTTCAGATTAAAAATGGCTCGGTCGTTCTTCCTCCCCATTCTTTATGCGTTCTCAAGTTTGAAAAATAACCTTTTTAAAGTTAAGGGGCGTTGTTGAAAAAATATCCCAAAGTCTCAATTGGTACGTGGTTACGTAAAGCCGCGTATCAACGATACGCGGATTCGTTGAATTACCAAAAATGCGTCGCAAACAGTAAAAAGTTAATACTTTGAAAGTTTTCTTATGTTTGGCAAGTCGATGGAAGCGTAGTTTTGATTCAAGAGCGTTAAACCGACGTCTTCGATTTTGCGTTTTCACTAACCGAAACAGTCCGCGTGCCTCAAAAATACTATCGTTCAATTAACAATATGCGCGGCGCCAATCCCGGCAACGTCTGGGAATTTTCACACGTTCATTACTGCAATAAAAACAGAAAGAAACATCCGACTCAAAAGCCTGAAGGTTTGTTTGAACGTATGATTCTCGCATCGTCTAATCCGGGCGACACTGTGCTTGATCCCTTCGTTGGGAGCGGAACCGCGTTGCGCGTTTGCCAGCAGACGAATCGAAAGGGAATTGGATTTGACGTCAATCCTGAATACGTCGAAATGACGAATCAACGTTTAGCCGCAGAATTTAACGGATTTGACAGTATCGACGAACGGACCAAACGCGCGCCTAAAGATCTGAACGACGCCGAATTTAGAGAACAATACGTAAAACAACACGTCGAATGGTTTTTGAAGAATCACCCCGACGGCGCGGCGGATTTTATGGAAGAGATACGTCAAAAATATGGAGAACGACATCAAGGGAACGGCGAGCAGACGTCGCTTTTCGATTTTGCCAAAGATACTTCGAACGTATTCTGATAAGCGGTTTTTTTCAAAAAACGCGAACGTATTGAGGAATCAGGGCGATCACGACCTATTTTTTCCGTAAAATTTCAGTCGTTTACAACGCGACGTTTACAACGCGAGACGTCCGTGTGAAAAACCAGAAACTGCGGATCGACGCCAAATCAAAAATAACGACGAAACCGTCGTCCGCAATAAAAAAACGCCGTCGTCTTTTTTATTCGTGTCGACGTTCGTTCGTAGTTCCCTCCGCCCGTCTAAAGACGGACGGCTTTTCGCGCGGCGCTCAGTCCTTCTTAGGCTTCCAACGATAAACGATATTCTTTCCTCGCCAGTCTTCTTCCGTCATAATAAGATAGACTCCGTTTTTGCGTTTGAGGACGGCGACGGAATAGGGCATATCGTGCCAACTTGCCGTGTTGACTTCTTCGCCGTTGGCTTTGAACGCGCCGAGATTTTTCCCAGTGTGAGCGTCGAGGACGTAAGTGCGTTGTTCAGAACCGTCCGGCTTCACCATTCCGAAGAAAAGATAATCGCCTGCGAACGCGAATCCCTCGGGCGTCAGAGGCTTGCCGTTTTCTCCTTCTGGATTGACGGGCGTTGCGATCGTCCACGCGATCTTACGCTCTTTGGTCGACCAATACTCGTATTTACGCAACGTTTTTCCGCATACGCCCCAAGAATCAACCTCGTCGGTCTTTAAATACCCGCAAAGATACATTACGTCGTTGGGCGCGTCGTAAACGAGACGCCGAACGTCGTCAAAATCCTCCGGCCACGGTTCGTCATACGGATTTTCCAAGTCGTATTGAGGCGCGTAAAGTCCCTTATATTTCGGGTCGTCAACTTTTTTCCACCCGGTAAATTTGTAGCGTCGAATTGAACGACTAGGATGATAATCTCCGCGCCAGAGATCGCCGTTGTCGTCGATAAACCAAGCCCAACTTTCTTCGTCGGCGATAATTTTTCCGACTGGTCGCGCAATTTGGCTGCCGCTTGCCTCGTCGAAAGAGTAAAAACGAATCCCGGTTGCGTATTGTCCGATAGTATAGAACAGCTTATGCCCTTGAAGCGTTTTGAAAAACGCCGAGCAACCGCGCGCCGGGCGTTGATCCTCTTCTTCAGAATAACGATCGTCGATCGTAGTCGCAACGTTGCGCCAATTCAAATTCGCTTTTGGAGAATCGGGATCCAATTCCAAAATTGACGTGCGCGTGTAGATTTTCGCGCCGTCCGAATCCGGGTCAAAGCCGAACGTGTCGACAAACGCAAGATTCATATGTTCCCAAAGTAACTTGCCTTGCGGCGAAAAAGCGCGCAACATAAAACTGCCGCAAGGACCTTCGTTAAAACCAAGCGCGACGTAGAGATTCCCGCTTTTGTCGCTTCCTGCGCCTCTAAGCGCGTGAAAACGCGTCGGATAATTTACGCCGTCCGGCAATAATTTCCCGTCGACTTTCGTTTTAGAAAATAGTCCGCCCTTTTCGCCAAACGTTTTGAGCAATTTGGGCGCGGTCGTTTTGGAAACGTCGTAAAATTTAACCTGTCGATCCGATCCGTTGTCGCAAACAATAAGCGTTTTACGGTCTTGCCAATCTAACGCCAGAGACGCGGGCTTGGTTAGATTCGGAAAAGCGCCGGATTTTTGCTCTGAAAATTTCCCGTTTTTGAAATTGAGAAATTGAATTGTTTCGTCTACGATCAAAAAGAGACGGTCGGAATCGTCGAGGAGAACGTCTCGAATTAGCTTGCCCTTTTTAAGATTCCAAGAGGCGACGACTTTTAGATCGGACGCGTTGAGAATTTCAAGTTTTTGCGGGTACGCGAAGACAACGTACCTTGCGTTTGCACTCGCGCCGATCGGTTCGTCGGAGAGTTCGACTTCCGCTTTCCAAGTCCAAGAGTCTAGATCGTCGACGTCGCCTTCGAAACGAACTAACCATTTGCCAGTGTTGCCAATATAGATATTGGAACCGAAGAACGCGATCGCGTTGCTTCCTGTGTTCCAGCCCCAAGCCGTTTCGTGTACGTCCTCTTGTTTCAGGAGTACTCGATTGACTTTATTATCCTTGTATAAACCGACGCAACGCCCGGCTTCGTCCCAACCGCAACCTGCGGCGACCATACCGTTAGGCGCGATTTCAATTTCGTCGGCTCCTTGCTGAACCCAATAGCCAAATCCGTTGAATCCGCCGGAGCCGGAAAACGTATTGCCAACCCAGCAAACGTCGTATTCGCCCGGAGGGTTGGGACTCGAATCTTGATCGTCGGCAAAAGCCGAAAAAGACGCGCTAATTGCAAGAGTCGTTAAAACAACGACCGATAGACCTTTTAACAGTTGCATTGTAACTCACCGTAAAACAAACGACCTCTCAAATTGTCCAAAAGATCGCGAGTACAGTTTTGCAAACGCAAAACAGACTTGCCAATAAGTTTGGAATCTATTCAGGCGCGTCTCAGTATAATTCTTTTTTTTCCGCGTTTCAAGAAAAAAGCGTTAATTTTACTCAAAATGTAAGGACAAAATGAAATTGACAACTTCTATTGCATAAAAAGGGGTCTTACTAGGGCGTGCCGACATTATTTTTCAAGAAGATAAGCGTAACCCAATTATTGGATATTGCGCAACAGCGTTTTGATTAAGAGTCGACGCGCCCCAAAATACGACTTCGTACTCATATTGATTTGGAACGGAATTAGATTATACTGATCTGATCGAGAGAAACTTTCTCGACGCATAAAACGACGTTTAACGCGAGGGGAACCGATGATTCTATCCACGACCGAAATATTAAACCGCGCGTATGATTTCGTCGCCAAATGGGAAGGCGGACGCAAAAGCGAAAAATCGGAGGCGCAGGCGTTCGTTATCGAATTTCTCAACGTTTTTGGCGTCGATAGGCGCGTCGCGGCGACTTATTTGGAATACCCGCTAAAAAAGCCGACCGGGACTCAGGGATTCGTCGACTGTTTCTGGTCGCGTCAAATTCTGATCGAAATGAAGAAAAGCGGCGTCGACCTAGAAGCCGCGTATCGTCAGGCGATCGATTATTGCCATAGCGAAGTCGTGAAAAATCAGGCGCCGAAGGGCGTTTTGGTCTGTAATTTCGACGAGTTTTTCTATCAGGATTTCGACACGCTCGAGGAAATTCGATTTTCGTTGCGCGACTTGCCCGCCTATTTGAAGTATTTTTACTTCCTAAGCGGATACGTTAAGAAAACTTTCGCGGAACAAGACCCTGCGAATATCGAAGCGACCGTTCTGATGGGACGTCTTCACGACCGACTCCGCGCGTTAAAATACGACCCGAAAGAGTTGGAACTCTATCTCGCCAGACTGCTCTTTTGTCTTTTTGCCGACGATTCCGGCGTCTTCGACAAAGACGAGTTGCTCTTATACGTTCGAACGAAAACCGCCGCCGACGGCTCCGATCTTGGCGCGAAATTAAACGAGTTGTTCGAAGTTCTCGACACGCCCGAAGAACGACGTTCGCCCGCGCTAGACGAAGATATGGCGCGTTTCCCTTACGTGAACGGCGGGCTGTTTCACGAACGACTCTCCGTCGCGCATTTTGACGCCGAAGCGCGCGCCGCGTTTATTCAGTGTTGCGAATTCGACTGGTCGGGCGTCTCGCCGATCCTTTTCGGCGCGCTCTTTCAATGCGCGATGGATCAAAAGGAACGACGCAATTTAGGCGCGCATTACACTCCGGAAAAGAACATACTCAAAGCGCTCGATCCGCTCTTTCTCGGCAAGTTGCGCGACGAACTGAAAAAAATCAAAATTCTTAAGACCAAATCGACGCGCGACAAGCGCCTTCACGAATTTCACGCCAAACTCAAAGAAATTTGCGTCTTCGACCCCGCTTGCGGGTGCGGCAATTTTCTCGTCGTCGCTTATCGCGAGTTGCGACTCCTTGAAAACGAGGTTTTGAAGGAACTTTTCGGGGAACGAACCGGCGAGCG
>JAZRWW010000196.1:0-9371 GCA_045599865.1 Thermoguttaceae bacterium
TAGATAGATAGATAGATAGATAGATAGATAGATAGATAGATAGATAGATAGATAGATAGATAGATAGATAGGCGATTTACGAATACGGTTTGCGCGATCATTGTCTTCTTTACGGCAAGCGTCCGCCGAGGATTATGCAAAGTTTCCAACCGTCGTATTGTTTCGGAATAAACGTCGCGCAAGTGTCGCGGCGCAAGGGGCGCGCGACAATCCGTTCGTCTTTAGGCGAGCGGAGGGCGCTTTCGCTTAACGTTGCGTCAAAAGATTTTTGTAAGCGTTCACGGAAAGTCGATATTCAAGCGGCGTCGATCAAATAAACGCCCGGCTTCGACGGCGGAGGAACGCGCGCGTTAGTCGGCGCAATTTGCCAATTCTGTAAGGAATTCTTCGTAATCGTTGCATGCCACGCTCAAATCGGAAAGTCTATCCAACGTTTCCGAAGATTCGATCTTGTTCAGACGTGCGGTTAAATTCGCAACGGGCGCGCCAAACCGAACTTGCAACATCTTGGCGATCAATTTGCGTTCTGAATTTAACCGCGAGGAAATTTCCGCCGTCAAGGAGTTAATCTGTTTCTCGTATTCTTCGTAATCCTCTAGAACGGACGCTCGATCATACCAATATCTTTCGCGCGCGCTCCAGAACTCGTGTTCTTCTTTCGTTCTTGGAAACATTTCCGCCCCCTGACAAAGTTCGGTTACGCCCGAAGTCGACTCTTGAATCCTCGCAAGCTCCTCCTCGGTCAAATTCGGGTAAAACGCAAGAAATTTAAGCCAATTCAACAGTTCCGGGTCTTTGACTCCGATAGGTTCTTCGCCGCGCTTCGAAGGAAGACGCACAAAAATATTGACCGCGTCGTCGTACCCCAAGTCCGTTCCAAGTACGGAACGATACTTCCATACGTCGAACCAAACGTCCGGGCGCGTCCTCTCGATGGGAAACTTCGTCAAAGAAATTCCTATCGTTCGCTTGAGCTTTCCGTAGCCTTGCCCTTGTTCAAGTTGGCTGGAACGCATACGAAAAGTATAGAAAACAGCGCGACTGACGTAATGCTTCTCGCGGCGGCATTGCATCTCGACGTCGTACTCGCGCCCCTCTTCGTCGACGACGCGAATATCAAGTATCGGTTGCTTTTCGTTTTGCCAATTTTCAAATAGGTACGGATTTTTTATCGTCAAAGACTTAATTTGAGGCAACCGCGCTTCGCGAAGAATCGCGTTTAAAAGCCCCCTAAGCGAATCGGCAAATCGTTCCGCGCCCAAAAAGGCGCGAAAAACCATATCGTCTGAAAAATCGATTACGTTTAGTTCCAATTCTACGCGCTCCATTGGGTTAAAAAATTAACGACGATTCGCGGAAAATCGCGCGTCGTCTTCATACGCTAACGACCGTCCTTAAGTATACGGCAAACCGAATCGAATTTCTAGCGCCCTTTGAAAAAAAACGACGAATCGTTCACGGAATTTCTCGAACAAGGCTCGCGTTGGAATCGTTCGGTTTTTTCGTGAACGCTTGTCGTTATATTGAGCCGTTACTTTTTCGTGGAGCGAACGGATTTAATGTTGAACAAGCCGAAAATGTCCTCTTGATTCAAGCCTAGCGAATAGTTGAGTCCCTTGGCGCCCGACAAAATCGTTTCGGAAAGTAGGCGCTTTTCCGTCAGGATTTGGTCGATTTTTTCTTCGATCGTATTGGAAGCGACGAATCTTGAAACTGTGACGGGGCCCGCCGCGCCGATTCTGTGCGCGCGATTGATCGCTTGATCTTCGACGGCGGGGTTCCACCAGCGGTCGAAGAGGAAAACGTAACTCGCGAATTGCAGGTTCAAGCCGACGCTGCCCGCGCCGTAACTCATCAGTATAACGTGTTTGGAATCGTCTTCGCGGAATCGTTGGATCACGGAGTCGCGTTCTTTCGATGGCGTCTTTCCGTGATATTCGAGGGGACCGAAACGCTGAAGGCGATCCGCGAGCCAACGTATCGTTTGCACCCACTGGCTGAAGACGATCGCTTTTTGTCCGCTTGCGGCTATTTCTTCGAGGTCGGCGACGAGTCTTTCGAGCTTGGCGCTTTCGCCCGTCGCAGGATCGTAGTTGCAAATCTGCTTGAGTCGCAAGATGAGTTCAAAGGCGTGTTGCAACGTAACGGAATCGCCCATTTCGTTGAGTCTGATTTCGCCTTCTTCTTGCGCCATACGATAGGTTTCGTACTGTTCGTCGGTCAGTTCGATATGCGCGTCGCGTATCAATTTCGGGGGCAGGTCTTTGAGAACCTTGTCTTTTGTACGTCTCAAAATGTAATCGCCGACGAGTTGACTGATTTGAAGCGGCTTCAAGCCCGACTGAAGATAGCCGGGCGATAAAAAATCGAAAATGCCGACCAAATCTTCGGCGGAATTTTCGACGGGAGTGCCGGTAAGCGCCCAACTGCGCCGACGCGGTATCGCGCAAGCGGCTTCCGACGTTACGTTTCCTCTGTTTTTGATGCGTTGCGATTCGTCTAAGACGACCAAATCGAAACGAACTTTGTTTCCTTCGGGCGGATCGAAAAATTCTTGATCGCGCGCGAGCAGTTCGTAATTTGCGATACGCACGGGCACGTCGGGCAGGCGCCAGAGCCATTTTCTTCTGTCGCTTTTGCCTTCGATAACTTTGACGTCGATTTCGGGCGCCCAGAGTTCAAATTCGCGCGTCCAGTTGGATACTAGCGGCTTAGGACATACGAGCAGGACGTTTCGACATTCTCCGCTTCGAAAGAGCAGTCGAATCGTCGTGATCGCTTGCATCGTCTTGCCGAGCCCCATTTCGTCGGCTAAAATCGCGCAACGAGAACTATAAAGGAACGCGACGCCTTGCTTTTGATAATTGAAGGGTTCGAAGGGCGTTTCGAGCGACGTTCGCCCCAGCCATGTTTCGATCGGCGGTTGTAAGACGTAGCCAAGTCGGTCTTCAATTTTAACGACGTCTTGCGGAACGCGAATTCGGGTCGGATTTTCGGGCGAATCGAAGAATTCGGACGAGGCGAGGGAAGACTTGTCGCTCTTTTGATTTTCGGACGTTTGGGCTTCAGCGTCGCGCGTCGCGTCGGCGAGCTTTGCTTTTTTGGGAGTCGCGAGGTCTTCCTGCGGAAAGAAGAAAAAACTGCGAATCGACGCGAGCGATTTGATCGACGCGTCGATCGGAAGCGAGAAGGCGCGCGCGAGTTTCGGCTTCAAACGGAGCGAATGCGTTTCTATTTCCAGACGCCGCCCTTCGGAATCGAGCAACGTTTTGGGACATAGCACGCTCAACGTTTTCGGCTTGACTATTCGACGGTTCCACGAGCGTATTTGAATCGGCGTTTCCGACGCTTTGCGTCGCGCGCTTGGGTCGTCGTTGCGAGTCTTTTCGTTCATAACGGTCGCTTCCTTATCGATTTCATCGACGTCGACGCGATTAACAAGACTTGCGCGCCTCTTCGATCGCCAGCCTGACGCGTTCGAAGGGTTCGATACTGTCGATCGATTTCAAAAAGACGTCGAGACGGCGTTCCAAATCGGCGAACTCGATTTTTCCGCGCGTTTCCGATCTGAACTCGACGGGCAACGCGATTCGATTTTTTCCTCTAATCGTCTCGCGCCAGTAGTCGTAGTCGACGCCGGGCGTCGTCGGCGCCGACTCTAACGATTCATAAAAGAGCGGTTCTTCGCAGAAATCGCCGTTATTTTTCTCGTTTTCGTTGCGAAGCGAGTTTTCGCTTTTTTCGCCTTTTTCCCACAAGGCGTAGCGTTTGTCGTCCTGTTCGTTTGCGATTTTCGCGTGTTGAAAGACGAGTCCAAGCGGCGCGTCGATCAGTTCGCAAGCGGGGGTCATCGCGGGCAAATTCGTCAACACAAGCGCAAGTTCCGCTTTCGTTCTTGCGACTAGCGCGGGCGCTATCTGTTCTCCGCACAGGAACCCTTCGAGCGCGACGCCGTATAAAATCTCTTGCGCTCTATTTGGTCTGACGGGGGCGGTGCAGTGAAATTCAAGGGGGCGTCCGGCGGCGTTCAAGACAAGGAAACCGCCGACGACGCCCTCGCGCGGATTGCCAAACGCGGTTAAAAAACCAAGACTGGACTGTTGCTTTTTTTCTCCCAAGGTCGTCGCCGTTGCGTTTCTGTTTGCGGTGTTTTTTTGAACTTGCCCTTCGCGGGCGTAATTGCGTCGGCGTCGTTTGCGCCGATTTTCGATTTTATCGATTCGAGTTGAATTTCACAAGAGGAAAACGAATAATCTACGTTTTTTCGTTGCGTTTTGCGGCGGAAATTTTACCCGACTTGATCGCCAAATATTTCGGATTGTCCGAGAGCCCCGCCGCCTCGTATAGGAATCGGCTTGGCGCCGTAGGGCGCGCCTTGCCCCTTTTCATTCGCGTCAGGGCTAACGAAAGCGTCAATCTGAATCTTGCGCGCGTGATTCCCACGTAACAAAGACGTCGTTCTTCTTCGACGCCTTGTTCGGACGGGTCTTCGATCGAACGTTGGTGCGGCAAAATTCCTTCTTCCATACCGACCATATAGACTTCTTTGAATTCGAGCCCCTTGGCGGCGTGATACGTGGACAGTAAGACGGCGTTCGCCTCCTTTTTTTTATCTTGCTGGGAGGAGAACTCGGGTCCGCCCAACGCGGCGTCGTCTAGGAACTCGCTCAACGTCGCGCCCGGATTTTCACGCAAATAGGCGTCGATCGCCTCGACGACCTCGTTTACGGACTTTCTTCGTTCTTCGCGTTCCTCTTCACTTGGGTAAAGTCGTTCAATTTCGGCGTCGTAATCGACGGCTTTTAGGAACGCTTCGACGGATTTTGCCGAAAAATCGGCGCGCAACCGTCGCGCCTGCGTCGTCATTAACTGATAGAAATTTTCGAGCGCTTCTTTTGCTTTGGGATCGACGTCGTTTAACGCTTCAGAATGCGGTCGTAGCGCGTCCCAGACCGGTCTTTTGTTTTGTATTGAAAACTCGCGTATTTTCACAAGCGTCGTCGACCCGATGCGTCGGGGCGGAGTATTGACGATTCGCAATAACGCGACGTCGTTTTGAGGTCTGACGAGCGCTTTCAAGTAGGAAACGACGTCCTTAACTTCCTTTCGATCAAAGAACGACTGACTTCCGACGACGTTGTACGGAATTTTTAGGGCGCGCAGTTCCATTTCGAAGGCGCGCGGCTGTTCGTTCGTTCGAAATAGAATCGCAAAATCGTTGAAACGACGGTTAGAATCTTCCAAACGCTGTTTAATCGAGGCGGCGACGCGCTTCGCTTCGACTTCGCCGTCTTTGCATTGCATAATATGGGGCGAGTCGCCTTGAGACGTCGACCGTAATTTTTTAGCGTGCCGAATCGTGTTGAAATCGATAAGACGATTCGCCCAAGTTAGAATTTGCGTCGTCGAGCGATAATTTTCTTCGAGTCGAATCGTCCGCGCTTCCGACCAGTCTCGTTTGAAGTTTAGAATATGCCGGACTTCCGCGCCTCGCCAGCCGTAGATCGCTTGGTCGTCGTCGCCGACGACGCACAAATTGCGGTGAAAGCGCGCCAAGCCGCTAATAATGCGGTATTGACTCATATTCGTGTCTTGATACTCGTCGACAAGAATACGGTCGAATCGTCCCGCTTCTTCTTGCAACACTTCGGGGAAACGTTCGAAGACGTCTTCCGTCAGCAGTAGAATATCGTCAAAATCGACGGCGCCCAAGTCTTTTAGTCGCGCCTGATAACGCGCGTAGGCCAGCGAACATAAATAATCTTTTGCGAATTGCGCGGATTCTTGCGCTTGCGGCGGTCTGATTCCCGCAGATTTCCACGTCGAAATTTGGCGTAAAAAGTCGGCGGGACTTATGGCGCCGGACGATATGCGCGCGTCTTTGAGTATTTGACGCGCGACGGACTCTTGGTCGCCCTGATCGTAAATAGCGAACTGATTAGGGAAGCCGAGCAAGTGAATTTGTCGACGCAAGACGCGAACGCAATGGGAATGAAAGGTCGAGATTTCCGGCTTTTTTTTGTCGCGACGCTTGGGGATCAGTTCGACGACCCGTTGCAACATTTCGCGAGCCGCTTTGTTCGTAAAAGTGACGGCCAATATTCGGTCCGGCTCGATTCCGCTTTGAATTAGCCGCGCGATGCGGTACGTGACGACGCGAGTCTTGCCCGTGCCGGCGCCGGCTAAGACGAGAAGAGGACCCGTTAAAGTTTCAACGGCCGCGCGTTGCGCTTCATTTAGAGACATATCGATCCATTAACGGGCTTGAGCTTGATTGTAAAGGACAAAAAACAAAAACGAATAGCGTCGTTATTCGCGTTCCGCTCCGACTTCTCGAATAATCTTACGAACAAGCAAATCGACGTCGATTCCGTCTCCTTGCGCGAGATAATTCAAGACGATTCGACTTCGCAACGCCAACGGAGCCGCGCGTTCGACGTCTTCGACCGAGACGACGGGTCGACCTGCTACTGCGGCGAAAGATTTCGCGCCCAGCGCGATCGCTTGACTCGCGCGGGGACCGGCGCCTTGTTCGACGTACTTTTGAGTCAATTCCGACGAGCTTTTCAGTTGCGGGCGCGTTTTGCGCGCAAGCGCGGCGGCGTGTTCCGCGATTCTAACGGGCAGAGGAACGCGTCTGACAAGCGCTTGAAAGCGGAGGACGTCCTCCAACGAAAGGAGCGGTTTTTCAGGAGGTCGTCTCTCTCCTGTCGTCATAAGAACCATTTCCGTTTCCGCCGCCGCCTTCGGATAGTCGATTTTGGCGCTAAACAAGAAACGATCGAGTTGCGATTCGGGCAAAACGTAGGTTCCCTCGTATTCGATCGGATTCGTCGTCGCCAAGACAAAAAAGGGCTCTTCGAGTTCGTAACGCTTGCCCGAAAGGGTTACTTGACGTTCTTGCATCGCTTCGAGCAACGCCGCTTGAGTTTTTGGCGGCGTGCGATTGAGTTCGTCCGCAAGCAGAACGTTGGTAAAAATCGGACCGGGCATAAATTCGAAGGAACGCTCGCCGGTCGTCGGAGATTCCTGCAAGACGTTGGAGCCCAAAACGTCGCTTGGCGTCAAGTCGGGCGTGAATTGAACGCGATTAAATTTCAGCTCGAGCGCCGCGGCGATCGAACGCGCTATATGCGTCTTGCCTAAGCCGGGCGCTCCGGTAAGCAGTAGATGACCGCCGGCAAAGAACGCCGCGAGTATTTCTTCTAAAACGGCGTCTTGACCGACGATTTGGCGTTTGAGTCGTTCGATCAACGTTTTGCTAACGGAACTAAACCGCGCGAGCAGTTCCTGATCGGATTCGTCTAAGCGTTCTTGATTTGATTCCATAGTTTGGCGGTCTCCTTGGGTAAAACGACGCGTCGGAAGCGAATAGCAAGAAACGACAAAAACCGAACGACGTTCGTTCATTAAACAACGAAAATCGTTCGGTCGCGAACGAGTCGAAGCGGACGTCTAGGGCGCGTCAAAACGCTCTTTTTCCGCCGCGCTATAATCAACGAGCGTTATTTTTTGGCTTTTTCGTTGCGTTCGCGCGCAATTTCTTCTTGGATATTCGACGGAACGCGCTTATATTTGAGGAATTCCATCGAAAAGACGCCTTGACCTTGAGTCATACTGCGCAAATTGGACGAATACCCGAACGTTTCGGCAAGGGGCACTTCGCCGATCAAGCGGCAGTTGGCGCCCGTCGTTTCCGTTTGAGAGATAATACCGCGTCTACTCGACAAGTCGCCGACGACGTTTCCTTGGAAATTCTCGGGGCATTCGATTTCAATTTTCATAATCGGTTCGAGAATCGTCGGCTTCATTCGCGGGAAATTCTCGCGCAAGGAGGTTTGCGCGCAAATGCGGAACGCCAAGTCGCTGGAGTCGACGGCGTGATAGGAACCGTCGTTGACGTCGATCTTCAAATTGACGACGGGATAACCGGCGATCGGTCCTTTTTCCAAAGAAGAACGATAACCCTTTTCGATCGCGGGCAAGTAGTTGGACGGAATAACGCCGCCGGTAATGTGTTCTTCAAAGACGAAAGTCTCGCCCGACGCTTCGTCTTCGGGAATAGGCGACATAACGCCGCAGATGTGCGCGTATTGCCCGGAACCGCCCGATTGTTTCTTGTGCTTCGTGTCGAATTCGATGGAAATCGTCGGAGCTTCGCGATAATTCACTTTTGGCGCGGAAGTTTCGACTTCGACTTTGTATTCGCGTCTAATGCGTTCGACGTAGACGTCCAAGTGCAACTCGCCCATGCCCGCGATTAAGGTTTCTCCGCTTTCGGGGTCGGTTCGAACGGTCAAGGTCGGGTCTTCTTTGCGGAAACGATAGAGCGCTTTCGCCAAACGGTCGGCGTCGCGCGTTTCTATCGCTTTGATCGCGACTTGGATAACGGGCTCGGGCACAAAAATCGACTCGAGCGTGCAGAAGTTCGGGGCGTCGCAGTAGGTTTCCCCGGAGGAGCAATCGATCCCAATGACGGCGACAATATCGCCCGCCTCGCCGGATTCAAGTTCGACGCGCTGATCGGCGTGCATACGGAAGATTCGGCTAATACGTTCTTTTTTGCCCGAGCGCTGGTTGTAATACGAGCCGCCTTTTTCGATCTTTCCTTGGTAAATTCGCATAAAGGTAAGCGTTCCAAAGGGGTCTTCGACAATTTTGAACGCCATCGCGACAAGCGGCTTCGCGGGATCGGGAACCATACGAATTTTTTCTTCTTCGTTTGTTTCGGGATTCGTTTGATAAGCGTACGCTTCGCGATCGAGCGGGGAGGGAAGATAACGCCCGATGGCGTCGAGAAGGGGTTGAACGCCCTTGTTGCGATAGGCGGAACCCAAGAAGACGGGCGTAAGTTGCTTCGCCAAGGTCGCGTTTTTAACGACGCGGTGAATAAGCTCCTCGGGCGGCTCTTCGCCTTCAAGTAGGATTTCCATTAACTCGTCGCTGTACATCGAAAGCGATTCGAGCATATCCTGACGAGATTTTTTATATTCTGCGACAAGCGTTTCGGGGACGTCTTCATAGCGCAAAATTTCGCCTTGGGGACCGTCAAAATAAATCGCTTTGCCGACGACAAGATCGACGACGCCTTCGAAGTCCTGTTCGGCGCCGATCGGAATTTGCATCAACACGGCGTCGCAGTCGAGTTTGTCGCGCAACTGCTGAACGACGCGACGAGGATTCGCGCCCACGCGATCCATTTTATTGACGAACGCAAGACGAGGAACGCCGTAACGTTTCATCTGACGATCGATCGTCAACGATTGCGCTTGAACTCCGCCGACCGAACAAAGGACGAGAACGGCGCCGTCTAAAACGCGCAAACTACGCTCGACTTCGACGGTGAAATCGACGTGGCCCGGCGTGTCGAT
>JAZRWW010000197.1:0-4412 GCA_045599865.1 Thermoguttaceae bacterium
TCCTCGGATTCAGTAGAAGGTTCTGCGTCCATTTCAACGGAAGACTCTTCTTCGAGAGAATCAGATTCAACGTCGGACGCGCATTCGTCCTCTAGCGATACTTCGGGTTCAACAAAAGGTTCCGCGTCCGATTCGACGGAAGATTCTTCCTCAAGAGAATCAGATTCAACGTCGGGCTCGCTCTCTTCCACTAGCGCCCCCTCGGATTCAGCAGAAGGTTCCGCGTCCGATTCAATGGGAAATTCTTCTTCGAAAGATTCAGATTCAACGTCGGGCTCGCTAGTATCCTCTAGCGCCCCTTCAGGTTCGACAAAAGGTTCCGCGTCCGTTTCGACGGAAGATTCTTCTTCAAAAGTATCGGATTCAACGTCAAGCACGCTAGCATCCTCTAGCGCCCCTTCAGGTTCGACAAAAGGTTCAGCGTCCGTTTCGACGGAAGATTCTTCTTCAAAAGGATCGGATTCAACGTCGGGCGCGCTTTCCTCCGCTAGCGACTCCTCGGATTCGACGACCGATTCCGTCGCAGGTTCTACGGCAATTTCAGCTTCAGACTCGACGACGGCGCTAACGTCGGGAGCAACGGAAGACTCTTCTTCAAAAGAATCGATTTCGTCGACGCCTTCCGAATCGAGCGCGTCGTTGTTCGTCTCGTAATTCTCGCCGGAATCGATTTCGGAGCCGTCGGAAAATTCTTTATTAAAAGCCTCAAAATCGGCCAACGTTTCCGCTTCAAGCACGCGGTCGATCGTCCCGAAACTCTCCCTAGCGTCAAGTCCCGTCGTTTCGTCGGCGCTTTTGAAGAGAATAGACGCAAGTTTTGTTCTCTCTTCTGATCCGAATAATTCGGAAGGCGTTTCGTTTAGCGGACAGGCGGAACAGAATTGATAGAGTTGGGCGTTGAAAAAAACAAAATTCCAGCTGTAAGTATGCGATTGCAAAGAAACGCGGCTCTTGACGTCCTCAAGGGAATAACGAACGCTGGCGTTGTCTAGTCCGTCGGTAATCACGACGAAAACGACCGTTTCCGGGCGTTGATCTTCGTCTAGCGCGGCTAATTTCTCGCCAAATTCGTCGATCGTAACGCAAAGAGAATCTTGCAACGCCGTCGCCCCCTCGCAAACCATAAGGGATTCGAACGCTTCGTTGAATCGGTCAAAATCGATCGTTTCAAGATCGACGTCGGCAAGAATTTTCTCGCAACGATCGGCAAACGCGTAAAAGTCAAGTTTCTTTTTCCACTCGCAACGCGCAAGGCGTTCCATTAGAAACAAACGCAACGAACAAACGACCCGCGACTTGAGAGCGCTCGTCGACGACGAAACGTCCAAAAGCGCGCATATGTGAAGATAACCTTGTTGCATCGAAAGTTTCCTTTGTCGTTGCTCGACGGCGTCCGCAAAAAACGACCGTCAAAGACTAAGATTCGCCTTTAGCTTCGCGCAAAATCGCGCGAATCTTCTTCAATCGCTCGCCGATCTCCTTCTCCGCGCCCCGATCGGTCGGCTGATAATACTCTCGGTCGACGCCAAGATAATCC
Source organism: Thermoguttaceae bacterium (assembly GCA_045599865.1). Lineage (GTDB taxonomy): Bacteria > Planctomycetota > Planctomycetia > Pirellulales > Thermoguttaceae > RUG369. The sequence goes on from JAZRWW010000197.1 coordinate 1,538, forward strand.
TGCGCCGCGATCGCGTCCGGCGCGTCGTGCGCGTATTGGTAGCCGACGTGCCCAAGGCGTCGAGAGCCTTTGTAATGCGCGTCGCGAAGAATGCGCGGCACGGGCAAGATTCTTCCTTCGCGAACGTCGGCAAGCGCGGCAAAAACGGCTTCCGTCGACGCGTTCGATTTCGGCGCGCACGCAAGATAACAGACCGTTTGCGCCAAATTGAGACGGCATTCGGGCAAGCCGACGATCTCGCAAGCGGTCGCGGTCGCAACGGCGAGGGGCAACGCGCTAGGATCGGCGTTTCCGACGTCTTCGCTCGCCAAAATTACAAGTCGACGCGCCAAAAAACGAACGTCTTCGCCCCCTTCGAGCATCTTCGCGAGCCAATAAATCGACGCGTCGGGATCGCTCCCGCGAATACTCTTGATCAAAGCGCTAATCGCGTCGTAATGTTCGTCGCCGTCCCGATCGTAAGAAACGGCGCGACGTTGAACCGATTCCGCCGCAAGTTCCTTCGTAAAAACGATCGCGCGAGCGGGCGTCGCGTTCGATTCGTCCTCCGCGACGTCGAGAGAAGACAACACGGCGACTTCAAGCGTGGAAAGAGCCCGACGAGCGTCGCCGTCGCAAATCGCCGCCACGTAGTCGAGCGCGTCCTCGCGCAACTCGATCTCGCAACGTCCCAAGCCCCGTTCTTTGTCGAACGCCGCGCGACGCAAGAGCGTTTTGATATTCTCCTCCGAAAGGGGCTCGAACTGAAAGACCCGACTACGACTAAGCAACGCGTTATTAATCGTAAAAAAAGGATTTTCCGTCGTCGCGCCGATAAGAACGACGACGCCCTGTTCGACTTCGGGCAGAAGAACGTCCTGTTGCGATTTGTTGAATCGATGAATCTCGTCGATAAAAAGCAACGTGCGCGCGCCCGTCGACGCCAAACGATCCTTCGCTTGTTCGAGCGTCTCGCGCAACGTCTTAACGCCGTCAGACACCGCGCTCAACTGACGAAAAACGCAACGCGTCTCCTTCGCAAGCAAATAGCCCAACGTCGTCTTGCCGACGCCCGGAGGCCCGTAAAATATCGTCGAGCCGAGTCGATCCGCCTTAACAAGGCGACGCAATAATTTCCCTTCGCCGAGAAAATGGTCTTGACCGACAAATTCCGCAAGACGACGAGGACGCATACGCGCCGCAAGAGGAAGCGCGCGAGTGCGATTTTCACGTTCGGCGGATTCAAATAAACTCGACAAAAAATTTTCTCCTACTCGAATATGAAAAAACTTCGACCAAGCGAAATAGGCGACGCCTAAACGTCGCGTATGGCGCGTTTCGTCGAAGTTTGAACGAACGGTTAAGACGCGACGACGCGTTTTAACGCGTCATTCGGGCGTCTCCGCTTCTTCTTCCGCTTCTTTTTGAGCGCGTTTCGCCTCGAGCTTCGCTTGAGCCGCCTTGACCAATTCGTCGTAAGTCCCGCGTTGTTTGTCGGTCAGAAGAGCGCGTAGCTTCGCGTCCCGTTCCTTTTCCAAACGTTCGATACGCGCCTTCAGTTGCGCAATTTCCGTAAAATAACTTTCTTGAATCGCATAGGCTTCGCGCGTCTGGCGTTTCACGACCTTCAATTTACTCCAAAAAGTCGGCAAGCGCTTGACAAACTTTTCCGTAATCTTCAACTCTTTAAACAGTTCGGGTCGAGCGGCGCGAGCGGCTTGTTCTTGCGCCAAATAATCGGACGCGACGGGCGCGGGGTCGGCGGCGGGCGCAGATTCTTGCGCGACGGGCGCGGGATCGGCGGCGGGCGCGGCTTCTTGCGCGACCCCGTAAACGTTCCAACAAAGAACCGCGCTCAAAAAGGCGGCTTGCAAACAACACGATTTATACGTCATTATCGTTCCTTTACCTTTTCAGGATCCTTTAACGCCCTTCGTAAACAAAACAAGGCGCTTGACGTAATTATACTTCACGCAAGGCGCCTCTGTCTATACCCTAGCAAAATTATTCGGGCAAATTTTTTACGTTTTGCTCCGTCGATGCGAAATCGAGACTTCAAAAGAACCGCGACGACTTCGTATCGCGACGAGCGACTATCTCCAAAAACTTCTCCGCGATCGCCAAATCTTCAGACGTCGTTATTTTTATATTCGCGCGCGCGCCAGCGACGATCGAAACGTCGACGCCAAGCGCTTCGACCAAGCCGCAATCGTCGGTCGGAGCGAAATCGCGCGCGCGTTCTCGATAAGCGCGTTCAAGCAAATCGCGCGCGAAGACTTGAGGCGTCTGAGCTTCCCAAAGATTCTCGCGCGAAGTCGATTCCGCCACGACAAGACGCTCCTCGTCGAACATACCCGCGAAAGCCGAAACGGGGCTAATCGACGAGGCGCCGATTCCAAGTCGCTCGCGAACAAGTTCCGTTTCCGACTTCTCGCGCGCTTTTCCGCCGCGCGAGCGTTTCAGCGATCCGACGATGGGCGAAGCGAGAATCGCCGCGCGACTACGCGACGCCTCCGTAAAGACGTTTTCGACGTCCGCGTCGCTAACGCAAGGACGCGCGGCGTCGTGAACCGCGACAAAATCGACCGTCGACTTGACGACTTTCAACGCGTTCTCCACCGAAAGAAAACGTTCGGCGCCGCCGTCGACAAGTTCGATTCCATAAAGCGATATTTCGGCGGCAAAGCGACTTTCGACTTCGGCTCGATCCTCGGGCGAAACGACCAAAATAAGTTGCGCGACGTCCTTGCGACGAGCGAATCGTTCCGCGCTGTAAAGCCAAACGGCGCGCCCTTTGAGCGGAGCGAAAGGCTTCTTCTGAGAACTCGTCGTCAAAAGAGACGACCCCGAATTAAAACGACGACTGCGCCCGGCGGCCGCGATAATGACTGCAAAC
>JAZRWW010000198.1:0-1543 GCA_045599865.1 Thermoguttaceae bacterium
CTCGCGTCGGAGTCCGCTTGGACTTACGAGTTCGTTTCGTCTGGAACGACTTATCAAGCGATCGATCTGACGCCTAATCGCGAATACGAATTTGTCGTCGAAGCGCGCGGAAGCGAAAAATACGAGGCGTCGGTTTCGGCGACGACGACCGTGAAGACGCTTCAAACGACGTTGGCGAGCGTTTCGATTAGCGGAACCGCTAAAGTCGGCAAAACGCTGACGGCGAACGTCGACCCGACAAACGCGAACGTCGAATATCAATGGCGTCGCGGCGACGAGCCGATTCAGGGCGCGACCGACGCGACCTATACGGTTTCGATCGACGACGTTGGCAAAACGTTGACCGTCAAAGCGACGGGAATCGGCGATTACGTCGGAACCGTAGAATCGGCGGCAACGGCGGAAGTTTCGAAAGCTAAACTTGCTACGCCCGAATTCAACGCGCAGACCGTCGCGACCGATTCGACGATAACGGTTTCTTGGAACGCGATCGAAAACGCGATCAGATACGAATTGCAATACTCTTCGAACGGCGCCGACTGGACGACGATCGGCGTCGCCGAAACGTCGCATAATTTGAGCGGTTTGACGCCCAACCGAGAATATTCGTTTAAAGTTACGGCGCTTGGAAACGACAAGTACGAAAATTCGAATACTTCGGAAACGAGCGTCTGGACGTCTAAAAAGTCCCTTGTCGAGAATAGCCTTTCGATTAACGGAACGGTCAAGGTTGGCGAAACGTTGACCGCGGTCGGGCTTTTGCCGGAAGGCGCGACGGTTTCCTACGCGTGGTATCGAGGCGACAAGCCGATCGAAAACGAGACGGGCGCTTCTTACGAGGTCAAGTTAGAGGACGTAAACTCGACGTTAACGGTCGTCGCGACGGGAACCGGCGATTATACGGGTTCCGTTTCGGCGTCGACGAGCGTCGTTCCGCAGGTGAAACTTGCGACGCCGACGATCGAGTCGACGAGCGCGAACGATACGACGATTTCCGTCTCTTGGAACGAAATTAAAAACGCGAACGGATATCGCGTCGGTTACAAACTAGCGTCGGAGTCCTCTTGGACTTACGCGTCCGTTTCGTCTGGAACGACTTATCAAGCGATCGATCTGACGCGTAATCGAGAATACGAATTTGTCGTCGAAGCGCTTGGAAGCGAAAAATACGAAACGTCGGCGCTTTCGAATATTTTGAACGCGTCGACGCTTCAAACGACGTTGACGAGCGTTTCGATTAGCGGAACCGCCGAAGTCGGCGCTACGCTGACGGCGAACGTCGACCCGACAAACGCGAACGTCGAATATCAATGGCGGCGCGGCGACGAGCCGATTCAGGGCGCGACCGGCGCGACCTATACGGTTTCGATCGACGACGTAGGCAAAACGTTGACGGTCAAAGCGACGGGAACCGGCGATTACGTTGGAACCGTAGAATCGGCGGCAACGGCGACGGTTCCGCAAGTGAAACTTGCGAAGCCCGAATCGTTTGCGGCGACCGACGTTTCCGACTCGACGATAACCGTCTCTTGGCGCGAGGTCG